>CAXUIS010000349.1:0-5040 GCA_964250915.1 uncultured Ktedonobacteraceae bacterium | reverse complement strand
AGGCCAGCTCCGACCAATACCCAGGGGTACCAGCGTGTGAAATCGTGTTGCAACAGGGCTTGTATCGCGGGTGTGTAGTAGAACGGCTCGATTTTGAGCAACCAACTGAATTTGTCGGAGAGCGCACCCAGGATGTTCATTGAGTACGCGAGAAAGATGATGCCGACGGCGGTAAAGCCAGCAGTACGGCTGGCATTGAGAAATGAGCCAAACAACATACCCATGCCAGCAGCAAAGAACAAAAAGGCAAACTGCAACGCCTGCGTAATCGTGAGCCACTGCCAATTGATGTCGGCATTCTTGACAAAAAGCGTGCTTAACCAGACGGCGAGTACTGTTAGAAGGCTGAGAATAATGCCTCCAACGATAGCACTTCCCCACAATTCAAGGTAGTAGCGTGTGCGACTGATAGGACGCGAGAGGGCAAGATCGAGCGTTCCGTTCTCAATGGTAAGAGGAAGAGCGGCACCACCAATGTAGGCAATCACACCTCCAAAAAGCAGACCATAAAATGCGCCGTAGAGTTCTATGCCTAGAAATCCTGTGAAGCCAGCTATGTGGTGTATCTGGAAACCCGTCCCAACCACACCCTGTATTGTACTTGATGTAAGATAGGAATCAAGGAAGTTGAGCGAGGAGATTGTGGGATAAAGAATGCCTACGAAAAACGCGATTAACATGGCATAGAATGCGCCAGCAGCTATCGGTGTCTTCGCAGCTATAAGTGCTGCTGTCAGCACAGGCAAACCACGCATCCGTTTTTGTGGCACAGGTATATTTTTCGCAAGAGTTGCCATGACTATTTACTCCTTTACACTCGGTAGAGTTGACACGGGAACAGTATGCAGTGGTTGCACATCTTCATAGAACTTCAGGAAGACCTCTTCGAGTGGTGCCTCTTCCACTTGTAAACGCAGGACTTCGTGGCGGCTCAGAGCTTTGATCAATGGGTCCATTGTGCCACTCATAGTCATATGATAGATACCCTTACTTACCGTTACATCGCTCACGCCAAGTACATGCGCCATTTCATCGGGTGCAACAGAAGCATTATCCTCAAATTCAACGGTAATGCGCTGCCCCGCTTTTTCACGGAGTGCCTCGACCTCTTCCACCGTCACCAGTTCGCCTTTGCGAATCACCGCGACACGCTGACACACCTTTTCGACATCGCTCATAATGTGCGAACTCATAAAGATGGTTTTACCGCGTTCCTGCTCCTCTAACAAGAACTCATTGAAGGTCTTTTGTAGAAGTGGATCGAGGCCAGATGTTGGCTCGTCGAGAATCAACACATCAGGATCGCACATGAATGCTAGTACAATCCCAATCTTCTGACGCATACCTTTAGAATAGCCCTTCAAGGGACGTTTCATCTCGACATCAAAGCGGGTCACAAGGTCTTTCAGCAAGACGGGTTGCAAGCCCTGAATCTGTGAAAAGTAGTCGATAATCTGCTTACCAGTCATATCTCCGGGCAAGCGTACATCTCCTGGTAGATAGCCAATACGCTCATGAAGTGCATGCCTGTCGCGTTGCGCATCGAGACCCAACACGCGAATAGTGCCCGATGTGGGACGAATGACATCAAGCATACAGCGAATCGTAGTGGTTTTGCCTGCTCCATTAGGACCAAGAAAACCAAAGATTTCGCCCTGCTCCACACGCATAGAGATACTCTTAACGGCTTGAATCTTGCCATACGCTTTACTCAGTGAGTCAATCTCGATTACGGGCGTTGTCGTCTTCATGGCTCTGCTCCTTGTATTCTTGTTCCTCTAATAGGGTTATGCCATCTTCAACATACTGATTAAAGGCTTGCGTTAGCTCGTGTTGCTTCTCTAGTGTTGTCGGTGTGCTCGATGCAAATGTACGCTTCACAGTGTCTGCCAGCAGGTCTGCTGCAGTTTCGTCTGATACCCTAAAATCTTCTAATAAAAATGGGTCAACAAGCAGAAAGCCAGTCGTGATAGCACTTACAAGGTACACAAATTGTTTCATATTCAAGTCGGTCCGTATAAGTCCTTGTTTATGCAACACATTGAAGTATGTTTTGAAATTATCCATACTTCGTTGCACTAACGTCTCGTCCTGCGCCAGTTTTCCTAACATCTCAGTATCACGCGTCATAACAGCTTTCCAGATAGGACGCTTCATTGTAGCAAGCGTAGCATGTCGCAACATACGATGTAGCGTTGTTCCTTCTGGATCATTGGCTATCCGCTGCCTCATGTCTTCCACGAGTTTCAATTCATCATGCATCAAAACAGCCTTGAATAGCTCCTCGCGTGTCTTCCAATGCAGATAGATCGTCCCCTTTGCTACCCCTGCCTGTTTCGCAATATCGTCAACAGTTGTCTTTTTATAGCCCCAGCGCACAATCAACTCAGCCGCCGCCTCCAGAATACGCTCACCTCGTGCCTCATAGCTCTGACTCGGCACTTTTTCGTCCTCCTTTGACTCTATGACCAAATAATCATATCTAGTCATAAGTATAGTTATGAATTGGAAAAAGTCAAGGGATATTAATTTGGTAATGCGACGGATGCCCACAAGAGGTTACTCTTGTGGGCATCCGTCGCATTACCAAATTTACTTTTCAACCTGCATCTGTCTCTTTAACTTGTCAAGATCGCCCGATAATTTCCAGGTAGACTACAACCCTGATACAGCCTCGCCAGCAGGTCTTCTTGCGTCTGAACAGTAACAGGCCCAGCGCAGTTCATCGTCAGAGTACGTGCACCCATTGGTAAATCCTGACGAAGAGGCTTATCATTACCGTTCAGATCAAGCAAACCGATAGGCCACTTGAAACCGACGGAGATGAAATCTTTTCCGCTAAAGAAAAAGTGCGGAATACCATAGCGGATCGCAGTCTGCGCGTTCGTAATCAGTGAAAGCACATGAACAATAGCAACTTGCTGATTGTTGTTTGAGTCAATACCGCATCCTTTAAAACAGCTAGTAGACTCAACAACCCATAGATGCGCCCCTAATTGTCCTTGCTCTAACGAAACGCCGAAGCGGTCCGCCCAGAAGCGGAAAAGGTAGTAGAGGCTGTTTGTGGCATCGGTTGGGTAGCCATTGTGCCACGTGTCGATTAGGCCAATCGTCTGCGTGCGCCAACTCCAATGACCACCAGGATGCACAGTTGTATTCATCGCATACTGCATCTGATTCAGATAGCTGACTTGTTGCCATAAAGGATCAACGTCAACGCCACCGACATGTGGGTCCAGCGACCCCATTGTTGTAACTGTATGTGGATTTACTGCATACACGGCTCGCTGGCAGAGATCAAAGAAACGCGCGAATTTTGCGGGTGGAACATGTAAGAAAGAGACTGAAGGGTCATCAGTCTTCATTTGTTCGTTACCGCATTGAACAGCATCGGCACCACCTTGTGCAGCATCATTTAATAGCTGCGTATTGAAGAGATCACTAGGCTTCGGCTGACATACGACTAACAATACTGAAATACCGTGATCGTGGTAGTTCTGAATCACATGCTTGAGTGTATCGCCCGTAAAATCGGTCCAGCCACAGGTTGGATAGCCAATACGACGCCATGTAATGTTGGAATACGTTGTTCCTGGCGATCCCTCTACTCCCAAGATGCTTCTTGGATTCTGTAGTAAAGGATATTGTATCAGTGGATTCGTATCCTTTGTAGCTGCTAATACTGGTTGTGTTCCTAGCACAACTAGCACACTACATAAAAGGAACAGAGTAAAGACACGACTCAAAATAAAGTTCTTACGCGCCCTAAGCGCATTATTCATGCATCTCATGCATCCCTCGTTGAGTAACTTTTATATGTTTTTCCTGCTCGAACGGGGTATTCTTTTCACGATGTAACAATTTACCTCGATCTCTACTTTTTATTGCTTCTGAGTATGCGGAAAATAATCCTGAAACGAGTATAAACACTCGTTTAGTACTCAGGCATAAAAATACATTTGAATATATCGAGTTAATATACACATTGTAAAAAGATGACCATAAAATCCCCTCTTCTACTATAGCATGTTCATGCTAAATTTTCCATTAAAAAGAGATGATTTTATGGTCACACTATTCTATTAAAGATAGTTATATGTATTAGCGAGACGAGAACGCTTGAATACCTGTGATATCACGTCCGACGATGAGCGACTGTACCGTGTCGGTGCCTTCGTAGGTGAAGACTGCCTCGATGTCCGCGTGGTGACGTGCAATATTGTACTCCAGAAGAATACCATTGCCACCCAGCATCTCACGAGCATCTGCAACGACTTCACGAGCGAGACGTGCGTTGTTCATTTTTGCCAGCGATGCCATTGCCGCGGTCATCTTGCCCTCGGTCTGAAGTTGTGCCAGACGTAGGCAGAGCAGCTGCATTGTTGTCACATTCGCCAGCATACTTGCAAGCTTGATTTGAATAGTTTGGAAACTTGCTAAAGGTTTGCCGAACTGCACACGTTTCTCTGTATAATCGCGTGCAATCTCGTAAGCGGCTACAGCATGTCCGATTGCTTCCCACGCGACACCTGAACGGGTCGCGGTCAAGACGCTCGACGTATCTTTGAAGCTATGTGATTTTTCCAGACGGTTTCCAGCAGGCACATGCACATCAGTCATTTTGATATCTGCCTGCCACACGGCACGTTTCGCAACCTTGCCCGTCATCACAGTAGCCTCAAAGCCCGGCGTTCCCTTCTCTACCAGGAAACCGCCAACCTTACCATCGTCGTCACGCGCCCAGATGATTACAACGTCAGCGAACGACGCGTTGCCAATCCAGCGTTTAGAGCCATTGAGAATGTATTCGTCGCCGACACGACGCGCCGTACTTTCCAGTGCCACAGCATCCGAACCATGATCCGGCTCGGTCAGGCCAAAGGCACCAATCTTTTCCATGCGAGCCATCGCGGGCAACCAACGCTGCTTCTGCTCCTCTGAGCCGAGCATAGCGATAGAGGACATCGCCAAACCAGAATGAACACCAAAGAAGGTACACACACTTGCATCGCCACGTGCCAATTCTAGCGCAATCAAGCC
>CAXUIS010000348.1:0-5069 GCA_964250915.1 uncultured Ktedonobacteraceae bacterium | reverse complement strand
ACCCCTCCCGACCCATCTTTGGGCGCAATGAATTGCTGCCCCTACCGAAAAGAATGACCATTTTTGGTGGTCAATATTCATCAGAATATCTCGTGTCCTCTTAAAGCATAGGTATCTGTAGACCCGTTTCTTGGGCATAAGCAATAGCCTCATCATAGCCAGCATCAACATGACGCATAACGCCTGTACCAGGATCATTGGTGAGTACGCGTTTGAGACGTTCAGCCGCTTCCGGTGTGCCATCGGCGACAATGACCTGTCCTGCATGTATTGAGTAACCAATACCAACACCGCCGCCGTGATGTAACGAGACCCATGTCGCACCAGAAGCTGTATTTAGTAAAGCATTTAGTAGAGGCCAATCGGCGATAGCGTCGCTTCCGTCCTTCATAGCCTCGGTTTCGCGGTACGGCGAGGCTACCGAACCACTGTCAAGGTGATCGCGCCCAATCACAATCGGAGCCTTCACGATACCCTTTGCAACAAGCTCGTTAAATGCTAGTCCGGCCTTGTCACGTTGTCCATAGCCTAGCCAGCAGATACGCGCAGGAAGTCCCTGAAAATGAATCTTTTGGCGTGCAAGTGTTATCCAACGCTTGAGTGCGGTATCTTCTGGAAACAATTCGAGTATGGCCTCATCAGTACGATAAATATCTCCTGGATCGCCAGAAAGCGCGACCCACCGAAATGGACCTTTGCCACGGCAGAAAAGGGGTCGAATATAGGCTGGCACAAAGCCAGGAAAGTCTAGCGCGTGAGCCTCACCAGCAGCCAATGCTTGACCGCGCAGGTTGTTGCCATAATCAAAGACGATTGCACCGCGTTCCTGCATCGCAAGCATGGCACGAACATGCGTCACCATCGAAGCGGTTGAACGCTGAACATATGCCTGTGGGTCCTGTGTACGTAATGCGTTCGCCTCAGTCAGTGATAGACCAGCAGGTGTATAACCGTTCAAGGCATCATGCGCTGATGTCTGGTCCGTAACCATGTCAGGAATAATGCCGCGCCGTACCAGTTCAGGATACACCTCGGCTGCATTGCCGATAAGTCCAATCGACAATGGCTGACCCTGCTCACACGCCTCACGCACCTGATGTAAAGCCTCGTCAAGTGTACTTGCTATCTCATCGCAATAGCCTGTATCCAAGCGACGTTGAATATGCTGTCGGTCAACCTCGACCGCCAAACAAACGCCCTCATTCATCGTCACCGCAAGGGGTTGGGCACCACCCATACCACCTAGGCCAGCCGTCAACACAAATTTTCCCTTCAGGGTTCCTCCATAATGAATGCGCGCGGCTTCCGCAAAGGTCTCATAGGTTCCCTGAACGATACCCTGTGAGCCAATGTAAATCCAGGAGCCAGCCGTCATCTGCCCATACATCGTAAGACCGAGTGCTTCGAGACGACGAAACTCATCCCAGGTTCCCCAATGTGGCACAAGATTTGAGTTCGCAATTAAGACACGTGGGGCATCAGCGTGTGTGCGAAAAATACCAACGGGCTTGCCCGATTGCACCAGGAGCGTCTCATTGTTTTCCAGATCGCGCAATGAGCGCACGATAGCATCGAACGCTGCCCAGGAGCGTGCAGCGCGTCCAGAGCCACCATAGACAACAAGATCATCGGGCCGCTCGGCAACCTCAGGGTCCAGATTGTTCATGAGCATGCGTAACGCAGCCTCTTGTTGCCAACCTTTACAAGAAAGTGTTGTACCACGTGCGGCTCGAACAGGTCGTGGACCTGAATGTGCTACATTTTTCTCTTGTGTCATTTGTCAATGTTCCTTTCACTACGTTTAAATCGTATTCATACAATAAAGATAATGCTTGCAAATGATGATGTAGTTTGAAGAGGTAGGGACCGATTTATCGCGTCCTCGTGGCAACCAACCGCCGACGAGGACGCGATAAATCGGTCCCTACCTCGAATAATTCTATTTCGCATTCTTGCTGACATTATAATATCATCGAAGAGGCACCACGAGATATGGATATACAAGCACTTGTAGTTGGGGTGGAAGAGTATCTCCAACAGCAGCAAACGCGCTATGTCGATGAATTGCGAGAGGTCTGCGCAATCGACTCCGATAGCCACAATAAAGTAGGTATAGACAATATGGCAACCTATTTAGCGGCTCGTATGCGCGGTCTCGGCATGGATGCAACAATTGTTGAACAGGAACAATGGGGCAACGATCTTATTGGGGTATTGCAAGGCGAGGGCGAAGGATGCGTATTGCTGCTTGGTCACATGGATACGGTCTATCCAGCAGGAACGGCAGCACGTCGTCCTGTACGTGTTGAAAATAATATTGCGTATGGCCCTGGCGTGATTGATATGAAGGGTGGTATTCTGCTGGGCTTCTACGCAATTGAGGCAATGCTTGCACTCTCTTATCGTGCATTTGGTGAAATTCGCTTTCTATGCGTCTCAGATGAAGAAATTAGCGTTCGGCACTCTCTTAAGCTTATGCATTCCGCGTGTGAGGGATGTAGTGGGGCGTTAGTACTGGAAGCAGCCCGCGCAAACGGAGATATTGTGAGTGCGCGTAAGGGAAACGCATGGTATACGCTCACAGCCCAAGGTCGCTCAGCCCATGCAGGTGTTGAGCCAGAAAAAGGTCGCAACGCTATCCTGGAAATAGCTCACCAAACACTGCAACTAACAAGTATCAACGGGTGGCGCGAGGGCATTTCTATCAACGTAGGAAGTATCTCTGGTGGAACGGCACCAAATGTTGTACCAGAATCAGCGATGGCACGTATCGACCTACGCTTCTTGCATACTGAGGATCGGTTAGCGACGGAGGCACGTTGGCACGAACTCCTTAAAAAGCACTGTGTCCCCGATGTCGAGACGACCCTTATGCAAGAACCGGACTCAAGAAATCCAATGGCTCTCACACCAACGAGTCAAAAAATGGTCATGACTGCCAAAGAGATCGCTGCAACACTGAATTTTCCACTCCATGACACAACAACAGGAGGAGCCTCTGATGGCAGCTTTGTAACTGATTATGGCGTCCCAACGCTTGATGGTCTTGGTCCTATCGGTGGGCGCGACCATAGCCCGTACGAGTATCTTTTGCTCGATAGCATTGCGCCACGTGCAGCATTGCTTGCTGGTTTGATTGCACACATTGGTGAATAGAGAGCTGTATCACACATATATAGCTCTCTACTCGCCAAAAATGAGCATTGTTGCTTGTTCCCACTCTATGCTATAATCTGACAAGGAAATTTATCTTTATCCTACGCACATTTTACGAGTATCTAAAAAGCACTCATATATCCCCACACACATTGGCCTAGCGTGTGGGAGATTTCTCTATGGTGGGCCATTATACAAAAATGCTATCTCCCCTGATCCAGACACAACTAGTTCTTTTCTAACGAATAGTAGCGTGTACCGGATACTCAGGAAAGGACCCGAACATGTTTGATCCCGATAGCGACTTGGAAGCGCGATATCAATCGGTTGGTGTGACCCCCGATTGGTACCAGACGAATATTCCCTGTCAGGTGGGCTGTCCCGCACATACAGACGTTTCCACCTATATTGGATTAATTTCACAAGCTCGTTTCGACGAAGCATATCTTCTTAACCGTAAAGCAAATGTTGTACCCGGCGTGTTAGGGCGCACCTGTGCGCGTCCCTGTGAACCAGTATGCCGTCGTAACAAAGTCGATGGCAAACCAATTGCTATCTGCTGGTTAAAGCGTGCTGCGGCTGACCACCGCGAATATCGTCATCACGCAGAAAAGCCACCGATCACTAAAGACAAAAAAATTGCAGTTATCGGCGCAGGCTCGGCAGGGCTAGCATGTGCTCGTGACCTACGCGAGATGGGCTATCCCGTTACCGTGTATGAGCAATATCCCACGGCTGGTGGCGTCATGGTTAATGGTATTCCTGTCTGGCGTCTTCCTCGTGACGTTACACGCGAAGAGTGCGACGAGTACATGGAAGACATTGGCGTTGAAGTACAGTATAACGTACGTGTTGGGCGTGATATCCAGATCAAAGACATGCTCTCACAATATGACGCGGTATACGTTGGCGCGGGCTGCTATATTCCTAACCCCTTGGCTGGACCCGATAACAAAGTTATTCCTGGCGCAGACCTCAAAGGTGTCGTTGATGGCATTCGTCTGCTAGAAAAAACGAACTACGGTGAGCCAATGTTCATTGGTAAACGTGTAGCTATTCTGGGCGCGGGCTTTACAGCTCTCGACTGCTGCCGTACCTCTATTCGCTTTGGTGCAGAGAAGGTATACGTCGTGTACCGTCGCTCAAAGGAAGAGCAGCCTTCCGACGAGTATGAGGTTGATGAAGCAGTACTTGAGAACGTCGAGTTTATGTATCTTGCGACACAGACCGAAGTGCTCTCGAAGGATGGGATACATGCGAATGGTGTGCGCTTTGTGCGCAACAAACTTGGTGATCCTGATGCGGGTGGTCGCAGACGCCCTGTGCCAATCAAGGGTAGTGAGTTCGATCTTGACGTAGACACCGTTGTACCGGCCTTTGGTCAGTATAGTGATGCCTCCTGGTTACAGGCAGAAGAGCTAGGGCTTGAAGTCAACAGGTATGGTATTCCTCTAGTGGATTTCGATAGCTGGATGACCAACGTTCCTGGCTTGTTCGCAGGTGGTGACTACACACAAGGTTCTCGCAACCTGATTTCCGCTATTGGTGATGGACGTGACGCTGCCGCGGCAATCAATCGCTATCTAGGCGGTATTGACAAACCAGCCGAAGCAGCCGAAGAGGTCGAACTGCCCGATTACCGTCGTGGTATGGTTGACAACTACGAGTCCATTGGACATCAATTGTTGCCCTCACTACCACTCAAAGACCGCTATAGCAATACGCGTGAAGCAGAAACAGGCTATACACCAGAGCAGGCGGTTATGCAGGCACGACGATGTTTGCAATGCCAGTTGAATATTATGATCGACCCCTCGATCTGTATTCTATGTTCTGCGTGTGTCGATATCTGCCCCTATGACTGCATCAGTATGGAAGGTCTCTCACGTATTGTCAAAGGCGATGCAATGCAT
>CAXUIS010000347.1:0-5093 GCA_964250915.1 uncultured Ktedonobacteraceae bacterium | reverse complement strand
AGTACGAGTGCGGGGAAGAGCCAAAATTCGGGAAATGAATTACTTGCGACCCTCATAGTAGTGCTTTGAAATCGCTTAATACGAAAATGAAAAGGATCTAAGCTGTAGAAAAATCAAGAAAGGTTCTTCTACAGCTTAGATCCTCTTCTATACGTCTTATGATACGAGGTCGAGTGTTGGCACTTCGAGCACACGCGCGAGTAGACGGAGATGATAGGGTTGAGCTTCCTCGCGTCCATTTTCCAGATGCGTAATTGTGTCACGGCGAATACCTGTTAGAGTGGCAAGCTGACCGAGACTCAATCCTTTGCGCTGGCGTAGAATACGAAGTTTAGGAATACCATGCGGTTTTGTAGCTGTCAATTGTTTCATGTCTTTCGTCCTCTCCTTTGAGGCATAACAAGAGTCTTGTCCAGCGTCGTTGCTGGAATAAGTGTCTGTATACATGCGATCATGGAAACAGACGGGCCTTACATTAAGAAGCATACCAGATAGAGGATGTATTTGTCCAGTGACTTTTGTCGCTACGTTGTACTTCGATTTGCTATATTCCAGAAGAATTTTTACAGTGGATGGTAGATGAGCTAGAAGTGGATGCTCATCTTCTGTATAGCCTGTCGTTGCGTCAGCATTATGGTGTTGTATGGCTGTAATTATAGGGGCTATAATTCATTAAGCCCTTGCCTCACATCATATGCCAAGCGAGAGCGTAGCGAATTATAGCCCCTAAGACAGTTTCACGTTCACAATAAGTCAGTTTCTACCTTTGCAATCATCGCTTATGTGACTTGTTTGATGAAACCTGTACGCTTAACGATGGGAAACCAGCACTAATGATTTCCAAAGAAGAACCGCCTTGTTCATTTGTGTAGACAATATCGTCAGCGAAAGGCCAAGCCAAGTTGTCAAATGGCACGATCACATCGTTAACGCGTCCAACCATATGAATCGCACGCATATCGAATGGTTGTAGTGAGTTTGTAATAGCAAGCAGGATCTGCTGACCTATACCGTCGCGCTGATCACCCACGATCCAGAATATGACGCCATCGTGTTCATAAATGATCTCGCTACGACCACCATACACCCAATCGTGTGAAAATCTACTGATGCGAACCCACTGACCATCGACATAAATCGCTTGTGCGTGACCATCTCGTCCAATTTGAAGAGAGTGCGCGGCTCCAAGCTGCACCACTTGAAGAACTTGACCCTGTGGTTTAAACTCGGACACAGAAATTTTGCCTGTTCCATGCGATGCACTTCCCTGTCGCTCATATGTATATTCCAACTCTATTGCTGGACCGTCTGCCCAACTTTGATTGACGCCTTGATAGAGATATGTTGAACTTAGTGTATAACGATCAGGTAGAACAAGAGGACGGTAAATGGGGAACTCCACTTGTTGTTGTGCTTCTAACAACGTGATCTTTTTAGGAGACATGCTGGAAGCGGTACTAACAGTATATGAGTTTTTTGCTTTTTTTGTAGAAGACAGACTAGGATAGCCGTTTACCAGCAGTACCCCGCCATGACGACTAGTGAGCAACACATTAAGACCTGATGCAAACGATGGACCTGTTGCAACCACTGTAAAAACTATGAATAGTAGGCAAGCCACAAGAAGTGCAAGAACTGGACGTTGTGGTCTTGTTACGTATTGTGCCAGTGAGGGAAGAGGAACGCTCTTTTCATGAAACAGGCGACGATGCAATTTTAGGCGACGGAAAACCTTGGCGTGTGTTTTGTGTTCTAATCCATGTATAACAGGCTGAAAGATAGGATTTTCTGCTTCTAAAAGCGTTTGCACGAAGTAAGGTGGTAACTCTTCCTTATCAGGGGCAAATAGAGTCTCCAGTTCCTGCGCAAAGGCTATATCTTCAGCCGTAAAATCTTCAGGCAGCCCAAATTCCTGTCTGAGCAACAAGGAAGAATCGATGCATTGATCATCCCGTTCATTGTCAAATTCGCTCGTACTCATGTGCATGCTCCTTGAGAGCCTCGCGTAAGCTTTTCCGCGCTCGCCAGAGTCGAGTATCGACAGCATGGCGTGTTAAGCCTGTTTTTGCTGCAAGTTCTTCCGTGCTGGCGAACTTAAAGTAGCGTTGATAGATCAGATAGCGGTCAAGCTCAGGCAACGTCGCCAAGGCGAGACGCAGTTCTTCGCGCCTCTCGCTCTGTTCTAACAATGTTTCCATATTCGACTCTGGGTGCGGAGGGAGCATCACGCGGTTTTCGCTCTCATATCCACCCCAACCAAATTTTTTTCGACTTCCCATACTATCCGATGAAGCCCATTGTCGGTTTTCATCGGCTGACTGTGTATTGTGTACCTGGCGACGACACAACTGACGACGCCGATCAAGGGCGATGTACTTAGCACGCATGGTAAGCCATGTACGTAACGTTCCTCGTCCAGGATCAAAGGAGGCGATCTCTTGCCATGCAGCAACGAAGAGGTCATTAACGCATTCTTCTGCATCCTGAGCAACACCAATGCCATCCAATACCAAACGAATAAAATAGAAAAGTTCTCGTGAATAGCGAGAGATGAGCGTTTCCAGGGCTTCTGGGTTATGCTCATGCAATCCGTAGGCGAGATCATCATCTGACCAGTCTGGTCGCACCATCGTAGCTCCTTGCACATCTTAGCTATATCTCTTCATAAATAAAAGTCATTGACAGCACTTGGTTGCAGTATTCTGCACAATGACTATGTGCGGCGGAAGAAAGATATAAAGATGATTGGTGGTACACTCGCCTTGTTCTACGAGATATACTACGTCTCATGCGACGCACATCTCTCACATGTTAAGGCTTGTTATTATCTTGCTTGAAACAACGTAAAATGTCAAGGTTTTAAGGGCAGTTTTTTTACCTTTGCTTAACATTGCCTTCCAATTGTCATACGACAAAGAGACATTAGACCCGCAAAAGTCTTTTGCGGGTCTAATGTCTCTTTGTCGTATTTTGCTGTGAACGAGAGAGAAATTAGACGTTAAAGGGCACGAACACAGTTTCATTGGCTACATCGGAACGATAGAACAACTTCAGTGTTTTCGCTGCACCTGTTGGTACTTGAAAAACAACGGTACCACTCCGTGAACTGTTCGCATCAATCGAGCCGAAGAAGCTACCAGTTGTGTTTGATGCTAGTCCAAACACATCGCCTTCGGTTCCAAAGAGTGAAAAGTAACTTGGTTGATTGGTAATAGCTTTTGCACTTGTGTTTTTCATTGTCATTGACATGCTTATAGCGATAGAATTTGGGTCTGAGCCAGTTCCTTTACTGACATTATGAATAATGAGAGTACGATCTGCGAGAACAACTTGTTGGCTATGTGCACCCCCGCCAGCAACAGGTGTTGGCGAAAGGATAACAGTCGGACCAACTCCAGGTGTACTTGGGACGGAGGTAACGGCAACAACAGTACTGCTCGTAGTAGCTACCGTTGCTTGTTGTGTTGGCTTCACTTGCTGTGTCGGCGTCGCTTCACTGCTCGTGGTATTGCCTGAACTACAAGCTCCTAGCACACAAAGACACAGAACTATTGCGCAAAGTGCTATATACCGTTGAACATGAGGGATAGTCATCGTAACTCTTCCTTTTTTAGTCAAGTATATCAATACTGATACATAAGTAGACGAACGCCTTGTATTATCTCTATCGAATGCTTTCTATGCAACTTACTAGGAAATTTGTATCACAAATGACTTCTTACTTATGGGCGGCAGTGATGAGAGCGGGTATCAGTTTGCTTACAATAGGACTACCGAGACCTGTTACGTAGTCATAGCCTGTGTGAGCAGTGCATACCTTGCCACAAGTGCCATTATTGCCAGAAGTAATATCATGGAAGTAGGTGACATAGTGTGTCTGCGCGAGTGCATAAAGCTGCGTATTTACATTCTTCAGCGTGCCCACGTGACTTTGATTGGCGAGGGCAAGGACGCCAGCAAACATAGGTGCAGAAACACTTGTTCCACCAAGGATAAAGAAACCCTTTTGACCATTATAGCCGAAGCTATCGTACACGTTCACGCCTGTGTTTGGGTCCGCAACCATCGCTACATCGGGGACGCCACGCTTTGTGTTCTTGTTGAAGCCAGCTTGATATGTAGATGCCTTCTCATATGCACTCACACCGCCCCCGCTCCCATTCCAGGCCGTCTCGCTTACGTAGGTACCATTAGTTTGTATCTTGAGCGTAGTACCACCGACAGCAGTGACATATGGAGAAGAGGCAGGATATTGTGCGCCAGTACCGCTATCACCGGAGGAGGCTGTGAAACTCACACCTTTTGCACTACCAGCAGCGAAAATACCATCGCCGAGTGCTCCTGTCTGATCTGCTGACTCACTACCACCAAAGCTCATAGAGACAATTGTTGCACCACGATTGGTATATGCATCCTTTACAGCCCCGTACAAATCTCCGTCAGTAGGAGTCTTAGCAGCCTCAAGAACGATTTTTGCTTTGGGCGCAACCGCGTGAACCATTTGCACATCGAGGTCGGTCTCTAACGCCCATCCCTCGTCAACAGACTTAATTGTCCCTTGTGGAAAGATGCTTGTGATAGTTGTGGCAGGCAGCTTATATGTTGAATCGTATTTGTTGAGATCAGCCTGCGCTTTAGGATTGCCATATGCATCAATGATAGCAACAGTAATGCCAGTACCATTATTTGCTAAGAGGTCTATACCATAGGCTTTACGGAACTGGGCAGGCGTGAGACCACCGCTAATGCTATTGCGAGAGAATCTAAGTATCTTAACAGGATGTCCTGCTCTATGGAGAGAGAAGTTGTCTACTAGAGTAGCTTTGGTAGTTTTTACGTTAAACATAGAAAATGCTGTCGCACAGACAGCAAGCAATGCAAGCAAGGTGAGCACTGGTACGGTAAACTTACGCATGAAAAAGACACACCCCTGTTCTGAGAAGAGTACGTAGATATCAATCCACATTTGCCGATCATACTTGAGTCTATCGGACATAGTCAACAAAAATAGAGGATGGTACTAGAGAGCAAAGACAGTGCGCGGACAGAAGAGGCCGTGGGGGGGGGCCGGGGGTTTTGGGGTAGTTAGGGTT
>CAXUIS010000346.1:700-5136 GCA_964250915.1 uncultured Ktedonobacteraceae bacterium | reverse complement strand
GAATTGAGGTGGTTAAGCTTGCCCTATGGCTCGTTGGACCTTACAATATTCATTGGTTTCGTCATGTTTTTTGTCGCCCTAGCTCTCCATCCAATAGTTGGTAGATATTATGACCGTATGTTTGGTAGCGTACAGCAAGCATCCAACGATCCCTTAAATAAGTGGATTACCGGACTTAGTTTTGTTGTTCTCTTTGTTGGAGGTGAACGTATTGATAAGACGCTCACTCTACCGATTAGCGCAACAGGTCTCGCCATCGCGCTCATTCTTCTCGTCTGTTGGTGGCAGACAAATGCATTTCGCACACATTTGCTTGTCCTCAGCCTTGTAACAGCATTCCTCAGTCTAGCGCCACTAGCAGGACTTACAACATTTCATACGTTGTTTATTCCAGGTCATGGAGGCTACGAACTTGTATATGGCGTGCTTTTGACGATAGGCGGTTTCTGCGACCATCTCCTTCTACTTCGTGCCTTTAGACAAACACAGCGAGTATATCATGACAAAGCCATTTGAAGAACTTTCCGAACTGAATAAACTCATTCACGAACCAGTGCGCTTGGCGATTATGACTTCGCTCTCCGCTTGTAACAGTGCTGAGTTTCTTTTCCTGCAAAATATGTTAGGACTAACGGTCGGAAACCTTTCTAGTCACCTTGCGAAGCTTGAAGAAACAGAGATGGTGCAGATTCAAAAACAGTTTGTGGGCAAGAAGTCAAGCACTATGGTCAGCTTGACAGAAAAAGGACGTAAAGCGATTGAACGTCACTGGCAACTGTTAGAGCAATTACAAAAAAGTGCTGAGCAGGTAACTTCACTACAGGAAAATGTTCAATTGAATCTGGGAGGGCTACCATCATGAATGTACTACTTGCCTCCAACAAAGACACCTCAACACTACTACGTCAGGTCATCATTGTTCTCCTCGCGGTGGTTCTTGCCGCTCTGCTCTTTATTCCTGGGAAAAACTGGGATGTAGGAGCAGCACCGAGCATGACAGGAAAGGTTATGAGCATTACACCGATAACATCATACAAAGATGCTCAAGATGATATTCAGTTAGGCACAGTGCTCATTCAACGAGCAGATGGCTATCAGCTTTTGCTAAGAGTGAAACATGCTTCGGGGGACGGATGTCTCGGACCCAATGCATTGCGGTTGTCAGATATCACCGTTGGCGAGACAGTCACAACGCGCTACTGGCTTGATACTCCAGATACAGCATCAAATCCACACAAAGGCTCTGCTGTCTACATAAATGACCAATGTTAGCATCAAACTTCATGAGCTATGTTATAATGATCCTCATAGCGGCAGAATTCCGCATAAAATGCACACTATAAGAGGATAAATAGAATATGCCAACACGTGAAGATGCTTATAAACTGATGACAAGCCACGTCAAGAACGAAAGCTTGCAAAAACATATGCTCTCGGTAGAGGTCGCTATGCGCTTCTACGCCCGTAAATATGGTGAAGATGAAGAACTATGGGCGATGACCGGCTTGCTACACGATAGCGACTACGAAGAATATCCCGACCTGCATACACATACGCATATAGCAGCCGAGTGGCTCCGTGAACAGGGTTACGATGAGCGCATTATCTACGCTATTCTGGCGCACAATGACCTCAACCTTGACTCCAATCCACGTAACACGCTGTTAGCAAAAGGCTTGTATGCGTGTGATGAGGTAACGGGCATGATTACAGCTACTGCTCTTGTACGCCCTACAAAAAGCATTATCGGCCTGGAGGTTTCCTCGGTACGCAAAAAGATGAAGACGAAGGGCTTTGCAGCAGGTGTGAACCGCGACGATCTGGTACAGGGAGCAGCAGAACTTGGCGTTGATTTAGACGAACATATCGCGTTTGTCATTCAAGCCATGTCCAGTATTGCCGACAAACTCGGCCTAGCAGGTGTCAACGTAGGGGTCTAATTCATTAATTACACCCTTCCGTATAACGTTATAAGAACGAGCACATTCATGTCCATGTCTCAGCGACGACCACAACAAACACCACGAGAGCCAGTACAGCGCGTCTTTACCGCGAGTGAGGTAGCGGAGTTTGAATATTGTCCCCTTGTCTGGTGGCATGAGCAATTCGAGCCTGCGTCACACGCGGACAGTGAGGAACTGTTCGCACGCCTCGTAGAACTAGAACACGACCACAACACACAAGCCACCGCTTTGCCAGAATATCAGATGATCGAGCAGGTGCTTGTCAAACGTGGTGCCTTTGAAGTTGGGCGTCAGCAGCACGCAGAACACGCCGAGGAGGTCGCAGAAATCGAGGAGGAGCGCGTCAGCGTTCCTATGGTTAGCACGCTAACCCGACCTCTATTGCTAGCTGCTGGCGTTATTCTTGCAATCGCGGTTGTGTTGATTTTAATTGGGTTGGCGTTACGATGATGTATCACCTATATGGGTCAAATTAAATAGGGCACCCGCAAGGGGATGCCCCTCCCATACGACGATGCAGTTGTACCTCACGCGCATATGGGAGGGGCATCCCCTTGCGGGTGCCCTGGGTCCTTCCAGTATACAAGAGAGAGGAGCAAGCGAAATATGGCGACAAGCATTCTTTTTCCCGTTGGGTTATGGCTGGTAGTGCTTGCGCTGGCATTGCTCATCCTACTCTTTAATGATCGACGCTATCAGAAGCGGCGACTACTTGAAGAACGACATCGTGCGCTAGGGTTGCCTCCTGGTGAGCTTGTCTATGAAGACGCGGACGGACAGGGAGAGCCACTTAGCTCTAATCACTATCCACTTGTGGGCAAACCGGATTATGTGGTACAACTGCCGGATGGTCGGCCTGTACCGATAGAACTAAAACTGAACGTGCAGGGTGCTACAATACCCTATAGCAATCATGAAGTGCAGCTCGCGGCCTATTGTCTTATTCTGGAAGAATATTTTCCTGAAACACCACCCACACATGGCATTCTGCGCTACGCGGATTGTGAATTTACTGTTGATTATACGCCCGTACTCAAAAGAAAAGTTCTACGCAACTTAGAGCAGATGACAAAGTGTACCGAGCAGCAGCCACCACCTCTAGCACGTCAGCGTATCGCTAAGTGTCGCTCCTGTGCCTATCAGCCCGTATGTCCTGTTGGGCGCGGGAAATAATATTTGTTTTGTAAGGAAAGAGTAACATGCCAAGTGAAGTTATTGAATTAAGTGGACATATCATCGACTCGTGGACATTGCCACGTGCGTGGGACGCGATTATGGACCGAGGCGGCAACTTTGCAGTTGAGGAGATGCGTGTCGGGATCAACAAAACCGAGAGCAGTTATGCCCGTATTCGGGTCGATGCACCCGACGACGAGACACTCGACCGCATTTTGACAGAAGTACAGCAGTTTGGTGCCGTACTGGTTCACAAAGAAGACGTGGTGACGACAGCCGTTGAGCAAGATGGTGTACTCCCTGCCAAGTTTTACTCCACGACAAATTTACCGACACAGGTACGTATTGGTGGACAATGGATCACAGTCGAGGGCATCGAAATGGATGTCGCGGTCATCATCGACCGTGCAAAGAAACGCGCTTATTGCCAGCCAATGCATGATGTGAAGGTGGGTGATGAGGTCGTTGTAGGCTATAGCGGTATTCGTGTCCAACCATTCGAGCGTGGACGCGAACGTGAGGCATTCGCCTTTATGCAAAGTGATGTTTCATCCGAGCGCGTCAAGGTGCTTGCCATTCATCAAATCGCGCAGCAGATGAAGGACGTACGCGCACATAACGGCAAAATTCTATTTGTGCTTGGACCCGCCGTCATTCACACGGGTGCGGGTCGCTACGTCGCTGAATTGTTGCGTCGTGGCTACGTGCAAGTCATCTTTGGTGGTAACGCGATAGTGACGCACGATGTCGAATCAGCCTTGTTTGGCACCTCGCTTGGTGTCGATCTCAAAACGGGTGAGCAGGTCGAGGGTGGGCACCGCAATCACCTGCGCGCCATTAATGCCATACGTAGCGTAGGGTCTTTAGAGAAGGCTATCGAGACAGGTGTATTGAAAGATGGCATCACGTATGAGGCAATAAAGCGCAATGTGCCGATGGTGCTCGCAGGCTCTATCCGTGATGATGGTCCCATGCCCGGCGTCATTGCCGACATGCAAGAGGCTCAAAAGCGTATGCGCCACGAGGTGCAGGATGGCGTCGAGATGGCAATTATGGTGGCCTCCATGTTACATGCCATTGCCACAGGTAATCTTCTCCCTGCATCAGTACGAACCGTCGTTGTTGACATGAACCCTTCGGTTGTCACCAAGCTTGCTGATAGAGGCACATTCCAGGCTGCCGGTCTCGTCACCGATGCCGAGTTGTTCTTACGCGAACTGTTAGAGGCGTTGTCATAAAAAATAGCGGGGACGAAAACACATACATGCGTCTGATGAAATCAGACGCATGTATGTG
>CAXUIS010000346.1:0-690 GCA_964250915.1 uncultured Ktedonobacteraceae bacterium | reverse complement strand
TTTCTCTTAGTTTTATAGTATTTGTAATAATAAAATAGGGGGAACCAAAAAACATACTTGTTTTTTATTTAATAATAGTATTTTATGTGTTTTCGTCCCTACAGATCATTCCCTTGAAAGCCGATTAGGAATAGCATGGAAAGCAACAGAATACACAGAGAGAGAAGGAGAAACATGCTATGCAAAACAGACAACAGCAATTTCAAGGAAATGTTTCTGAATCGAATCAGCGTGCTGAGGAGAGCATATCAACAGGGAGTATGTTGGAAGAGCAGAGGCAGCAGGAATATTTGATGAGTCTGGGCTTCACATGGGACGAGACACACAAGCTACAGTACCAGCGCGTCCATCTTTACGAGAATGTCGAGATGCAGCAACGCCTCGCGGATGACAGCCGGATTCACTTCGCGCGTTGGCTCTATGAACAAGGTGAGATAAACGAAAAATAATAATGCTTGTCACAGCCCAAGAGATATGCTATACTCACGGCGGAGAGATGTCAGAGTGGTCGAATGTGCCGCTCTCGAAAAGCGGTAAGGTGCAAGCCTTCGTGGGTTCGAATCCCACTCTCTCCGCGTGGAGGAGTCTCATAGTGGTCTAGTGAGCACGACTGGAAATCGTGTAAGGTGCAAGCCTTCGTGGGTTCAAAT
The DNA here is from genome assembly GCA_964250915.1 of uncultured Ktedonobacteraceae bacterium. Taxonomy (GTDB): domain Bacteria; phylum Chloroflexota; class Ktedonobacteria; order Ktedonobacterales; family Ktedonobacteraceae; genus JBBQVS01. The sequence continues at coordinate 40 of CAXUIS010000346.1, read as the reverse complement.
CCCACCTCCTCCGCCCAGCCCCTGAAGCCGCTCCTGGCCT
>CAXUIS010000345.1:0-5137 GCA_964250915.1 uncultured Ktedonobacteraceae bacterium | reverse complement strand
CCTCACTTAGCTCCCCAATTGCCTTGTGACTCTGTCTCGGTTTCACCAGTTCCATACTATCCCCCTAAATATTCTTGTATGGTGTTGCTTTATCGGCAACACTATATAAAAGGTGCTAATAAGCTCTTCATTATTAGAACGTAATATATAGGTTCTAGTCACTCTACTTTCTAATAATGAGTATAGAGGAAATAGAATACCAATTTCCTTATGTTCTAGTGTCATGGGATAAGATATATTGGTTCTTGCTTAGAATCGACACAAGAGGAGGATAGCTACTTATGACTGTTGACAAGACTTCCGTAGAGCATTCAACGGAGAGCGATCCGTTTGCGTCTCTTTACTCACACCAGTACGCATTGCTCAAAACCTTTCGTAAGAATGATGAAGCAGTAGCAACACCTGTTTGGTTCGCCAATGAAAACGGAAAATTGTATGTTATAACCGGCAGCACTGCTGGTAAGGTGAAACGCATCAAGAACAATGGGCGCGCAACTCTGACACCTTGTGATCAACGGGGCCGAATTATTGGGAATGGCAAAGAGGTTGAAGGGAAGGGACGCGTATTGCCTGAGGCAGAATACGCCCATGCAAACACTGTACTACTCCGCAAATACAAACTTATGTACAGAATGTTTGATGTGCTTGGTTTTCTGACGAGAAGGAAAAGTACTTATATCGAGATTTCTCCCCTAGGATAAGTAAAGAACAAGACGATGCCGCGAAAAGCAGCACTTTTCGCGGCATCGTCTTGTTCTTTACTTATCCTAACAACTCTGCTTCGCTGAGTGGACCAAGCGTGGTCAAGACCTGCTTCTCACGCATGGGGAAGCGATGGAGCGCACGCATTACATCTTCGCTGGTCACTTTCTCGACCCGCGCAATCTCTTCCTCGACGCTGACAAGACGACCCTCGGTCATCCAATCGTTTGCTAGTGAACGCATACGGGAGAAGGTTGACTCGCTACTCAGTACCATGCCGCTAATCAGCTTGTCTTTCGCACGTCGTAACTCATCCTCGTAGACGCCTTCATTTAGCAAGCTGTCCAGTTCCTCGCGGAGCAATTTGAGGACGCGTGGTGCCTCTTCCGGTGTCGAGTTGGCCTCCATAAGCATAATGCCCGTTCCCTCCATCGCCCAAATGCCTGCGCTGGCGGACTCTGCCAAACCCTTTTGATACACATTCCAGAAGAGACGCGAACCATCGCCATCACCCAGGATACTACCCGCAAGCATAGCGGCATAGTAGTCAGGGTCTTGCACATCAACGGCTGGCATGGCGATAATCATAATTTGCTGCTTCAGCTTTTTGTCAATCATGACATTATTGATAGATTCCGCTGGTTCGTAGCGCGATAGATCACGACCAGCATCACCTGTACGCCAATCACTGCAATGCTTTTCCGCAAGCTCAATGATATGATTCCAGTCAAACTTACCCGCAACTGAGAGAATGAGATTATTAGCAGCATAACGACGCTGCCAGTAGTCGCGCATCTGCTGGATATGCATGCCGCGGATGCTTTCACGCGACCCAAGCACATCATGGCCTAGTGGATGATCGCCGAAATAGGTCTGCATGAGACGGCGATAGGTCATGTTGTAGGGCTGATCCTCTGAGCGCGCGATCTCGTTGACGATAACCTCTTTTTCCATCTCGAAGTCGCTCTCCGCCAAGCGAGGATACATCATATCGCTTAGCAGAGCCATTGCACGGTCCAGGTATTCACCCAGCACACGAGCATAATAGACGGTGGACTCATGCGAGGTAAAGGCGTTCAGTTCGGCCCCTATCTTGTTGAACTCAAGCGTGATCTCTTGCCAATCAAGCGTCTTCGTCCCTTTGAACACCATATGTTCCAGAAAGTGCGAGACTCCTGCGATACTTGGGTCTTGCTCATCGCGTGAACCTGTACTCACGTTATACGATATCGCAACCGACTCAAAATCGGGCATTGGTTGTCCCACGATTTGTAGGCCATTTTTCAAACGATGCGTATAAAACACAGTTTCGTTGGCTGTGGTGGTTTCTGACATGTAGCTGCTCCTCTATGTGCTTACGGCGTGGCTGACCTGCACAAAGCAGGCACAGTATCTGTACCTAGCATGATAGCCCTTGTGGAGAGAGATTGTCAAATTGTCATTGCACCTCCCTGCGATGCCAATCAGTCAGTTGCTGATAGGCGTGAGCAATGCGTAACACCGTTGCCTCTTCAAATGGTTTGCCAGCAACCTGTACGCCGATTGGAAGACCATCGCTTGAGAAGCCACAGGGAAACGAGACTGCGGGTAGACCCGTGAGGTTAAAGGGCATGGTCAAACGCAGTAGCGCGACGGTGGCATTCTCAGTTATTCCGTCGATCTCGATGTCCTGACCCATCTGCTCTACAGGAATAGCGGGAATGGGCAGTGTTGGTAACACAAACGCATCGACGCGTTGCATAATCGCACGGAAACTGCTTGCTAGCATACGACGGTCATATTGCGCACGCAGATAGTCAACCGCAGAAACGGTTTGCCCTTGCACGAGACGTGAGCGTACAGTTTCCGTATAGAGTTCGGGATGTTCGGTAAGCCAACCTTTTTGCACATGGGCCAGTGTTGCTTCTGGCATCTGAATTGTGCGATACTGATCCATCGTTGTATGTGGTAGTTCCACATCGACAAGTTCGGCCCCCTCTTCCTCTAGGACATGAAGTGCAGCTCGCCATAGCGTTCGGACTTCTGGGTCGAGTGGAGCATAAAATGATTCTTGCGGGACACCAAGCTTGATGCCTTGTAGCGACATCGGACCGCGCCCTTCGGCCCCACCAATAAGTGTTGTCACGGAGCGACTCGGAGCCGTTGGTGGTCCAGGCACGCTATTGGGGTCGCGTGGGTCATACTTCGCAATCGCGTCAAACAAAATAGCACAATCCTCGGCACTCCGTCCCATTGGTCCAACATGGTCAAGTGACCAGCTAAGCGGAATAACTCCGTAGCAACTAACACGTCCATATGTTGGCTTGAGTCCAGTCACACCACAGCACGACGAGGGAATACGGATAGAGCCGCCTGTATCTGTCCCGATGGCCCCAAGGCACATACCTACCGCCACTGCTGCTGCCGAGCCGCCACTTGAGCCACCAGTTGTATGTTGGTGACTCCACGGATTACGCGTCGGTGGCGCATACGGTCCATACGCAAATTCAAAGGTGTTAGTTTTCCCTATTAAAATGGCCCCGCTTTTGCGCAACTGCTCAACCACCATCGCGTCCTCATATGAGATATGCTGTTCGAGTACCTTCGAGCTTGCGGTGGTGCGTACATCTTTGACGGCGATCAAATCTTTAATGGCGATAGGAATGCCATGTAGTTGACTACGGTAGAGACCAGTGCGCAGTTCGTTTTCCGCTTTGTCGGCAGCTTCGAGTGCTTGTTCGCGCATCACCGTGATGTATGCCTGAATCTCGCTCTCTTGTTCATCTATGCGTTCAAACATCTCTAAAACGAGTTCCGTTGGCGTAATCAAACCAGAATGTATCTCTTCGGCAGCTTCGCGTATGGACGTGTAGGGCATTGCGCTCATTTCCTTCTCAATCTTTTAAAGAGTTACACTTCCCAAGTAAGTAAGTAGGGATGTGAGTTCATTATAGCAAACCTTGAGGCTGTTTGGCATTGTAACGAGTCGTCCCGTTTCTATCTCTCTTCCCCGCTATAAATCTTCACATAACTTCTGTAGCGTCGCTCATCAATGTGCCCATCGTCAACGGCTTGTCTGATGGCGCAACCTTCTTCGTCGATGTGTGTGCAGTCTACATACTCGCATTCGCCAAGATAGGGACGGAACTCAATAAAGCAGGAGGCGAGTTCTTCAGGTGCAACATTCCACGCGGCAAGCGCGCGAATGCCAGCAGAGTCAGCAAGCCAGCCACCAACCGAGAGTGGATACAATTGGGAACCCGTCGTTGTATGCTTACCCTTGCCTGTTACGTCGCTAAGTAAGCCTGTACGTATCGCCATTCCTGGTTCGATAGCGTTTACCAGCGAGGATTTGCCGACACCTGATGGACCTGTAAAGAGGGTGGTATGGTCTTTGAGCAGTGCGCGTAGGGCGTCTATGCCTTGCCCAGTGTGCGTGCTCGTCCAGATGACAGTATAGCCAAGTTTGCTATAGAGTTCGCTCGCATCCTCGACTTCGCTACTATGCGGAAGGTCGGACTTGTTGAGGCAAAGAAGAGCCTGCAAATTCGCCGACTCGCAGATCGTGAGATAGCGGTCAACCATGCCAAAATGTGGTTCAGGGTGTGCGATAGCGAAGACGAGTACAACCTGATCGAGATTGGCAAGCATCGTTTGCTGAATAACTTTTTTCTGCGTTGATCCTGCATCTCTGCGTGAAAGCGAACTTTGGCGCGGCAAGATTTCTTCAATCAGACCATTTTCATCGTCTAAACGTCGCAACTTCACGTGATCGCCAACTGAGAGGCGTGTAGGTGGAGGTGTCTCACTACTATCATGATTGTGCATACGTTCCATGCGCTTTGCATAGGTTGGGTCGAGCAGCAATTTATCGTGGCGTACACGTGTATTACTTACAGATTTCGCGGATTGTGCCTGTGCAAAGGCTTTTTTGAGTTTGCCACGTAGTGTACAACGGAGAATGCCTTCGTCGGTGTGAACATCGTAAATGCCGTGTGCACCATTCAGCACAACACCAGTCAGCGTTTTTGTCTCGTTTGTCAATGTGTTCCCCTCCAGAGGAATAAAAAAACACGGTTCTTAACAATCTTCTTTTCTTGTTGTCTACCGTGCGAGGAAGGGGAAACATGGGGTTCGTAAATTGCTTAGTTAGTTTCCCAATAGCTCTCAAGCAGAGTAGACAAGGTGCATACAAGCACAGTGAGTGTAATGATGTGCTTTCCCATATAGACACCTCTCATTTACTGGACGAGCCAGAATTTCTATTCAACAACTAACATTATGCAGAGCATACTCGAATGAACTGCTTTTGTCAATGATATTTCTGGTCAACTGGTCAAATGTGGAAAGGGTGATGCGCGGGAACCACGCATCACCCGTTCCACGTTTCTTCTTTTGGCTAGAGTAAGAAGTTAGTGCAACTGTATAGTCACGGTAGCACTCAATACAGGAACCA
>CAXUIS010000344.1:0-5142 GCA_964250915.1 uncultured Ktedonobacteraceae bacterium | reverse complement strand
GGCACAAGGGCACCTCTAAAGACACGACGGTCATCTTTGTTTCGTCCCGTGCGTCCTTTTTGAATATCACACGTCTCTCTTATGAAAGCAAAGAAACATCTTTCCAATTTCCATAAAAGAAAAGAGAAATTTTACTACGAACTCATCGACACTTCCTATTGCTATCATCGGTGCTGGTCCTGTAGGACTAGCCGCCGCCGCTCATGTCCTCAGTCAAGGCGAGATACCACTCGTCATAGAAGCAGGACCATCCGTTGGCACGAGCGTTCATGCATGGGGGCATGTGCGTTTGTTTTCCCCGTGGCGCTATCTCATTGACCGTGAAGCGGCATCTCTGCTTGAAACGGTGGGATGGAATGCTCCCGATCCCGACGCGTATCCGGCAGGACATGAGTTGGTTGAAGACTACCTACTCCCGCTTGCCACGGTACCACAGATGCAAGCGCATCTTCTGTTCCGATCACGAGTTCTCAGTGTCACTCGGCAGAAGATGGACAAAATGAAAACATCGGGTCGTGAGCAAACTCCTTTTGTCCTACGGATACATACCGATGATGGGGAGGAGCGTGATCTCCTGGCGCGTGCGGTCATTGACGCTTCTGGAACCTATGACCAGCCCAATCCACTTGGTGCAAACGGGACGTATGCTCTGGGGGAACGCGCACTCAGCGATGCGATTTTCTATGGCATCCCTGATATACGCGGGCAACACCAAACACGTTATGCAGGACGGAGAGTTCTGGTCGTTGGCAGTGGACATTCTGCCTTCAACGCTCTTCTTGACCTCGTCTTCCTTGCCGAGAAGGAACCTTTGACACAAGTGACATGGGCCATCCGCAGACTCGACACTGGGCAGATGTTTGGTGGGGGCGAAAGTGATGGTCTACCCGCCCGTGGGCAACTTGGGAGCCGTACTCAGGACATGGTGGAAAGCGGACGCATTCACCTCGTGACAGGGGTCTCTATCGAGGCACTTGCTCGAACGCAAAAAGGGATCAGCATTGTGGGTGAAGAGGAACGCATTGGTCCCGTCGATGAAGTGATTGCAACCACAGGGTTTCGCCCAGACCTCTCACTGTTTCGAGAACTCCGTGTGGCACTTGATCCGAGCGTCGAAAGTCCTGTCGCACTCGCTCCCTTGATTGATCCGAACGTGCATAGTTGTGGAACGGTTCCACCACATGGCGTAGATGAACTTTCTCACCCAGAGGAGAACTTCTATATCGTGGGCATGAAGAGTTATGGACGCGCACCGACCTTTCTCACGCTCACAGGTTATGAGCAGGTTCGCTCGATTGTCGCTGCACTCGTTGGTGACTGGGATGCTGCACGGCACGTCGAGTTGGAACTTCCAGAGACAGACGTCTGTTCAACAGATGCGGGCGGCTCATGTGGCATTCCTTCAAGAGTTAGTGCTACTGAGGGAGCAGCATCGGCAAATTGCTGTACACCTCCAGCACGGCAACTCGTGACACTCAGCTTTGCGCGGAAGACGACAGAGACCTGTTGTGGCTAGTCGTCATCTTAATGAAGAAAAAGCGAGTACGAAAAAACGAGGGCCAGGGACGCTGTATTACGGCTGGGTGCTGATGGTGGTGCTAGGTATCACTACCATCATTTCCTATGGGACGACACAGTACCTCTTCGGGGTCCTCGTCGTCCCCATTGACGCCACCTTTCACTGGGGACGAGCAAGTATTTCTGGTGCCTATGCTCTGGGACTCATTCTTGCTGGACTGCTCGGTGTGCCCATTGGCTCACTTGTCGATAAACGAGGGGTGCGTCTGCTTATGAGTTGTGGCTCAGCATTGGGAGGTCTCGCGCTTATCGGACTCGCACAGGTAGCTACTCTTTGGCAGTTCTACCTCCTCTGGTCTGGAGCGTTAGGCCTAGCAATGGCCCTCACGCTCTATCCAGTAACGTTCACAGTGGTCACGAACTGGTTTGTGCGCAAACGAGGAACTGCTCTTGCCATCTTGACGCTTGTCGGCGGTCTCTCCTCTCCCCTCTATATTGCACTCGCTGGCACACTCGTTGCTCACGTCGGGTGGCGCACAACCCTTATCGTGCTTGGACTCACACAACTGGTGATTGCGCTTCCTCTGCATGCGTTCCTCCTGAGCCGACATCCAGAAGGCATGGGCTTATCCCCTGATGGAGAGACTCCACGTCCAATGCCTACACATGGACCACTTCCTGGAGCGACGCTCTCGGAAGCACTGCATAGTTCGGTCTTCTGGCTGCTCACAGCCTCTCTCTCACTGGTGTTGTTGGGGAGTACCGTCGTCTTCGTTCATCAGATCGCGTTCTTAATCGGGCGTGGGTATAATGCGGTTCTGGCTGCAACGCTCTCTGGCATGCTCGGTCTCGTGAGTCTTCCCGGACGCTATGCCTTGAATGCTCTCAGTTCGCGCATCAGTCCACAGAAGTTGCTCATGCTCAGCATTGTCACACAAGCAGCGGGACTCGTTGTTCTCGTGCTAGCTCCCTCACTTGAGTGGATCATTCTCTATGTCGTGATGTACGGCGTAGGATATGGTGCCTTCTCGCCCCTACGAGCATCAGTGATGGCAGAGCACTTTGGGCGTCGGGCGTATGGCTCTATTACGGCGGCGCAAGGAATTCCTATGGCGATTTGTGCAGGGCTAGGGCCACTTGCGGTCGGGCGGCTCTATGATATGCTTCATCACTATGAGGCAGCTTTCTGGCTGTGTGCAGTCGCATTCCTCTTCGCGGCCATTGGTATTGCAATTGTCCGACAACCAGAACCCTCAGAGAAACGCTCTTTTCCCACACCTAAAGAAAACGCGATGTGAGTGCGTAAGGATACTGATGATGTTTTAGCTGGCGTAATGTTGGAGAGCAAGCATCCTCAAAAGTGTATGTCAGCAAAAAGGATGCGTCTTTTTCTTGCGAGGTGCGTCTTTCCAAGTAAGCATAGAATGAAGTGCTGTATACAAACACAAGGAAAGGACACAATCAATGAACAAGAACCTTCTCGATACTCGAACCGACCAGCGAGAAGAGAACCCATCTCTTCTCAAGCAGAATGACAATAGCAAGAGAGCAACGCCTACCGCCTCGACGTGTTGCCCTCCAGCTGAGCAAGTATCCTGCTGCCAGCCTTCAGAGAAAGCAACGTGCTGTAGCCCTACACCCTCCACAGGATGTGGGTGCAAATAGCACACCTATGCCTATGAGAATGCTCTGAGCATCACAAAAAGCAGCATTCCCTTTCCTTAAAGCCAAGCATGTGCTTTAAGGAAAGGGAATGCTGCTGCAATGTTGCGTCCTTTTGGAGACGCCTGCGTCTCTTCTAGTAGTTGACAAAATACGAAGAGAGGAAAGCGTACCGATGTCCATGACAACAGAGCAGGTGTGGGAAGCCTTTCATCTTCCCCTTCAGCACTTTATTCGGACAAGGGTTCCTGATGAGGCGACGACCGAGGATGTCCTACAAGAAGTCTTTCTGAGGATTCACCAGCATATTGAGACGCTGAAAGAGACGAAGAAACTGGAAAGCTGGGTCTACCAGATTACACGCAACGCAATTGTCGATTTCTACCGGAGGAAAGAGAAGCCGACGGAGACACTTAATGCTCCAGAGATTGCAGAAATGCCGGAGGAACTCCCCGACGATGATATCGTGACCGAGTTATTCCCAGCAGTGCGAGCGATGGTGACGAGCTTACCAGAACAGGATCGACAAGCGTTAATTCTGACAGAGTATCAAGGGTTGACACAGAAAGAATTTGGCGAGCGGCTGGGTCTGTCCTTTTCGGGAGCGAAATCACGTGTACAGCGAGCACGAGATAAGCTCAAGCAGATGTTGCTCGACTGCTGCCATTTTGAGGTGGATCGCCGAGGACACGTCATTGACTATCAACCACGATGTCAGTGTTGTGAGACTGGAGCGTGTTGTACTTCTGAGGCGGAGGTCCAGGTGAGTAGATAAAGGTGTGCGTCCTTTTTGAAGACACTGCGTCTCTTTCTAGAGAAAGCAGTGAGCCAAACAATGCGCTCATGAAAATCGCACAAACGAAAGGAAAAGGAAAATGACGATTGTTCCAACAAACGATGAGCAATTACGTACCGAGGTCCGCACGCGGTATGCAAAGACGGCTTTATAGGTCTTGGGAACAGAGCAGTCGCAAGCATCAGATGCCTGTTGTGGGCCAACATGTTGTACATCAGACTCGCAAACTCCTGCTGTGACAAAGGCGCAAGAGCAACCAAAGGCTGCTGCCTGTTGTGACACCGGCTGTTGTACACCACAGGGACAAGACGGCAACCCCGTGACATCAAACCTCTACAGTCAGGCAGAATTAGGAACCATTCCACTCGCCGCCGCACTCGCATCGCTTGGATGTGGCAACCCGACAGCACTTGCGGAACTCTCACTAGGAGAGAAGGTGCTGGACTTAGGCAGTGGCGGAGGGATTGATGTCTTGCTGTCAGCGAAACGTGTTGGACCAACAGGCTTTGCCTATGGTTTGGATATGACCGATCCCATGCTCGAACTTGCGGAACGGAATCGGCGAGAAGCAGGGATTGAAAATGTTCAGTTTTTGAAAGGCATCATTGAGGCTATTCCTCTGCCAGCACACAGTGTGAATGTTGTGATTTCTAATTGTGTGATCAATCTTTCTGCCGACAAGGGCCAGGTCTTGCGTGAAGCCTCTCGAGTGCTCACTCCTGGTGGTCGCTTTGCTGTCTCCGATGTCATCTTCCAGGGGACTCTTCCGTCAGCACTCCGCACCGATTTAGAGTCGTGGGCGGGATGCATTGCAGGAGCGTTAGAAGAAGAGACCTATCATCAATTGCTTCAAGAAGCAGGCTTCACAGAGATCGAGGTCGAAGTGACACGTCGCTATTCGCTGCAAGCTCTCACAGAAAGTGGTGCAAGAGCATCATTGACTGCTCTTTCAGAGTCTGAACGTGCTGAGGTCGATGGACGCTTTGTCAGTGCATTCATCCGTGCGCGTAAACCAAGTGATACTGAGCTTCGCACCTGGTAAATGACATCCGAAGCGGGCAGGTTTTGCCCTCCGACATTAGCACTTGCCCTTCCATGTGAGCACTGGGACAAGGGTGTGATTTATTTTTTTGCAAAGCCCCCTTGACGAAGGATACGAGAGGAGA
>CAXUIS010000343.1:0-5147 GCA_964250915.1 uncultured Ktedonobacteraceae bacterium | reverse complement strand
TGTAATAAGTCTATCTTTTATTGGAACTATTCAGGAGGGGATTAAAAAGCAGGATTGGCAGCGTAGCCTTCTGCTACAATCTCTTGATAGCGAGAGACCAGATCAAGGCGTATCAGCACATCCATGCGTGTCTGTCCCCAGGTGGTGGCTTGTTGGACGGTGTGTTTTATTTCTAAGAGGAGAGCTTTCATCTTGCCAGCCCAGACTTGCTTGGCTTCCTCTTCTAGGAAAGTGAGTTCACGCAAGTAGTTATATGGTACATCGTACTTTTTCGTCACTACCACAATGATAGGCCAGTGGCAGTTCCCTCCTCCACGCCCTCTTTCGCCCGAATGAAGATCAGGAAACCAGCTATGCCTCCCAACACAATCAGAACTCCAGCGATTGTGAAGATCATGGTCAGAATGCTGGATGGATTCTTCGCGAAAGGGCTGAGAGGATTTTGCAGAGGATTGTAGTAATCGACAATTTTAGCGATACCAAACGCAGCAATCAGCGCCGACAGGGCTGTAACCGAAGTCACCGCCGTAGACACACGTCCTACTAACACCTGTGGAGTAGCTTTGACAATCAATGTGTTATAGCCCACCAGGAATATCCCATTGAAGACTCCAACAAGAGTAAAGATCACGACTGTCACGATCAGGACACTCTGAAACGCAAAAAGGAGCAAGCTCAGGCCAAGCAAGACCATGCTGAGCACTGTCATCGACTTGAGAGAGATGAAGCGTACGATCAGGCCAGCAAGCAACGATCCGAGAAGCGACCCAACATGGAGTGCTGCAGGGAGAATGTTGAGCAGGCTCGCATCCTTCACAGGGTCACCATGTAGGTTCAGTACAAAGAAGCCACCATACAAGCCGTTCACCGCTCCCGCCCCGATCTGAGACACGATAAGCATGATCATGAGGCCGAGAATGAAGGCCGTCGTGAAGCTGAAACGCGTACCAATGCCCAGATCTTTGAGTACACCATCCAGACCTGAGCTCACACTAATTTGTTTCTCGGGTATGCTTTCCCGGTAGGCATACGGGTGCAGTGCCTCTCGTGGGATGCGCGTGAAGGAGATAAGGATAGCCGAGATCAGAAAGGAGAATGCATTGAGGCTAATGGCAAGCACTGGCCCGGTGCTCAGGAAGAAGACGCCGGAGAGGAGCGCACCAAGTGCTGTTCCCAACGCAATCAGTGTTTGAAAAAAGGAGATGAGTTGTGGCACACGTCTTTTAGAAACGATGACCTGCACTGCTCCAAGCTCGGCAGACTGGAAGAAGCCTTGAGCAATAACGAGCAGGAAGAAGGTTACGTAGAGGGTGGGCAGGAAGAGATTCCTTGACCCAAGGTATGTGGCTAAAGGCAACAAGGCCAGAACCACCTGCACGAGGTTTGCCACAAGCATCACCGTCTTGCGGTTCCACCGATCCACAAAAACACCCGCGAAGGGAAGGATGAGGAACTGTGAGAGATACTGCACCCCAAAAATGATCGTGGTGACTGACGCAAGCGTGAGGGCCGCGCTTGCTTTCGCATCTGGTGTTGCGTCGGATGTGGTCAGATAAGTCAGTAGCCAAACTTGTACCGTTAAGAGGTAGAAACCATCGCCGATGAGCGAGATACTCTGCCCAATGAGCAAGAGGAGAGAGTTGCGGTTCATAAACTCGCCTCTACCCTCTGGGACTTCGTAGCCGTTGGCGGTGGGAACAGCTACGCCCGATGTTGGAATGAGACGAGGTTCCTGTTGCATGTTTTTTTCTTTTCGTCGAACGCTTGGAAGGCTCATCGCTGTGCCCCCAGCTATTCACCAGACTGGGTGCTGCTCGCATTAAACAAACGCAAAGAAACACCCTCCACATAAAACCATCAAGAAGTTCACGCCAGTATTCACCTCATAATAAATTATCACAAATGATATATGTAGTAAGACACATACCCCCTCAGTCGAGTATAGGACGTGTCTTCCTTTCTCCATTAACACTCATTCTCGTTACGACAGCTTACTTCTCTGCATATAACGTTGACGTAAGAATACCAGGGCGAGGAGAAATTTCTCATGGCCTGAAAAAAACAATTTCTCACTCTGACCGTTGTCAAGGTAAAAACTATTGCCACGTTGACCATCTCCTCTTTATTAGTGCTACGGTGAATGATTTCGTGCTGTCTGCTTTTAGAATGACTATAAAGGAGCATGTCTTTTCGCTCCATCTCCGCTTTTAGAATGACTATAAAGGAGCATGTCTTTTCGCTCCATCTCTACTAATATAAGTATTATATTAGCGCAGATAGCAGCCCATCGCAGCCTCTTCCTTTCTTATAGGGACAGCTCGCAGTGCTAGCGGAAACCTGGCCTTTTTAGACTGCTGTTTATGCTTACGCATAGTGGAGACTATAAAATAGGCCTACCTAAAAGGCTGGATTTGCGTTTTCCCAATGTGCAAGAAGAGAAAGGAAATTGATCCCATGCCAGCTTCAGATGGAAAATTAACGATTGGCATCCTCGTTTTTGATGATGTGGAAGTGCTCGACTTCAGTGGACCCTTCGAGGTCTTTTCAGTCGCGGGACGTTTGAAGGCGACTGGCAAGAACCAGGGCGGAACAGACACCGCCACCCATGTCTATCTCCTTGCACAGAGCAAACAGCCTGTGAAGGCCCTGGGTAATTTTATCGTGCAGCCACACTACACCATCCAGAATCATCCTGAGTTGGATATTGTCGTCATCCCTGGTGGATGGGGAGTGTGGGCGGCGAGACAACAAAAGGAGATAGTAGAGTGGGTGAGACAGATCGCTCAGCACGTACCGATTACCAGCAGCGTCTGTACTGGAACATTTCTGCTGGGTACAGCAGGTCTCTTAGAGCATCGAAAAGCAACGACACACTGGGAGAGCCTTGAACGACTCTCCCAAGAGTTCCCAGAGACAAAGGTCTATAGAGAGGTCCGCTGGGTCGATGATGGTAATTTGGTAACGTCGGCGGGTATTGAGGCAGGCATCGATATGAGCTTACATCTGGTCGAGCGTTTGCTGGGACGTGAGATAGCCAAGGAAACTGCGGGAGATATGGAGTATAGCTGGCGGGAAAATAACCGTTAGCAAGTAGTATGATGTTACTTCCTATGGAGAAAAAGATGCAGAAAAATACACAAAAGAACAAAACAATAGTAGTCACAGGTGCTACCGGCCAACAGGGTGGGGCGGTTGTACGCAGTCTCATAACACGCGGCTGGAAGGTACGAGCACTCGTTCGCAACCCGGAGAAGCCGGCAGCCCAGCAGCTTGCCAAGGACAATGTCGAGCTTGTAAAAGGCGACCTTTTCACCCCATCTTCCTTAGATAAGGCTCTCAATGGCGCGTATGGAGTCTTCAGTGTTCAAACGTTCGCCGAGAAAGGCATAGCGGGCGAGATTATTCAGGGTCGCTTACTAGCAGAGGCAGCTCACAGAGCGCAGATCCAGCATTTCGTCTATACCTCGGTTGGTGCTGCTGAGCGCGATAATGGCATTCCCTCTTTTGAAAGCAAATGGCAGATAGAAAAGTACATCCGTGCCCTGAACCTGCCTGCCACTATTATCCGCCCTGTCTTTTTCATGGATAACTTTGAGAGATACTTTGGGGCACCGATCAAACAACAACAGAAGATTATCTTACCCGTGCATCCACATACACGCCTACAGATGATTGCTGCAGAAGACATCGGTACCTTTGTTGCCCTCGCTTTTGAGCAGCCCTCAGACTTTCTCGGCAAAGCACTTGAAATAGCTGGTGATGAGCTGAGTATGACAGAAATCGCCGAGACGTTCAGCCGTGTCATGCAGCGACCTATCCAATTTGTTGAGCAGCCTATGGATGAGGCTGTTCAGAGTAATCCAGAGAATGCAGTGATGATGCAATGGTTCAACGAACAGGGGTACCAGGCTGTTATTCCTGCTCTGCGTGCCCTGTACCCTCCATTGCTCAACCTGGAAACATGGCTACGCCAGAGCGGTTGGCAAGCCTAGTGCTCTGTCTTTACCTTCACTTTATGAGCCATTCAGCTGGAATGTATGGTTTATGGGGTGAGCAAGGAAATGGCCGTCCGCCCATCAGCATGTGCTTGGTTACTTCTACAAAGGAGACGGAAGTCTATACACACGGGATGGCATGGACGTGACCATCTGCGAGGGATTTTTCTTCGAGAGCGTCCATGGTCAGATCAGGAATAGGAAAGGAACAACATATGGCTTATAATCCTTACGAACACTTGCCAAAGGTGCCCTCATTTGAAGTCACAAGCGAAGATGTACAAGACGGCGAACCCTTGCCCTTGCCACAAGTCAGCGGGATATCTGGCGCAGGTGGAGAGGATATTTCACCTCACCTGTCATGGCACGGATTTCCTGAGGGAACGAAAAGTTTTGTGGTGACGATGTATGACCCCGACGCCCCCACGGTGAGCGGCTTCTGGCATTGGGCTGTCGTGGATATTCCGGCCCAGGTGACTGAGCTTCCTCGTGGTGCTGGTGACGAGGGCGGTTCAGGTCTTCCACAAGGAGCATTTCACCTGCGTAACGATGTGGGACAAGTTCGCTATATCGGTGCCGCACCTCCGAAGGGGCATGGAAAGCATCGTTACTACATTGTAGTACACGCGGTTGATGTCGAGTCACTTGGCCTAAGCAAGGATGCGACACCGGCTGTTCTAGGCTTCAATCTCTTCCTCCACACCCTGGGTCGGGCTTTCATTGTGCCATGGTATTGAAGTGTAGACTTCCAAGGAGAGCACGAGCGACAGAGAGTTCGTATTGCATTGCCTCAGCAGTGGTGCTGGATCTGTTTTCAAGACGGGTGACCGGGTGAGCGATGTCGGCGACACAAGACGAAGTGCTCATTGAGACGGCCCTACGCATGACGCTGCTGGGTCGGCGGTCCTCACCTAGCTTGTTGTTTCATTCGGATCGCGGATCGCAGTACACCAGTGATACCTATCGCGCTGCCTTAGCGGAAGCTGACATCACCATGAGTATGAGCCGCACAGGGAACTGTTACGATAATGCGGTCACCGAATCCTTTTTCGGGACACTGAAGGGGAAATCTGTGGAACGCAGCCGCTTCCAGACACGCGCGGAGCCAGACAAACCATCTTTGAGTATGTGGAGTGTGTCTACAATCGGGTT
>CAXUIS010000342.1:1339-5227 GCA_964250915.1 uncultured Ktedonobacteraceae bacterium | reverse complement strand
AATCTGACATACGACAACTACACCAATCCGACGATTGATACCACGGATAATAGAACGCTAATACTGGACGGTTGGGATTCACTTTGCTATGAGTGAGGGTCTGGGCATGAGCAGTGCTGGTTTGTAGTACTGTCCCAATGAATGGAACAAAGACGAAAATACTTACAAGAACGTATGTAGTAAAGACAGTAGTAGAGGATCGAACAGCCCGCATGAACAAACTCCCCTATGCTAGAAGAATGGTATATCATCGTAGTTGACGAAAACATATGAAAATAAGTTTCCTAGAAATAGTGGAGATACACCTATATCAAGAACAAATGTAGGGATCTAATTCATTACATCCTGTTAGCGACGCACAATGTAAGAGGATGTTGAAATGCTTGTCATATCCTCCAACATTGTGATATGCCAACAGGGTATAATGAATTAGACCTCTACATTAGTTTTGTGTGTACCCAAGTACATCAGTGCCGCCGGGGTCGCCGTGGAAGTTGAAGTACATGGGGCGTTCCGCTACTATCTTCGCGTTCGACCCTAGTGCCTGCACTGTGAGCGAGACCGAGTAGGAGTCGGGACCCATGTTGTTGTAGGCTTGCGCGATTGGCACAACAAGTGAGTCAATGCTGACAGTTTTACGGCTTTGCGCCTTGACGATCACTTGCTCTTGTAGTACATAGGTATCTACAAAGAGTGTGACCGCTACAGTTTCGTCATTCGTTGTGGGATTTTGTAGCGTCAGGTATTCATCAAATGAGCCTGCGGTATAGCCTTCGGCAAAGGCGTAGACGCTATGTGCCGCAGGTCCAGCTTCGCCGACCGTCTCTGTCGCACCCGAAATTTTAGCACTTCCTTTATGGAAATACATCAAGCGGTCCACGACAATGTTTACTGCCGAGGTAACTTCAACTGATGAAGCTGTTGAGGTATGGCACGGATTGGTGTCACAGGTGCCGCTCGGTGCTGCATTCGCGGAATTCACATCAAAGTAGATATGACTGAGCGCAGGCACACTAACAGTAATAGCCTGCCGATGTCCATTATCATACTCAAGCGTTATATCCGCACTGGTCGCTGTTGTACCAAAGTTTGCCAGGGTCAGATACTCCTGGAAGTTGCTACCAGTGTAGCCCTCGGCGAAGAGCCAGTCTTTGCCCGGATTCGTCGCGCCCACTTCGCTTGCCGCACCAGTTGTCGTGCCACCCGCGTTCGCAATCGTATCTTTAAAGTACGTAGGACGCTCCACAACAATAGGGTGATCGCTCATCACGCTCGCCGATGTCTGCTGATACAGTTTCAACGAAAGTGGAGTTGCGGTACCACGATGAAGCGGTGCAATCGCTACCGTTTGTGTGGGGCAAGCCGACTGACCTGATTGTCCACATGCTCCCGTATAGTATGTCACCGTGACGTTCGCGGTTTGTGTTGTACTTGGATTGAGCAGAGTGAGATAAGAAAGGTATGTACGACCAGTATTACGCGTATCTACCGATGGAAAGTAATAAGCACTTTGTGGATTCGTCGCTCCCATAACATCTGTACCACTCTGAATACCCTTATACGAGAAGTACATCGGGCGTTCAACAACAATACCAGGACCATTGTTTATGACTTGCACGATTGCCGAGAGTGCCTGTTGTGGATCGGTTGGCTTTAGTATACGCAAGTCCTGATTGACACTGACCGTCGCGCGTGAGCTTGCAGGCACGACGTGACTCACAACAACCGATGCTTTGTTTTCAAAAAGGTAGGTGATGTTGACCGTTGCCGATTGGCTCACACTTGGATTTTGCAGCGTGAGGTATTCCTGGAAACCATTACCAACACTTCCCTCGGCGAAATACCATATCGTATTTGTTGGTGAGGTACGTGTTGGTCGCTGACTCAGCGCAAGGGCGACGAGGTTTGTGGCAAGATTGAATGCCTTGAAACTACCCAGACCCGTTGCCATGTCATAGTTGTTCGAGGCAGGGTATAAACCGCCATTAAGATTATTGTAGTCATCGGTGCCAGAGGTCACGTCATGGAAACTGTTCGCGTACTTCGTCGCGTCGTTCGCAACCTGATACAGAAGCGGATTGGCAAAGCCAAGATTGAAGCCACCCTGCCGAATTGACATTTCGTTCGTCATCGCCATCATCGCAGCCCACATAGGTGCCGCAGCCGAGGTGCCACCAATACTATTCCACGGACGCGTAGGGTCGCATCCCGCCTGTGCTGCTGTACAATAGATGAGATAACCGTTGTTAGGGTCCGCATGCAACGAGACATCAGGCGTCTCACGACAGATACTGCCTGAAGGTGCGGAACATGGAGCCGCGGAACTATGACTATTATTGACGCCAGGACCACTTTGCCATGATGGAGCTATCCAATATTTGCTGATGCCACCACCAGAAGCACCACCAGTGTATTGACCAACGGGGAGGTTGTTCCAGGCTACTTCCTGACTATACGCTGATGTTGAGCTATTGATAGAGAGCGTCGTACCACCAACACTGGTGACGAATGGTTGCGATCCAGGATCGCCCGCACTCACGCCAGTGAATGGATGTGACCCGTTGCTAGTAGTATCGAAGGCACAACCGGCACTGCCACTATCACCTGACGCAGCAAAAACGCTTTGTCCCTGTGCAGCCGCAGCCATGAACAGAATGTTCTCCTGCTGTATCTCGTTTGGGTCCATGTTCTGTTCACAATCACCCCAGCTTGTGCTCACAACGGGAGCAGCATCCTGCACGATTTGTGCCCACTGCGCGAGACGGTCAGCCTCGTCATTGGCAGACTCATAGATGATGAGTCGTCCAAGCTGTGGTGCCGCACTCAGAACGAGTTGTGCATCAAGTTCAACTTCTACAATTCCACTATCGGATGAGACAGCGGAAGAACCGGCAACCACAGTCTGAATAGGCGTGTGACTATGACCATAGCAAGCTGCATATGCCGTAAGGTCATTCTTGTTAAAGGTATCCAACTCGAAGAGGGCAACCGTCTGGCCTTCACCATGAAGCCCCGCATTATACAGGCTATCTATGTTATATGCAGTAGCCATTTGATCAGCAGTGAGATAGCGTCCCTGTGAGTCATGCCCTGGACAGGTTGTCGTCAGAGGTGCATGAATATCCTGTGTGTTTGTCCGAGCACGCAGTGGTGGATGTTGCAAGCGAACCGCGTTGTTCAGACCCGCGAAGCTCTGTACCTGACTAGCGAGCCATACAGGAAGTTGCGGGTCTGTATCGTTCGCATAGTAGGAGATACCACCAGGAGCACTATAGTTCTTGAGCGTAACTCCAAAAGTGCGATTCACCTGAGCAACTGTACCACTAAAGGCAATAAGTAAGCGATTACTATAGGTATGCGTGATGGTGAACCCTGCCGACTGCAAGTAGTTCTCGACTGCACTATAGGTTGCCTTGCTTGGGCTAAACGCGCCCTCATATTGTGCAGCAGAGAGATAACGGTGGTAGTTGACTGATCCTGGACGTGAGATGTCCTGCACATATTGTGTCAAGCCTGCCTGATTGGGAACACGTAGCCCAATGGATAGCGAGATGCGTTGCTGTGCGTCGGCATCTCCATGAATACTGCTTTGCTTCAACACGGCTGGACGTGTTGTAGGAAATGTAACAAGCGCATTCGCTGACGCCGCCCGTGCGGGTGCAAAATGTAGGAATTGGAATGCACCCACACCTATAATACAAAATACCGCAAGTAGCGACGCGATAAGAATAAGCACACGACTATAAGAAGTACGTTTATGTTTGTGACCTATGCCTAATGGACTCCATGATGGCATGAAAAACTCCTCCCTTTCAACCTATCCTCAAATATGTAGTGTAGTGGGGGGGGGGGGGGGCCGGCCCGGCGGGGCGCCCGCAGCGCAGGTGT
>CAXUIS010000342.1:0-1329 GCA_964250915.1 uncultured Ktedonobacteraceae bacterium | reverse complement strand
GGTCTCCCCTACATGCAGAGTTTAATGTGTAGGGGAGACCCTTGCGGTCTCCCTGCCAACCACGGATGATAATCAACCTGATATCAGCCGTGCCATTGTTTGGCAAACTGATGCGTCAGGTTCAGGTACTGATCTCCATAGTGAACACTTGGTTCGATCATTGCCCCCTCGAACCATTCGTTAAACGTGGTGATGGTGATCCAGTCAGGTTTACTGCTCATTGCAGCACGCCAACTTGTCTGATAGGTTGCTCCGTTATTGCGCGGAACAACATATGTCCCTTGGCGTCCAGGCACGCGTGTATCATCGTAGCCCGGTAGCACACCAGCAGCCCAAATTTTCTGTGTGTGATGCGCCTGATTGTATGCATTGATCTGGTTGCGAAAGCCTTGATCGACCTGAGGCATAGTACCATGCTGAATCCCCCAGTAGCCCGCACTGAACAGGTGAATGCCATCGAAGACATTTAACAAGTTCATATCGAGACCTTCGGCAGACCAGATCATGTTGTGATGAGGGTCAACCTGACTCCGAATGTACGCCCACTCGTTAAGAGTACGTCCGTTACCAAGCGGGTTCCAGAAGAACAAGACCGGCTTACCATGCCAGTGAAAGAAGTGGCTGTTCGCGCTGTAGTGCTGTAACACGTAGCGCAGTCCATTGATCATCTTACTCTGAGTATTCAGTGCTGGGGCGTCACTCTCCATATACAGTGATGACGCAAAGTGAAACCCTGTACTTTTCTCCAACGAAGTGGATTGGGCCAGTACCTTCACAAAGTTCTTATCCGTGTTGTCATTGGGACCCCACCATGAACCGATGAAGCCTGTGATACCAGCACTCACTGCCTGCTCGACCTGACGATCCACTGTCGTATTATCACTGGAATCATACTCTGGCTTTGGTATATCTGACATATGACAGGTACACCAGTCAGAATGGTGATACCACATGTAGTAGAATGCCAGGACGGGCTTGTTATAGTTCACCGTCACTGGTGGATGTGTTGTGGGTGAGCGCGTAGGCGTCACTGGTGGAGTTTGTCCTGGCAACACTTTCAAGCCAACATGAAATCCTCTTCTAGGTGTCACACCACTTGCATCGGCCCAACCATAATTGAGTATGCCAAGTACAGTGATGAGCAAAACAGCGATAAGGACTGTCAAACGGACAAATGAAGATGTGCGCGGAAAATGGGGGCGAGAGACAATTGGATGAGTTTGATGTTCACTACTGCTATTCTTACCACGAAACAAATGCATGAGAACCTCCCTTTGTATCCAAGATACACACCACTTCCAAATCCACTTAATCACGCATCTGTACTCT
>CAXUIS010000341.1:0-5238 GCA_964250915.1 uncultured Ktedonobacteraceae bacterium | reverse complement strand
TTGCATTTGTGCAACATTCGTCTTATTTCAACAGTATTGCCCCTTGTGGGCGTCCATTGTGTAGTTATAGAATGTTCTTCTTCTGGCGCGACGATAGCGACTCTCTTCCCCTCGTTGACGATTGTCAGCGCATCAAGCCCAAGTATCTCACAAGCACCACGCATCTCGGGGCGAATTATGTAACATAATAAGTGTATAATAAACGAGACTTTTACGGTGGTTTCATTGTGAGCAGGAGCAGCATCCATTTGCTCTGGGGGAGATGTTTGCTTTGTATAGATTCAAAATGGGGTATACGTATGACAGATAAAATTTCAGTGTTGCTCGTTGACGATCATGCTCTTGTACGACAAGGGATACGAGCATTTTTAGAGTTACAAGAGGATTTGACGGTCCTAGGCGATGTGGACTCTGGCGAGGCTGCGGTGGATATGGCAGCAAAACTTATGCCTGATGTGGTACTTATGGACCTTGTAATGCCGGGTATCGGAGGGATAGAGGCAACGCGTCAGGTAAAGCAGATAAGCCCACATTCACAGGTTATCGTACTCACTTCTTATTACGAGGATGAATATATTTTTCCCGCGCTAGGTGCTGGTGCACTTTCATATGTTTTAAAGGATATTGGTTCTAACGAATTAGCCGATACGATACGTAAGGCGGCACAAGGCGAGTCTGTCTTGCATCCACGCGTTGCTTCACGTGTGGTACAAGGGCTTCGAGGTAGCCTAAACGCAGTAGACAAACAACCTAACTTTGGAATCATTAAAGTTCTTACTGGTTCTCAGAAAAACACTGTTATTCAAGTGAATAAAGTCGTCACGACAATTGGGAGTGACTCCAATAACGATATTATTCTTGCCGATAAATCTGTACTACCACACCACGCTCGTATTCTACAAAGCAATCGGTCATGGAGTATCGAAACGGTGAACTTTGATGACACATTAGACGTGAATAAGCGGAATGTACAACATGCAGTGTTGCACGATTACGACATTGTTGGTATTGGAACGGAGACAACACTCATATTTCTGCTCAGCCTCTCATCGCAAGCATTAAGCAATTCTATCTCTCGCAATACTCAACCTCTTATAGATGAACAAGCACCTGATGAAATTACACTACCCCTTACATCGGATAGCGTCGAACAGATACTCTCTGAGCAACCCTCTCCATCGCACCAGGAAGATTCTCCACAGTCGGTTGCGCCACAGAAGCGTATCAAAACGGATACTCTTCCTTCTTTACAGCCTCATTCATTCCAGGAGATGAGTAAAAATAGCACGCAGCAGCACAAGGAAGTGGGTGGCACACTTGTGACGCCGATTTCAGAAATGGGCATGCCATTTTTTGAAATCAGCAGTAACACACAACAAGAAAGAATAATATATCCACTTATCAGACATACGGTGAATGTAGGCCGTGATGCATCGAATGATCTTGTTCTTGACGAGAGCTATGTATCCAGTTTCCACGCGCAAATTGTGTTTGAGGAGAATCAGTTTGTCTTTATACATCCGCATCCATCGCGCCAACGAACCCAAAATGGTGTGCTCTATCGAGGTCGTCAGATACTGGGAGACGAAGCATTTCGCAAGCCTTTGGCACGTGGCGACATCTTCCGTATTGGAGATGAGAGTGGTACGTTCGTCTCTCTTATCTATAATGATGGGAGTGGTACATCGCAAGAGATGCTCCCAGAGATTCGCCCCATTCCGCTGAATACACCTGAAATTACCATTGGAAGACACGCCGATAATACTGTTGTCCTAAATCATCCGCAGGTTTCTAGCCATCACGCTCGTCTCGCGCAAGAGGAAGGAACATACCGTATTGTCGATCTGAACAGCACCAATCATGTCTACGTCAATGCTCTACTTACGAAAAGTCAACTCCTCAAGCGCGATGACGAGGTACGCATCGGTCCATATAAATTAACCTTTACTGGAACAGAGCTGACGCAACACGATGAAAGTAACGGTATTAATGTCGATGCGCTTCACCTCAAAAAGGTGGGTAATAAGCAAGCGGTTCTGCTCGACGATATCTCGCTTTTCATTCCAGCACGAAAATTTGTGGCACTCGTCGGTGGTTCTGGTGCTGGAAAATCGACATTAATGGATGCACTGAATGGTCTAAGACCTGCTCAGGAAGGGAAGGTTTTCTATAACGGTCAGGATTACTACCATAACTCCGCAATCTTTAGTAGACAGTTGGGCTATGTGCCACAGGACGATATCGTGCATCGGGACTTAACTGTTGAGCGTGCGCTCTTCTACGCGGCAAGAATGCGTCTGCCGGAAGACTTTACGAACGAACAGATTGCACAGCGCATTGACGAAGTGCTCGACGACGTAGATATGCAAGAGCGGCGCCATTTGCGGATTAGTACATTGTCTGGTGGACAAAGGAAACGTGTCTCTATCGCCTTGGAACTACTGAGCAAGCCCAGTATTTTCTTTCTCGACGAGCCAACTTCGGGCCTTGATCCAGGATTGGATCGCAAGATGATGTTTCTTTTGCGCAAACTGGCTGATAAGGGACACACCGTTATTCTGGTTACGCACGCTACTAGCAATATCAATACCTGCGATTATGTCTGTTTTCTTGCTCAAGGTGGTCGGTTAGTCTACTTTGGCCCACCTAGTGAAGCAAGGACATATTTCGGGAAAACCGATTTCGCGGAGATTTATGCTATTCTGGAACCCACTCACGAGAATCCTAAAGCTCCTGAAGAGGCTAAGGCACGTTTTAAAGTATCACAGGACTACCAGAGCTATGTAATTGAACCTATCAATGAAGCTCCAATTAAGAATGGCAAAGCACTTCAAGAGCAGAAGAAGCGCAAGAAGGTGAAGCGTGCTAATCCTTGGAAGCAATTCTTGCTCCTCTCCTTGCGTTATCTCGAACTCCTCAAGAATGATCCGGGCAATTTGCTCATTTTGCTTTTACAAGCACCTGTCGTTGCATTGCTCCTACTTTTACTTGTGAAATATGAGGTAGGAACGAATGTATTTAACGCCACCACTATTACAAAGTGTCCAACAGCCGCGACTATTCTTACGACCACTGGTTTACCTGTGATTCCAGGCCCTGCCGACCCAATTGTATCAAATGATTGTAAACGTGTTAGCGATTTTCTTAACAATGATCCACAAGGAAAGGCGTATGCCGCAAAATATAGCGGTGAAAGTGCTGCGTTACAGAGTTTCATTGCTATAGGTTCGGGTGCGGATGCGCAGAAGGTCTTGTTTATCATGGCGTTTACTGCTGTACTATTTGGATCAGTAAACGCGGCACGGGAAATTGTTAAAGAGGAACCTATTTACCGGCGCGAACGAGCTGTGAACCTGTATATTCTACCGTACATGTTCTCAAAAATTACTGTGCTCACTCTGCTAAGTCTATTACAAACGGCAATACTCGTTCTTATTGTCAATATCGTTGTGCCCTTCCAACAAAGCTTGTTGTTGCCCGCGCTCCTCGAAGTCTACATCACGATGGCTCTCACTGCGGTTACGGGTTTGATGTTGGGACTGGCCGTTTCCACCATTGCTCCTAATACTGATCGAGCAGCAAGCTTCGTTCCTATCATCCTCATTCCACAGGTGATCTTTTCGGGAACGGTCTTTGCATTTAAGGATCAGTTCACGCAAATTGTATCGCTTCTTTTTGCATCACGCTGGTCTATGGCAGCACTAGGTTCATCAATTGGTTTGCATAGCGATAAAATAGGGGGCGATAAAATTTATGGGGATAACTATATTTATCATGGCTTCCTCTTCTCAACCTACAGTCAAGCCGATGCTATAAATTATTTACTGCTTATGTGGGGGGCATTGGTGATAATGATTGTGCTTTTTGCTTGCGTAATCGGAATATTTCTCAAGAGGAAAGATATTCGATCATAGAAGCTTTTTTGTTACCTTCAACCTGAATGTCTCCTGCTGCGTGATACACTAGAGACGGTTCAATTAGGAATATGAAGGTAGGGACGCGATACATCGGTCCCTACATCAGAAGGAGTATACACCACATGGCTGTTGATACAACCGCGCTGACGCAGCGTACAACGTGGAAAGCGTTAGAAGACCACTTTCAGAAGGTGCGCGATACTCACCTGCGCACATTGTTTGTTGACGACCCAAAGCGGGGCGAACGTTTCTCGCTTGAGGCTGAAGGAATCTATTTAGACTACTCGAAAAATCGTATCACCGATGAAACACTACAACTTCTGCTGGCGTTAGCTGAGTCGTCGGGTCTTCGTGAGCGTATTGACGCAATGTTTAGAGGCGACAAAATCAATACTACCGAGAACCGTGCCGTGCTACATGTGGCCTTGCGTGCACCAAAAGACGAGACGATTATGGTTGATGGCGAGAACGTCGTCCCCGGCGTTCATGCCGTCCTCGACAAGATGGCGAACTTCTCCAATCGTATCCGTGGTGGTGAATGGACAGGCTATACGGGTAAGCGTATCCGTAATATCATCAATATCGGTATTGGTGGCTCAGATCTCGGTCCGCACATGGCTTACGCTGCATTGCGCTACTACAGTGATCGCACTATTACAGCACGCTTCGTCTCTAACGTGGATGGGACGGATTTCGCTGAGGCGACCCGTGACCTCGACCCTGCCGAAACACTCTTCATTGTCTCATCAAAGACCTTCACCACATTGGAAACCCTCACGAATGCGCGTTCAGCACGCGATTGGTGTGTTCGAGCATTGGGAAGCGAAGATGCAGTTGCTAAGCATTTTGTCGCCGTTTCGACGAATCCAAAAGAGGTTGCGAAGTTTGGTATTGATACTGACAACATGTTCGAGTTTAGTGATTGGGTCGGTGGTCGCTACTCCTATGACTCCGCCATTGGTCTTTCGCTCATGGTTGCGATTGGATCAGAGCAATTTGGGCAGATGCTAGCTGGCTTTCATGCAATGGACGAGCATTTCCGTACAGCACCATTTGAGCGAAATTTGCCTGTGTTGCTGGGTTTAATTGGAATTTGGTACAATAACTTCTTTGGCGCGCAAACGGTGGCTGTTTTGCCCTATGACCAGTACCTTGAATACCTCAGCTCCTACCTACAACAGTTAGACATGGAGAGCGATGGTAAGCATGTTGACCTGGAAGGGAAAACAGTCAACTACCAGACCGGTCCGATCATCTGGGGGCAGCCTGGCACCAATGGACAACATGCCTTCTACCAGCTTATTCACCAGGGAACAAAGCT
>CAXUIS010000340.1:0-5250 GCA_964250915.1 uncultured Ktedonobacteraceae bacterium | reverse complement strand
AATTGAGAGCATCAAGCATCTGCGAAGAAACTTGACTTCTGTAATTGTAGCACTGGAAGCGTTTAGCGTCGAGTAACAAATGATGATCGTTGCTTGCTCATTTTCTCTTCAGAGAGGACTCACCTAGTTGAATATGACGATCAGCAAGACGTGCAATTCCCAAATCGTGCGTCACCATAATCAGCGTTTGATTGCCGCTTTCTTGAAGTTCACGCAACACGTTCAACACCTCGCCACCAGTAATTGTATCAAGATTGCCTGTCGGTTCGTCAGCAAGGAGCAAACGCGGCTGGTTGATCAATGCACGTGCAATTGCCACTCGCTGTTGCTCGCCGCCGGATAATCTTGACGGTGTATGACCCATACGGTCTCCTAACCCTACTCGTTCCAGGAGACCTTGTGCGCGTTCCTTCAAATTGAACGAAAGTTTCCTTTGATAAGGGAGCAAGGGAGCCATCACGTTTTCTAGTGCTGTCATATTGGGCAGCAGATAAAAGAGTTGGAATACGAAACCCACTTTGTCACGACGAAAATCAGCTGCCGCAACACCGCGGAGATTGTGAACGGCAACAGTATCGAGCCAAATTTCCCCCTCATCAGGCACATCTAACGCACCTAGCAGCATGAGGAGCGATGTTTTTCCTGAACCCGAAGAGCCTGTGATGGCGATAAATTCACCTGCTTGTACCTCGAAGTCAATGTGCTGTAGCACGCCTACCTTGCCATTGGGTATCTTGTATGATTTACTTACATCTTTGACTGTTACAATACTCTTGCGCTCTTGCTGTTCAAGTGAAGGTCTCGATTTCTGTTCCATATATTCTTTCTTCCTTTTGACATTATACAATCAGTTCCCATTGTGTAATCGGATGAAACTGCCGTGCAAGCGCAAGAAGTTCGTGTAGAGAAAGCGTGCTTGCCATTTGACAGGTCATGCCATCTTGATACCATTGAAGAATACTATTGCCTGCAGTATCTTGAAAGACATGGCCTTCATAGGTATTAACAGAAACATTTTGCGCAGCCGACGATGGGGCGACAAGATTTGTGGCTTGTTCATAGAGAGACACATCCTGTCCTTCAATGCGATAATCAGCAACAAAAGCTCTGAATGCTTGTGGATTGCTCTCGTCTGTGATAATCCCAAATGCAATAGATTGCGTATTTGCTGGCACAGTTGCTGGAAGCAAAGGACGAACACCTAACTTTTTTACAGCGATTAGAGCGAGTGATGAAACATTAATTTGCTCAAATGAGGTCGCTGCCTCCCACGCCTGCTGTCCTACATTCGCAATCTGTGTATTTGCTGGGCAGGCACCGACGAGACCAAAAAGAACAAAAAGGACTGCTGCTGTAGTCAACATTATCCGTACCAACGAACGGTTTCTGCCTCTTATTAGTACTCTCGAAGTTTGCGATACGTGTGTACGTGGTCTATATACATCTTGCATATCCTCGGTACCAAGAGTGTTGAGTGGAGCCAATGCATTGACTAGCTTTGCCGCAACATGCAGCACATCGTCATCATCAGATGTAGGTGTTTCTTTCCCTGTCGCAATGGCGTCTAATTTCGCAAACCATGCCTCGTCTTTCTCTCTACGTCTCTTCATGTTGTCCCTCCTTCCTGTAGCGCGTCTCGCAGTTTGCCCAATGAGCGATAAAGCAGTGAGCCAACTGTGCCCTCTGGCATATGGAGCACTTTCGAGATTTGGCGATTTGTCAGATGCGCCACAAATTTTAAACCGATAATTTCCTGTTCACGTTCTGATAGGTGACTTACATGAGCGAGTAAGTTACGACGTTCTTCGTCGGCAAGAACCTGTTCTTCTGACGAACGATGCTGGAGACGAGCTACATCCACCAGTTTCTCCAATGAGACCTCCGGTCGTTGGTGGCGGAAATAATCATGAGCACAATTTCGCGCAATCTGAAAGAGCCATGCGGCGGCAGCTTCCGTAGTTTTGAGGTCCGTCATATGCATGAAGGCACGTTCAAACACCAATGATGTCAGGTCTTCTGCAACATCTCCCTTACCAGTACGGAAGCGGAAGTATGCGAGCACACGTGGGTAATACTGCTGATACAATCTATCAAAGAAGACATGCGACTCCTTGTTCATCAGTAGGTCAACCTCATCTTCTTGTATCTGTACTCTCCATACAAGGGTGAAAGCAATCCTCTTCGCGTCCATGAAGCATCGCCTCCATCCGTGTGTTTCTCCCCCAATCACGGATTACCTTCTTCGCTTGGTGAGGAAGCTCTATTCCGCACGCAATACCTCAACCACCTGCATTCGCTCTGCAGAGCGAATAGCGGGAAGTGTTGCTAGTGCGCCGATGACAAGCATGCCTATAAGTGAACCGAGCGCGATCAGTGGCGGTGAAATGGCTCCTTGCGCTGTATGCTGTGCTACAAGTATCAGGAGAGCTACTAGTACTCCTGGCACGGCACCACAGAGAGCAAGCAAGAGACCTTCCTGGATGAACATGCGCTGCACAAATGCGGGTCGCCAGCCAACGGCTCGCAGGAGCCCAATTTCCTGTTGCCGTTCACGAACTTGCAACAGCAAGAGGTCAGTGACACTGAGAAAGGTTAAAATCACCGTGAATACGGCACCTGCTATTTGCGGTAACTGCGTCTGAAAGAGAACATAATTGCCCAGGAGCGTTCCCTGCAACGATTGGCGAAACGCGAGCAGACCACTGAACAGGACTGTAAGCAGTAGTGCAGAGAAGAAGATACTTCCAATAGCAATAACAGCACGTAGACGTAAACGGGTAAGATTGCTTAGGGAGAGCGCGACCAATGGTGGCAATAGAGACGAGAAACGTAGCCGTAGGCCAGTTTGTTGCGTGACAAGCGAGCCAGCACGTAGAGCTTCTGCAGGTCGAATATGCCAGATATGCCAGAGCGGGGAAAGAATGCTGATGAGACCAAGCAACAGCATTACAGGAAGCGTCCAAATGACGACGAGTAGAATAGGTACCGCTCCAAACAATATCGAGAGAAGCAATGCCACGAATATTCCCAGGATACCACCTGTAAGTGCGAGTACGAGTGCTTGTCCCAAGAACAGGCGAATAGGTTGCCAGGGTCGCCACCCTAACGCGCTGAGAACGGCAAATTCTCGTCGTTGTGTTGTTGCTAGTGCGCTAAATGTCACAATGAGATAGCCCATACAAACAAGTAAAATTGCGCCGAGGAAAAGGACGCGTGTTAATCCTAATTGAGCGAGATACACAACGGAAGCCCCTATGTAAATCCACGAGTCCTGTACCCAGCCGAGAGGGGCAATTGGTCGTGTCGAGCCATACTGCCCAATCGCAAGTCCAGGGACATACACAAGTGTTGGTTGAGGCGACGAGCCGAGTGTCACCAACACACGCAGTCCTGTACTTTGTCGAATCTGCTGGGCGACCTGAGCAACCTTGTTCCAACTTGCCTCGTTCGCATTACTAACACCTGCTACACGCACACGAATAACACTTATGCAGTTGTCACCCACCATTTGCCGAGCAGCTGCAAGCGTGGTCAAAGCTACTGGTGGTTGCAATGTAAAACCGGCAGGGTTTGTTGTCGGATAGATGGGAGTGGAAGGAACAGGGCGTCCCTGCGCATCGTAACGTAGTTGCACAGGTTGTGATGCATAAGTGGTTTCCGGCAACCAGTTGAGCGGATTGCTGAACTGACTTGAAATAGACGTATTGGTAAATTGACCAACAAACTGCGTTTCGTAGAAAGTTGACTGTTGTGCTTTAGAGACATGAAGCGGAGTGAGATTACGGAACGCAACCTCTGGTCCTTGCTGGTTAGAAAGGACCAGTTCTGGGGATTGCTGAGCATTGTTTGACACTTCTGGTGTGTGTTGTGTTGTACTTGGAACAAGTCTATAGGCAGAACCTAACGCTCCGGCAGGTGGTGTTGTAGGTTGATAGGTGAGGCCAGAAGGTTGGTAGAGAAAGGACAAACCATTAAAGCCTTCCAGTGCGTAGATAGATTGCCAGGACCGTCCATCCCAGTAGAGTGCGGGAACATATCCTTGTTTACTTATGTAGATAAGGCTATTTTGGAGCGTAGGAGCATTTTGAGAAAGAACTGTTTGCTGATTTGGTAAATGCGTCAGATAGGAAGCTCCGCCTCGACTCAACACTTGCTGCGGATTCATGCGTTGTGCTGTCAGACGCGTAACGGTCACATGAAGGTTTGTATGTCCTTGCAACTGCTGTTGTAAAATGAGCGGCACCTTGTACGTTTGATTACCAATTGCATTTTGGTCCTTTAAAAGAGCATCCTGGTTTGTGAGCATACGACCGTTGGTGATATGCTGGTCAAGGTGCACTAATTGGTTCTCGGCAGCGGGATCAATGGCGGTGAGAAGAAAAGGACCCGTATCGATACTTTGAAAGATTTGTGGAGCATATCCCCCGTTAAAGCCACAGTTGGATGTTGAAGAAGATGGCATTATATTCTGTTTTGCTAGTGCATCCATTTGCGATACGGTAGTGGTATCGGGGCAAGAGCCAGCTACATCATACAGAAAGCTTTCATGTCGCTCAACAAAGTCTTGCTTGCCGTTAGAAGCGGTGAGCGTCCAGTCTACCTGATAATACCCAGCAGGCAAACGATCAGGTGCAAAGCCCATTTCTGGTGAAGGAATCTGCACATATCCTAGATAGGCGACAGGAGCAGCAACCTCGACACCGGCGATTTGCTGAATTTGTTTATATTGCTGTACACTAATCCCACCGCCATTACCAGCGATGAAATCGGCGGGAATAGACTTTCCTTGTGGTATCTGTGCTTGTGCGGGCAAAACCTCAAGGTCGTATGTTGGTCGCCAGTTTTGGCTGATAATCTGATTTGCACGGATCACAGTGCCTTGCGTTGTCGCGGTAAGCAAAATGAGTGTGCAGGCTGCGAGAAAGAAACCGCTTCCTGCGAGAAGTGTGTTGCCACGTTGCCGACGAAGCATGGAGAAGAGTAGCTGCCACATTGCTTGTTCCTCATTCGTTCGATACTACAATATTCCCTTGTAAGAACTCATAGACTAAAGACGCAAGGAGGGAAAAAGTATTGCAGAAATGACGAACAAGAACATTTTTAGCAAAGAAAGAGACGATCAGCATTGACCGTCTCTTTCCTAAACAATAAGCTACTTGTATTAAGCTGGTGCTTGCTGCACCTGCTCTTCTCGAACTGCTGGCACAACGCGCTCTTCCTTTACAGGAGGTTTGCTGGCACGTCCACCTC
>CAXUIS010000339.1:3944-5258 GCA_964250915.1 uncultured Ktedonobacteraceae bacterium | reverse complement strand
CCCTCCCATACACGAAGGAAACAAAGATATAACGTCATATGGGAGGGGCATCCCCTTGCGGGTGCCCTTGTTTCACACAACACATATCCGGCATTTCCTCGCGGGTACCCTTGCAGTATTGCTTTTAGCAGCGATGTTCATGGTGCAATTGCATTCGACGACAAACAGCATCATAAGCACAGATTCTACAAACGAGTTTGTACAGCGTTCTGGTTCACAATTGGTGCTGCATGGGCAACGCTTTCGTTTTGCGGGTGCGAACGTGTACTGGCTGGGGCTGGACGAGAATGTTGGGGGTGTCAACTATCCCACGCACTTTCGCGTGGACGATGCGCTTACGTCGGCGGAGGCGATGGGCGCGACGGTCATACGCTCACACACACTGAGTATTTCTGTTGGGTGTCAGCAGTGCGTTGAACCAGCACTGAATGTGTTCAACAAACAGGCATTCGAGCATATTGACTACGCGATACAGTCCGCGCACGCGCACCACCTGCGACTTCTGCTACCGCTTGTCGATAACTGGTCCTACTATCATGGTGGGCGAGGCACATTTACGCACTGGAACGGTCTGACCAGTCCTGCTTCATTCTACTCGAACGAGGCTGTTATCAGCAATTTTGAGCAGTACATCTCTCAGATACTCAATCACGTAAACAGCTATACGCACCGAGCGTATAAGGACGATGCCACTATTATGGCATGGGAGACAGGCAATGAGTTACACGCTCCCACAAATTGGGTGCAGCGTATCGCGTCCTACATCAAACGTATTGATACTCATCATCTTGTGATGGACGGCAACGAGATGAACAGTAAAGCAACGTCCGATATGCAGGGGGACCTCACGCTCGCTAACGTCGATATGTACACGGGTCATTATTACCCACTCAGTGTGAGTGAATTGAAATGGAATGCGTATCAAGCGGACAAGGCGAACAAAGTCTTCGTAGTTGGCGAATACGATTGGACAAACAAGCATGGTGGCGATGCGCTCGCCAGCTTTTTGCACGAGGTCGAGCACAATTCCGCGATAAGCGGCGACCTCTTCTGGTCTCTCTTTGGACGCGACGATATGGGCCACTATGTGCAGCACAACGATGGCTACACGCTGCACTACCCCGGCGACAATCCAGCCATGCGTACACGAGTAATCATGCTGTCGCAGCACGCGAGGAAGATGCTCGAACAAAAGAACCGTGATACATCGCCTGTAGGGACCGATTTATCGCGTCCTAGGGGTGGGGCTTGGGGGCACACGTTGGAGAAACAAATCGTTGCCGATGCGTTGCCCCACCACCCCACCCCTAGGAC
>CAXUIS010000339.1:0-3934 GCA_964250915.1 uncultured Ktedonobacteraceae bacterium | reverse complement strand
ATGTTTGGATAAAAAAATCGTTGCCGATGCTTTCCGCCCCACCCCACCCCTCGGACGCGATAAATCGGTCCCTACAAATTGTTGAGGTACTGTGACAACGTTTCTTGCCTATCCATAAAACTTGTGAGTACGTCTTGCAAGTGTTCTTGATAGACAGAATAATCTGGATTGTTCAGCATCTTGAAGGTGATGCTACTCCCGATGAGAGTATGAGTATAGAGTCCTTCTATATACGCTTTGCGCTTTTCGGGTGAAAGCAGGTGTAGACGTTGCTCGTCAAGCAATTGGGCGTTATGTTGGGCGCGTTCATCATGCGTCATAGCCCAATAACCCATTAGCATGGAAGAGGTATCTTTGCGCTTGTTCATAGTGAGTGGGTGCTTTCTCGAACATAGCTGTTACGTTGCTCTATTTAAACATATAGATTTCTATAGCTAGCTTATAATACTAGAGATATCTTTGTTCGTCAACGAATCGTTTGTGGAGTGTTCGGGAGAAAGACACAGGAGGAAAGTTGTTACGACATATTGAACTTAGTTTATGTATGCTTTAGGGTTGAATGCAGATGTGTAAAGAGGCTTCGATTTATTTAAAATGCTCTTCTAACCTCCATTGTGTAACTTTTCTCAAATTTGCCTTTACTTCGTCAGTCAAAGATGCAATTAATGCAGGGTTCACCACAAAATACTTCCCATCCTCGCTCAAGTCTAACAAGCCTTGGCGTTCAAACCTGGGAAATGGGCTTGTCTTAATCATTTGTCTTGTTTTTGCAAGGTTCACATTTGGATCATCCATGATAGCTCTCTTGGAACCGTATATTTTCTCGCCTAGTAAACCTGCTTCTCTACGCTGCTTATAAAATTCTATAAAGTAAAGAGCAGCTTCATCAACAGAGATAAGCCCTTGCTCATCTGCTTTGTCCAGCATAACCAGAAGCAGGAGCATTTGATAGGCATATTCAAGATATGTATTTTGTGCAAAATTAAAAAGTGTATCAAGAGCTGTTTGCTGTGCCTCAATTGGTATAATCCGCTCTACAGTTGTTTTAGGTCTTAGACCGCTTGCAAAAAGGCGTTTTTTGTAGTCTGTCTCTTGCGAGTATTTTCCTAACTTCTGTTCAATTTCTTTAAGTTTTTTCTCGATATCCGCATCAAATAGATACGCCTGCCGCTGAAAAGCTGCTATCTGTGCCTCTATCGAAACGAATGGCTCTATATGTCTTTGACCTGTAATAAATAAGTTCTCTTCTACGTTTCCTGATAGACCATTATAGGTAAGATTAGAAGAACCTACCATTGCCCATGCTTGTGCATTAAGTGTACCGAAATATACTTTCGGGTGAAAGAGACGCCCTATATTCGTAACATAGACGTATAGCTCAACTCCACAATCATGGTAGAGCATTTGAAAGGCACTGAGTTGGTTTGTTGGACTCAGTCCGACGACTGCCCGCACTTTGGGAGAGGATTTTAATAATGTTTTGAGAGGTAGGATGCCACTGGTCGAGACATATCCACTACAAATATCAAGTGTATATCCTGGAAAGTCTCTTTCTGCCTGTAGCAATATTGTTAGGGGTTGGTCTGTTGCGCTTGTAGTAATTTCTGGCATAGCCGCTTCTCTTCTCACTTACAAATCCTTTTTTGCCCTTGCTTATCCTATCACATCTTCACCACTTTGAAACTCAACACCCTTCAAAACAGTGTCACTCAATGAGCACACATAAAAAGAAGGAGATTTTTTAACGATGAGCAACAATTCTGTGGAAGATAATAATGTTCAACTATCGGCACCTGTCGATGAGAAGCGCGACCATGTGAGAGGTTCATCGAACGCCCCTGTCACAATGGTGGAGTATGGCGATTTCGAGTGTCCCGATTGTGGCGCGGCCTACCCGACGGTCAACGAGCTTATTCAGCGTATGGGCGACCGAATGCGTTTCGTCTATCGCTATTACCCACTCGTAGAGATGCATCCTCATGCCGAACATGCAGCCGAGGTCGCGGAAGCAGCCGCCGCGCAGGGCAAGTTTTGGGAGATGTACGATAAGCTGTACCAAAACCAGAAACACTTGACCGATGACAACTTAATGCAGTACGCCGAGTCAATTGGTCTCGATACAAAACAGCTTGACCGCGAGATGCAAAATGGGACCTACACAAAGCGTATCGAGGAAGACCTGGAAAGTGGCGATGCGAGTGGCCTAGAGGGTACACCCACGTTTTATATCAATGGCAAGTACTACGATGGTGCCTACAATGTCGATGCATTCCAGGCAGCACTTGAGCAGGCCGCCGACGGAAAATAAGTTGCACGTATCCAAATGGCAAACTTGAACGTGGTATGAGGGAGAGGAGAAATAGCTTATGGCAAATATAAATAGCGACGACAAACAGGAAAAACGTTTCATCGACCCCGAAACGGGTGCACCTGATGGTACCTCATCGTCTGGCGGTGTCACAGGTGCTGGCGCAGAAGCTGGCAACCAGACCAAGAGTCAGACAACGGGCGAGAGTGGTCTTGAGAAAAAGGATACAAGTGCAGTCGCCACGGGTCATAGCGAACCTGGCGGCAACATCGGTGGGCGCGGTCCTGGTAGTCCTTCATCGACTATTGGCGATCAGGACTCCACGCAAGGTCGCAACGACATGGACACCATTGATCCCATGACCGCGCGTGACCCTGCGCATCTTGATAAGGTCGCACAGCAGGACAGCTCCAAAGAGAGTGCGCGACGCGATCCGTAATTCTTCGGTGTCAAGAGAAAAAGAAAGTGCAGGGAGACCGCAAGGGTCTCCCCTACACGTAGGTTTCTACGAATATGTAGGGGAGACTCTTGCGTTCTCCCTGCATGTTACCCTGTTTCCTTTTAATGGACCGAGAGCCAACGCTCTTTTTCTCTTGACATTCTCTTCTCTTTCCTCATATACTCACTACATGAATAGTCAGGCAACAACTACGTTCTTGTGATATGTCTATTTTCAAGGAGGTTCTTAGTGAGATACCGTTTGTATGCTATCCGTGCCCTATTTCTTCCCCTGCTTCTGTGTTTCCTGCTCGCCGCCTGTGGCGGCTCAACGAGTGGTGGCTCGACGAGCGGAGGTGGAACGACAGCAACATCGACCCCAAAAGCGTCCACGCTTAACGTGTTCGCCGCGGCCTCGCTTACTGAGTCCTTCACAGAAATTGGCAAAAACTTTCAATCTGCTCATAGTGGTGTGACCGTCAGGTTCAACTTCGCAGGTTCGCAGGCCCTCGTACAGCAAATGACGAATGGTGCCCCTGCCGACGTGTTCGCCTCAGCAGATACAGCAAATATGACGAAGGCAACTGACGCCAATCTCGTGAATAGTCCACAAATATTTGCTAAAAATAAACTGGTCGTCATCGTCCCTGCTGGTTCAAGCAAGGTTGCGTCTCTAAAAGACCTTGCGAATAAAGGTGTCAAAATCGACATTGAGGCTCCGTCAGTGCCTGCGGGCAAATATTCGATACAAGTATTGGACAAGATGGCTCAGTCGCCTGATTATGGCAAAAACTATGAGAGTGCGGTCAAAGCAAACTTTGTCTCACAAGAGGACAACGTCAAAGCGGTTGTCACAAAGGTGCAGTTGAATGAGGCCGATGCAGGCATTGTATATCTCACCGACGTTACGGCAAAGGTTGCACCTAAGGTAAAAGAAATTACCATTCCCGATAACTTCAACGTTGTCGCGGAATACCCTATTGCGGTCACGAAGAACTCCAAAGACGCCTCTGACGCCCAGGCGTTTGATCAGTATATTCTTTCATCTGATGGACAGGCCGTTCTGCAAAAATATAAATTTATCAGCCCTAGCGCGTAGGATACTGATACCGAAAACAGGGCACCCCCCAACGGGTGGCCCAACCCAAAAGGGCCCGGGGTTTGGGGGGGGCAAACCCATGGGGGGGG
>CAXUIS010000338.1:0-5268 GCA_964250915.1 uncultured Ktedonobacteraceae bacterium | reverse complement strand
TTGACATAACCCTTATCCTGATGCGTATGGGCGCAATGAATTGCTGCCCCTACCGCCATTCCCAGATTCGGTTGTCAACGTTCATCAAGTATCCGTACCAATTTGGTAAACGACATCATTACGCCCTTTGAGCGATAGATCAACTAAGCGAGGGCGTCTATGCGGGCGTTTCCACGTTCTTAAAAAAAAGTGGCATGACAATCTTTTGACCGTCGTGCCACTCCTACACATTGCGACGCTCTTTTACGTCTAAGTGCATAGAAAGAAGGATACTTTTAAAGACCTCATTCCGATGAGAGTCCCCAGTGTTCTGGAGACCGCCACAGACTGGACAAAATTAGTTCACGGATAAACAACAGTTCCTTCGGCAATCGGTCGTACAGCTTCACGAATAGCTCCTCATGCGAGAGCAGTTCGCGTTGCCACGCAACGCGGTCAACTGACATCAACTCGTAAAACTGTTCGCGTGTGAAATCCTCTAGCCCACGCCAGTCCAAGTCCTCGTAGCGCGGCATCCAGCCGATTGGGCTTTCGATGCTGACCGCACGACCATGAGCACGCTCAACAATCCACTTGAGAATACGCATGTTCTCGCCGAAGCCGGGCCAGAGGAAATTGCCCTCTGCATCGCGTCGGAACCAGTTGACGCTGAATATTCTCGGTGGATTGGGAAGATGCCGCCCAAAGTTCAGCCAGTGGCTGAAGTAGTCCGCCATATGATAACCGACAAAGGGTAGCATGGCGAATGGGTCACGCCGTACCTGACCTACTTTTCCAGCCGCAGCAGCCGTCGTTTCGGACCCCATAGTCGCGGCTGCATACACGCCATAGACCCAGTTGAACGATTGATAGACCAATGGCACTCCCTCTGAACGTCGTCCACCAAAGATGAATGCCGAGATGGGAACACCTTGTGGGTCGTTGATCGCAGGATCGATCACAGGGCATTGGCTAATTGGTGCCGTAAAGCGTGCATTGGGATGCGCGGCCTTATGTTTGCTGTCCGGCGTCCAATCTTGACCCATCCAGTCGATGAGATGAGCAGGTGGCGTCTTAGTCATTCCCTCCCACCACACATCATCATCATCTGTGAGCGCGACATTCGTAAAGATAGTGTTGGCGCGCATCGATGCCATCGCGTTGGGATTCGAGTGCTCACTTGTACCGGGGGCAACTCCAAAGAGGCCAGATTCGGGATTGATAGCGTTGAGTTTGCCATCATGCCCTAGTTTGATCCACGCGATATCATCACCAATGGTTGTCACCTTCCACCCCTCCTGCTCAATAGCTTCAGGTGGAATGAGCATGGCAAAGTTGGTCTTGCCACACGCGCTGGGGAAGGCCGCCGCGACATACGTTTTCTCTCCCTGTGGATCCTCTACGCCCAGAATCAGCATGTGCTCTGCCAACCACCCCTCGTCACGAGCAATCACCGAGGCAATACGTAGGGCAAAACACTTTTTGCCCAATAACGCGTTTCCCCCATAGCCAGAGCCATAGGACCAGATGGAACGTTCTTCAGGAAAATGCACGATATATTTGGTGGTGTTCCCAGGCCACGAAACATCTCGTTGACCTGATTCAAGGGGCATGCCAACCGAGTGCAGACAGGGAATAAAGTCTTCATCGTCCTTGAGAACGTCGTATACCGCCCGCCCCATACGAGTCATGATGCGCATACTCACGACAACGTACGGTGAGTCCGTTAATTCAACCCCAATATGCGCGATGGGTGAGCCGAGGGGTCCCATGCTGAAAGGAATGATATACAACGTTCGCCCGCGCATACAACCCTTGAACAAGCCCATCAGTGTTTCCTTCATCTCCTTGGGATGGACCCAATTGTTGGTTGGGCCAGCATCACTTTTGCTGAGGGAGCAAATGAAGGTTCTATCTTCGAGGCGAGCAACATCGCCTGGGTCGGAGCGAGCTAGAAAGCTGTTGGGCCGTTTCTCTGGATTGAGACGCAGAAATGTGCCTGACTCGACCATCTGGTCGCATAAGTTCTCGTACTCCTCCTGCGAACCATCACACCAGTGAATGGAAGCGGGCTGGCACAAGTCAACCATCTCTTCAACCCAGTTACATAGACGTACATTGGCAACATAACTTGGTATTTGCATGAGTTCCTCCAAGAAATCTTTATATGAAAACGAACATGATTTTTCATACGTTCCTATATTCTATCAGATAGACCCATTGAACGGCACATGTAAACTTTTACTTGCTAGTACAGAGCTTATACTAGCAATTCGTTACCAATTGTCGTATAGTGACAAGAAATTTGCTACTCTTCTTGTCTTTTCTTAGACAAATGTTTATTCTTTTCGACAATGAGAGAAAGAAGGAAACATAAGTGTCTATCACGATCACACACATTGAGACGCATGATATCCGCTTTCCCACGTCTCGTACGCTTGACGGCTCAGACGCGATGAATCATGACCCTGATTATTCAGCAGCCTATGCCATTCTCCATACTGATAGTCCGCAAGGCTTGCAAGGACATGGCTTGACCTTCACGATAGGACGAGGCAACGAAGTATGTATCACCGCTATTCACGCACTTGCACCTTTGCTTATTGGTCACACGCTGGAATCGTTTACCGAAAACATGGGCGCGTTTTGGCGATACATTACCAGTGATAGTCAATTGCGTTGGATTGGGCCAGAGAAAGGAGTCATCCATTTAGCAACCGCCGCTCTTGTCAATGCGGTCTGGGACCTCTATGCGAAAGTTGAAGGCAAACCACTGTGGAAACTTCTCGTTGATATGACCCCTGAACAGCTTGTTGCTTGCATTGACTTTCGCTATATTACCGACGCACTGACGCGTGAAGAAGCCCTAGCTCTTCTGCAGAAACATGCCATAAGTAAAGGGGCACGTGAAGCGGAGATGGTACAACATGGCTACCCTGCCTACACTACGTCGGCAGGTTGGCTCGGCTACTCTGACGAGAAAGTGCGTCACCTCTGTCGTGAAGCTATGCAGCAAGGTTGGACACATTTTAAACTTAAGGTGGGTCTACATGCTGAAGATGATCTGCGCCGTGCGCATCTCATACGTGCTGAAATTGGCCCAAACAATAAATTGATGCTCGATGCCAACCAGTACTGGGATGTCCAAGAAGCTATTTCCTCTATACAAAAGCTTGCCGATGTGAGTCCCTGGTGGATTGAAGAGCCGACGAGTCCTGACGATGTACTTGGGCATGCGACAATTGCACGCGAGATTGCCCCGATTCATGTTGCAACGGGTGAGCATGTCCAGAACCGCATTATTTTTAAGCAACTTTTGCAGACAAATGCGATTGGCTTCTGTCAAATTGATGCCTGTCGTCTTGGCGGGGTCAATGAAGTCCTGGCAGTTCTGTTGATGGCTGCGAAATTCGGCATCCCTGTCTGTCCCCATGCAGGTGGAGTTGGTCTATGCGAATACGTGCAACACCTCTCACTCTTCGATTATATCGCGGTTAGTGCTTCACTCGAAGATCGTGTTGTCGAGTATGTTGATCATCTTCATGAGTTCTTTCTTCATCCCGTTATTATTCGGAATGGACATTATATGCCACCAACTGATCCAGGATATAGCATTGAGATGTATCGAGATACCTTCACAACATACGACTTTCCTACTGGCACCACTTGGAAATAGAGAAGGATGTGATGCTGCAAGGGCCAGATGGGAGGGATCAAGATAATCTGGTCCTACTTTGAATGGCTGAACGAACATGCATGCCACGTTCGCGGAGAGCTGCAAGAAATGCCATTGTGATAGTGGTCTTGCCAACTCCACTTGCGGTTCCAGCAAAAACTATTCTTGGACGAATCAGCACCATGTCTCACTCCTCTTTTTCATCATCATGTCTTTCTTTCAGTATTACGAACTGAACGCATTGAACAAGTAGGCTATGTCAAAATAGAAATGTTGACAGAGACTTTTTTGTTTGCTACTATGATTGATACAAAGATTGCATTTTATTTTTAACGCTGTCTCTTCTTACTCTAAAGCCAGAGTATAAGTGGAATGATGGGACGTTATATAAGCGTGTATAACTATTTCAATGGTTGTGCAAAATAGAGAGAAGATTGACGTAGCAGACTCATGCCTGTTGTAAGGAGGCTTCTTTATGATGCGTGAACAACCTACATCCAAGTCCCCTCATATGCAAAAACCTGCTTTGGCTTCAATGACATTCCAAGAACCAACTCGAAAGAGCATGAATTTCTTGTCCTGGTGGTATCGTCTTAGTGCACCTGACGAAACGCTTGAGACTTCCCAGGAAGTGGTAATACCTCGTGACCGCTTAGCAAGCATTTTACTGCTCGTCATCTTCATTGGAATAATCGCTTTTATCCCCGCCGCTCTTACCAGCGACGGTCTACACGTTGTACCTCCACTTGTAGGCATGTTTCTCATTACCTGCCTTGCGACTTTTCTGAATAAGCGGGGCAAGGTCACTGTTGTAGGACTGCTCGTTGTTGGTGCGTTTGATATTGCACTGATCTACACACTGCTATCCTATCCACACTTTATGTTGACACAAAATGCTGTGCCAATCTACGATCTGTTCGTGTTATCTGATATCATCGCTATATCTCTGCTTCCCATTAATAGTATCCTCTATTTCTCGTTATT
This sequence comes from uncultured Ktedonobacteraceae bacterium, assembly GCA_964250915.1. Taxonomy (GTDB): domain Bacteria; phylum Chloroflexota; class Ktedonobacteria; order Ktedonobacterales; family Ktedonobacteraceae; genus JBBQVS01. Next base: position 629 of record CAXUIS010000338.1, on the reverse strand, counting down.
CCACAGCTTTTTTATGATGGGCGACATCATCTTTCAGCCTCATGCGCCCGATCTACAGATACTCGTGGATCAGACAACGTACAGCTTCATGGTTCGCCCTCTTATTATCCAGTTCGTTGCGGCCCTTGTGACCTATCTATGGGTACGTAATACCATGAAAGCTATGGAGCGTGCAAATAAAGCGGAAGTGATTGCACAGCTCGAACACACTATCGTGGAGCAAAAAAAGGAGTTGGACGAGGGTATTCAGCAAATCCTTTATACACTGGTCCAGGCAGCTAACGGAGACATGAATGTGCGTGCACCTCTAGCTCAGCAACACGCGCTCTGGCAGGTAGGTATTGGACTCAACACTCTGCTTGCCCGTCTCCAGAGTGCCCGTTATCAGCAGACCAAGTTGACTGAACGCGAATTGCAGCAAATCAAGTTAGAAATACAGCGTCTCATCTATAACATACAAAAAGCGAAGAGAATGCAAACATCATTCTGGTTCGTTTCGACCGGAACGGATATCGATCCGCTACTCAAAGAACTTACAGGGTATGCTCTTCTCCCCCCACCGCCGAATACAGAGAGAAGGCGATAGACTGCTTGGATGTGCTATAAGCCTATACAGTAGGTTAAGTGAG
>CAXUIS010000337.1:0-5270 GCA_964250915.1 uncultured Ktedonobacteraceae bacterium | reverse complement strand
GGATAGGAGATTTCAAAAAATAGTCAGTTGTGAGTACGAGCAAAGATGTGTAATTATGTAGGGGCTATAATTCATTACGCCAAAGTTGGCCTATAGCGTGCGACGAGGGCGTAATGAATTATAGCTCCTATATGGTACATATTAAGAGGATATTGCGACTGTTCTCGGTGCATTTACAAGATCAGCATAAACGTTCTCCATTTGATTGGCAACGCTTTGCCAGCTAAATTGGAGAACAGAACGACGTGCCTCTTGTTGTAGTCGCTCCCTTATTGCTGGAATACGCAGTATCGCATCCAGTCTTTCGGCAAAGAAACCTGGGCAACGCGGCACCAGATAACCGTTTTCGTCGTTATGTATAATGGTCATCAAACCGCCCGCACGTGTCGCCACAACAGGTGTGCCACACGCAAGCGACTCAACCGCAACAAGGCCAAAGCTCTCGTGATATGAAGGAACTACGGTCACATCAGCAGCACTATAGAGATAAGGTAGAGCCTGTTGTGGTTGTGCCCCTATAAATCGTACATGTTGCTCAATATTCAGTTCTGAGGCTAGGACACGTAAATTTTGGAGGTCCTTGTCGTCATTTAATGAGCCGCCAACGATTACTATTTGCGCTTTTTTCTCCATCATTGAAGCGGCACGCAGCAGGATGTCAGGCCCTTTGAATGGATCAAGTCTACCAGCAAAGAGTAGTAGAGGTTGTTGTGTGTCTAAGCCCAGATGTATACGTGCCTGTTGTTGCGGATATGGTACGAACAATTCGAGATCGACGCCACAAGGAATAACATGTACACGATTTGTTGGCGCACCACAATAACGCGTCATTTGTGTGTGCTCATCGGGAGTGGCAGCAATCACACAATCCACCGATTGTAGTAAGCGTTGCTCCATATCCAGACGTTGTTGTGGTTCTTGTTCGCTAGGATGAGCTAGCTGCTTTAAACGTGCGAGTGTATGAAACATGGTCACATGTGGAATATCCCAACGCCATGCTAATTCAACTCCAGCAACTCCTGAGAGCCAATAGTGACTATGAAGGATGTCATAACGACGTGCTTCCGCATCAGCGAACATGGTGACTTGAGTTACGAAAGAGGGGATATAGGGAAAAAGACTGTTTTTGTGAAGTGGTACTGTTGGTCCTGCGTGAATATGAATGACGCGCACGTTTGGTGCAAGCTGTACAATTTGTGGTGTTTGTTCGTGTGTTTGACGGGTAAAGATGTCTACTGTATTTCCGCGTCGGCCCAGTTCTGTTGCCAATTCGCGTATATAAACATTCATGCCTCCTGCGTCCTTTGTACGTCCCGGATTATCGAGTGGGGACGTATGAACGCTGAGCATGGCGATGGTATGCGACATGTCAGGTATTGCTCCTCTTCTCGATTGTTAGTGACGTTCAGCACAGATGCGGGGCCAGCGTCCAGCACCGACAGATGTATTTTGTCCCAGCATGATATACTCCTTTCTTTTCTCACTAAGGAGAACACTTTCTACAGGATTTCTATTTCTTCGTCCATTATGGTTGCGAAGAACGTGTGCGCAGGTCGTTCACAGCATCGAACATCTCACGTGACCCGATACCCGTCCCCTGTGAAATATCCTTTAAGCAATCGACTCGCAGTTTGAGTGCCTTAGTAAACTCTTGTGGCGTCACTCCTACATAGGTAGCAAGTTCATCAAGAGTGGACTGGTCGGCATGCTCAAAAGTATCATCATACTCGTTCCACAATGAGAGCGGAGTAGGAACGACAACATCAGGATGCTTTGGGTCCGCTTGCGGAGGTACAAAGTGGGTAGAAAACCAGCGACGACGTGGTGGATACGTACGTCCAACTAACCCTATATTGATAATGAGTCCTAGACGACGTATATCATCTGAGCTGAGATGTAAGTCTTGACTATACATATGCATAACATCGTTGATTGTGTCGGCATGTACGCTTGTCGCTACACGAAATCCTTTACTGGGAAGCGTGAGATAGCGACGTGCAATGCGCCCCCACATATAAATTGGGAGATGATCACTCACCTCGTTACACAGTGCACAGGTTGTCTTGGGTTCAATATCTGGGATACGTGTAAATGCAAAGTTTTCATACATGCCGGACATATACACGAGTGCTGTGCCTTCAGGCAGAAACTGCAACAGCGCATTGAGCGTCGTCGTCTTGCCTACTCCTGGCTGTGGGTCTGTTGGACCAGCGACAGTGAGTGAGGCTCCACATTCCAGCAACAGCCAGATAAGACCAGCCGTTTCTGCATCAACACTCTGTAGTGCAACGATCTGTGCTACTGAAAGTGGACGTCGAGATTCATAGTGCCAGTAATAGCGTTCATAAGGGTCATGTGGGTCAAACATGGTAGTATTCCCTTCCAGATATAATCAGAGAGCGTTCAGTTACTCTAACTGTTCGCCTTTTTCTTCGGTAGGGGTAGGCTTTTTCAAGATTTCAGGTGTTGGAGCTTTTAGCCAGCCAGGATTGGGACTCCAGCTGATGGCGATGACTTGTGGAGGTTGCTCGTTCTCTAATTCAACAAGGCTCACCGAGGCATTGTCTATATGAAGTGTCCCTGCTTTTCCCGCTTCCAATCCTGAAAAATGTGCAACCAGTAGTTTAATAACATCGGCATGTGCAACAAATACAGGGTAAGGACCAACGTTTTCCTGAGTCCGCCAACGCTCAATTGCCGCTACAACACGCTGCTGTACCTGTGGAAAGGTCTCAACGCCGTCAGGAGCAACATTCGGATTACGTACATATTCTTTCCAAGCTGGATCATTCTTTGCGACATCTTCGATGACTTGTCCAGCCCAACTTCCAATCTGGGTATCCATCAGGTCTGGCTCTAGTTCGATAGGAATATTCCGGCCTTGGGCAATAATTTCTGCTGTATCACGAGCACGTTCAAGCGGACTACTGATAATGGCACTAATTGGAAGCACGGTAAGGGCTTCGGCGAGCCGCGCTGCTTGCTGCCGACCATTCTCATTGAGTGCGACACCAGGAAGCTGCCCTGGAAGGCGATGCTCCACATTCCAGGTCGTTTGCCCATGACGCACGATGAGCAGAGTTTGTTTCATATATGTTTGTGTACTTTCCAACCCATAAAACAAGCGACGCCAGAGATATCTACGCCAGCGTAAGAAACGTATGCCCACGACACAGTAGATATACATAACTTGAAGCCAACCGCTTACAAATGGTGCAATGCGGCTCAGCAAGAATGGTCTTACACGGCGTTTTTTTATAGTTCCTCGATGGCGAGTTGTCTGCATTGCTCACAAACGACTCAAACAGACACTCGCCACGAGTCGATGCTTCTGGAGTCCAGTTTAATCACAATTCGTTGTTCCCTATTGTATCAGTAGAGACGCTGCTGGCGCAACAGGTAGGTAGAGGTCATGCACTAAAGTAATACAAAAGCATCAAGACAAACAGACCAATTAGCACAAGTGTTCCGCAAGCAATTAAAGCATCAGCTATATTGGGTTCTTTATGACGTGTCATAGAACGCGGGATATAGGTTACACCAGTACGCAATGACCGCGAAAAGTCGAAGCGAGGCGTAGGAAACGGCACTTGTGGTCCTGACAAAAGAGAGATAGAAGACGCGTCTTTCTTCGTCTGTAGTACTAATGATTGCAATGTTAGAGGTTCGACTAATGGTGGTGTCATCGGTGCTTGTGGAAACGGGGTTATTTGTGATACGGGTTGGGGATGCAGTGTACTGACCGCATGAGAATGCTGCCGCTTTGCAATCACTTGTGCTGGCGTTACCTGGGGTAGTGAAAGGCGGAGCAGAGATACTTGCGGGGATGTATCCCCATCGGAAAGTGTCTCGATACGAAAAGTCGGCTGTAAGTTCTTCATGGATGATCCTCCTCTATCCACACATCAACATATCCATACTTACAGTATATACAGAGGTCCAAAAAGCCAAAAGGTTGTTACGCATTTGATAGTACCAAATACGCAACAACTTTTTGGCTTTTTAAAGTTATGCTCTTCGTCGGGATGGCGGGATCAGATCGGGTTGACTAGCAATGGTTGCAAGGTGCGAATTTCCGATGTTCGCAGTAGCTTTAGGCATTGATTGCTCGATCTGCTGAATTGTAGGATCACTACACACATTTTCAGGCTTATTGTTCGTAATTACACAGATACCAGCGGTCATATAGTTCGCAGTTGCCAGGATTGCTTTAGACGAGGCACTATCCCCGCTTGAAAGCTGACCAGCGATATCCTTTTGTGAAAGACCAGCAAGTACATCTGGCACATAGGTAGGACCAGCCACAATGTACTGATTACCAATATCAATGAACGGAAAACCAGGAGACTGTGTATAGGGAGGAGCGTTATAGGTGTCCACAAGTTTTTGTTGGTCAGGCGTCAGTGTTTGAAGCGGTTTGCCTTGACCATCCTCGACCTCTAGCGGCACAAAGTCAATATAGTTACTCGTATAGCTGCTCTTATAAAATGAGAACGTCGCAGTGTTAGGATATACATCATTTGACGCAGAGGCGATCTCAGGCAACTTCGTAAATGTTCCAAAACGACTCAGCGCAACCACAACACCCCAACGCTGTCCTGCACAATAGGGACAGAACTCTGCCCCATAATATAAGAATTGTGGCTTACCCGTTGGCCCTAGCAGGAGGGGTTGTTTTTTTTGTACCGCTTGAAAATTGTTTTTCACGTCCGCCGTCCCAACCCGCGAGAGCAGAGCTGGACTAACATGCGTTACCTGTTGCAACACAGTCGCGTCTGTTGTGCCCGTTGTTGCCACATTGCCTTGCTGATTTGCGATATAGATAAACACACCTACGACGATGACAACAACAGCGAGCACGCTACCTATATACCACCAGGGGTTAATACCACGTCGGACTGTACGTCGTACCTTACGAGTTTTCACTTGTTGCTGCTGCATATTTTGACTATCGCTTCGCAGCCTTTGCTGATGTACCTGCTCACGTCGCTGCGCTGCCGAACGCGTCTTTGTATTTGCCATGTCTTGAACACCTTCTTAATTTTGCTACTAACCGGAGTATTTTATCACCTTTTGAAATTACACGCTCTACTATAGCAAATTTTGCTTGACAAAGCTAGAGAGATGGAGTACAATCCCAACGTTGACACAAATATGTGAACAGCAAGCCTCGTTCGTCTAGCGGCCTTGGACGCCGCCCTTTCAAGGCGGAGACCACGGGTTCGAATCCCGTACGAGGTACTATTTTTCAGAAGAAGCCTGACATTACT
>CAXUIS010000336.1:0-5288 GCA_964250915.1 uncultured Ktedonobacteraceae bacterium | reverse complement strand
GTCCCAAAATCGTTATTTTTGCCCCTAATGTCATTAGTGAGGGGCAACCCCCTTGCGGGTGCCCTTGCCTTCCTCTTGTTCTGCTAACATCTTCCGCGAATCGCCATTCAGCGTCAGCAAGTACAATGTCTGCAATGCCACATGCCCTTGCATATCAAGTACGGCTTGCAACATGTTCGTACTCTTGACCACAAGCAACTTCGGGGCTGCATATCTTTCTAGCGGCTTTCCAAGTGCCTTCTCTGCTATCCAATATTGTGCTTGCGGTGTTGCGTAAGAGCGCACATCAACGCCTCCCAGGAGCAACGGATGCCATCCTTCCTCTTTGGGCGGTTTGTTTGTGAGTAGCGCGCTCTTCTTGCCAAGTTCCTCGCCACGTCGAATGGAGACAATGCTATCCAAAGGCGTGATCACATAGGACTCATTTCCCTTCGTCATACGCATATGTAGACGTTCTATTAACGTCTCATGTTCGTTGCCGAGCAGATAGCGTAGCTCTGCCCTCTCTTGAGCGTAAAGAAGTCGTTGTGGAATGCAGGAAGTCGAACACGCATGACTAGTGTTTACAGTCCTCTCTTGCCGCTTGCTCCACTTTTCACGCATCCATGCAATCTGATGAATACTTGTTGGTGGACGTTTTTGTGCAATGAGAATAACTGCTCCAACATACGCGGGAAAGACATTCGAGAGATGCCAGAGATGATGTACGGTCATCTCTCGCAAGAGATGTTGTCGCTCGCGTGTAGCATTTGCACGAGCTAATACAGAATCGGGTAACACAAGTCCTATCCAGCCATCCGGTCGCACAATCTGTAACGCCAGCCTCAGAAAAAATAAATAGCTATCTGCTTGTCCAAATTCTTGCATCGCACGGTAGCCGCTCAAATCCGTATTCTTCGCGGCAAGATACGGTGGATTTGCGAGAAAGAGATCAACTGACTCACGATGTTCTTGTTCCCACGGTAACGCTAAACCGTCGGCTTGATGAATGTGAAGGCGTTGTTTGACGTGCACAGAATATGCCGTTTCTGGCTCTACGAGAAGTGTTCGTAGTTGCATCTCAGCCAAAAAACAGGCAATGGGATCAGGATCGAAACCCCAGAGATTGCGCTGTAATATAGAAAATAGCTGATGAGGTGGCATCTCCCTTTGTTTGCCATAAGCGAGCAGGCGTTGAGCAGCACCCGCAAGAAAATTGCCACTACCACAGGCAGGATCGAGGACACGAAGTTGAGCAAGATGCGCCTCGGCAGTATAGCCACAAGCATCGAGGATAGCGTTGACAAGCGGTGGGGGCGTAGAAAAGTGACCGCGCGTCTTGCGTTCATGTACTGATAGGCTGGTCTCATACCAGTTTAACGTCTTGTTGCGTGGCACGTCTCTCACCATTTCTAGACCAACGGACGCCCACAAGGGGCTACCCTACTATACGACGCTCTAGTGTGTCGAACGCATCGTGTATAGTAGGGTAGCCCCTTGTGGGCGTCCGTCGCGTTTCCAGAGTAAATTCCAACCTGCATTATCTACTCCTATCATTCATTATAGTTCATCCTTGCTGGCTAAGATGTCCAGCGCATCGTGAGCGGCTATCCGTCCAGCCTCCTTAATACTTGAGGCTTTTCCCATTCCCAGGAGAGCATCACGCTCAAAGACTCCAACAACAAACACGCGGTCATTGTTGCGCCCACTCTGCTCTAGTACGCGGTATCGTGGCAGGCTGCCAGAGCGACGCAATACAATTTTCTGTAGCCGTCCCTTTGGATTTGTATCGAGTGCCTGATGACTTATCTCTTCCACCATTGGAAATACGACGCGAGCAATAAAAGCACGTGCAACCTCTGGTCCCTGATCAATTTGAATCGCGCCCACCAGCGACTCCAACACATCAGCACAGAGCGAGTCACGAGACCGATCATTGAATGTACGTAGATTCGTGATATCGACTCGAATGAAGGGAAAAAGTCCGAGGCTTTGACCAATACGTGCGAAGACACGACGACTGACAACCTCTGATTTCAGGGCCGTCATTTCGCCTTCGGATGCGGTTGGTCGGGTGCGATAGATATATTCGACCACATGCGCACTGATGATGGCATCACCTAAAAATTCAAGCGTGTCGTACGAGTCACGAATAGCAGTTTCTGGGCAACAGGTATGATGTGTCACAGCTCGTTGCAACAACGAAATATCGTGAAACTTCACTCCAAGCAATGCTTCCAGTGCCGCAAGGTTGTCTATAGTCTCGCTGGTTTCTTCCATATTCATCTTATTATATCTCAACGCGTTAGAGGCATGGTAGGGATAGAAAATACGTACATGACCTGATGCACAATCAGGGAGATCGTGCTACTATTAGAGGGAAGTAATTGGTAGGGACCGATTTATCGCGTCCTAGGGTGGGGCAACGTGTTGGCATGATTCCTTTTCCCAACATGTTCCCCAAGCCTCACCCCAGGACGCGATAAATCGGTCCCTACAGAACAGGTTCACGTCAGGTCTAGGATGATAATATCTATGAGAAACTTCTCGCGTATACGCATTATGCAACGTGTATTATATAGAGCATTGCCGCTTGCGTTCTGTTTGCTGTTCCTTTTTCCGAGCGTCGGTGAAGCACACGCCATTCTGTTGCGCTCCGATCCAGCCAAGGGCGCCGTACTGAGTACAGCACCAACAGTGGTGCGTATGTGGTTCACAGAGTCCTTGAATCCAACATATAGCACGGCCCGCGTTCTCAATGGCTCGAAGAAGCGCGTCGATCAGAATAACGCACATGTAGCCTCAAATGACCAGACCGAAATGGATGTGAACCTACCACCGAATCTACCCCCTGCCGTATACGTAGTAATATGGCGCACGCAATCAGCCGACGATGGGCATGTTTTAACAGGCTCATTTATCTTTACAGTTGCTAATCCCGATGGAAGCACACAAAAACTCACTGGTACAATTCCAGGACAAGACCAACTCGGCAATAGCTCAAATGGTTCTACAACAGGACAACTTGACGGTCCTACACTATTCAGCCTGATTATGGTGACATTGGTCGAGCTAGGAGCAGTCTTTTGGGTAGGTGCACAACTCTGGCGCGCCTTCGTCTTACAGCTTACGGAGTCGCAGGATACAGGGCAACAAGCTATTCTGCAACGGACAGAGCAACGTTTCGACCGTCTCTTCTCACTACCCACACTACTCCTCATTTTCTTCACAGACATTGGTGTGCTCATTGGACAAGCCTTGTCTCTTACAAACGGGCAACTGGCACAAGCGTTTTCGCCCTCTGTTCTATTCGGCCTTGTCAGTAGCGGACAATTTGGGAAGTACTGGATTATGCGCCAAGTTGTTGTTCTCTTAGCACTACTTGTTACCACATACGCACTTTTTGCTAAACGTCGGACAAAAGTGTTTGCGGAAATCTTTTCATGGGTTAATTTGCTACTCGGCCTCGCGTTGTTGATTGCGCTCACACTCTCTGGTCACGCGGCAGCTGTGAGCGGGAATATCATTGTTCTTGCTGTCTTGTCCGATTGGCTCCATCTACTAGCCGCTTCGCTCTGGATTGGTGGCATGATGTACATTGCAACAACATACCTACCAGTCATAATGCGTGTTCCATCGCAAGAGCGCATTCGTTCCCTGCTCTCGGTGTTACCTCGCTATTCGCCATTGGCAATCGCAGGGGTCATCATTATGTCGGTAACAGGCCCACTCAATGCCGCAACGCGCATGGACTCAATAGCACAACTAATCTCAACAACATACGGACGTGTCTTGATCGTCAAAGTGTTGCTTGTTGGAGGTCTGTTGCTAACAAGTGCCTATCATGTCGGTATACTTCGTCCTAGGCTTGCTAAAGACTATAAGAAGTACAAAGGGAGCACGAAAGCAGAAGTCGCGACACTGAGCGTTGGAAGTGTAGCAACGCTTCCTAAACAGGATGTAAATATTGCTGAAGCAAATATCGAGCGACAAGGGAGAAGGCTCATAAATACGCTCCGTTGGGAGCCATTGCTAGGTGTTGCCGTGCTGCTCTGTACAGGATTGCTCACCGTTTTCTCAGGTACGCTTGTACCTGCGACAACGACTCCTGTACAACAACCTGTGCCTACAACACCATCAAATCCCTTTACGACAACGATCAAGACGACTGATAAACAATTCAATCTCACCTTTAACGTCACGCCCAATCAGTTTGGCAACAATGAGTTCACGGTGAGCGTACTAAATAGCAAAGGGCAGCCAGATACTAATGTGGGTGTGTCGCTCTACAATACAATGCTTGACATGGATATGGGTACGCGCCATGTTAACTTGCAGCCCGATGGGAAAGGCCATTTCAAGGGCAGCGATCAACTCGATATGAGTGGTCATTGGGGAGTTCGTATAGATGTTCGTACACCTAGCGGAGGCACAAGCCACGCTACCGTGTATTTCAGTACACCCGCCGCCGATTGATCTCTGTGATACGATAAAGAGGCTAACGAAATTATCTGTACGGGTCTGCTTCAGCACACCCTTTTGACAATACACAATGTTGGCGAGGACTGTAACGCTGGTCTATATTCGCTTACATTGTATGCTGCTAAAAGGGTGTGCTGAAGCAGACCCGTACAGAGATACGTATAGATTGTGACAACGATGAGAATTAAACACAACGTACAACGGTATATATGGCTCGTATTGAGTATTTTAGCGTTGCTGCTAGCTGCCTGTGATAGTTCTGGTAGCAATGTACAGTCCGCTACTCCAACACAGGTACCTGTCAACGGCTTTGGTATAGCGTCGAACCATGTACACTCCTTGCTTGCCCTACCAAATCATGTACTGGTCCTGGCAACGCACTATGGCTCGTTCCGTTCAGAGAATAGTGGCAAAACTTGGACACAGGTATCAGGCGGTCCCAATCAGCTTATGCAGGGGGTCATGAACCTTTCGCTGACCGTGAGTCCGTTCAATCAACAACGTATGTATTTGCTCACGCAACCATCCGTCACTGGTCATCCATCAGGCATACTTGGACTCTATACGAGTGCAGATCAGGGACGCACCTGGCAGCTTGTCAATAAGACAGCAAACTTCACAGCCGCCCTTGATGGCATTCCCTTCACGGTTGCGGGTAACGATGATTCCGATGAAGTCTATATCTATGTGCGTACACTCAGTACAAATGGCCTCAAGGTCAGTCACGACAATGGGCAACACTTCACGAATACTGGCACACTGCCCTTCGGGAACATCACAAACATGATTGCAATCCCTGACGCACCAGGACAGTTGCTTATTTATGG
>CAXUIS010000335.1:3916-5294 GCA_964250915.1 uncultured Ktedonobacteraceae bacterium | reverse complement strand
TAGTTGTACCTGTGTGACCTTGTGTAGAAGTATGCACTCCACGTGTTAATGTAAACCATGACCCTACGAGACCTAGCACGACGACAACTGCGACAACTATCTCCAACGCACGTATAATTGGACGCTGTTTCCCTTTGCCATCTCCTTCCTCTGACGTAGTAGGATTCCTATTGATTTGAGAATGTTGTCTTGGCACAATGCTATCTTCTAAGCCTTGTATGTGTCTCAATAAAACATTCGTATAGTCATGGATTTTGGAGAAACGTGTGTTGAACGGTGTTTGGCGTACTTCGTCGGGAGAGAGTGACCGTACTATATAACTTTCTGTTTGTATGTCTCGCAATATGCTTGTGGCAGCCTTTTGTACAGCGTTGTCCTTATCATTTTGTGCGAGCACAAGCAGATGAATAGGGGGAGAGACATGTTGTCCTAGAGCAAATACCGCCGTTTCCCGTACATGCCAGTCAGAATCGCGCAATGCTTCCTCCAACCTTGTCATCGCAACACTATCATCTCTTTGGCCTAACATGCGCACTGCGCTCGCTCGCACGGAGGCGTCTTCGTCGTGCAATGCGAGCAATAATGGCTCAATAGGTACGGATCCACCTTGATGATTCAGTCCCTCTAGCGCAGCAAGACGTATGTGCCAATTCTCCGCCTGTAAACTTTTCGTGACGGATGCTAAAGAAACGTCTACATTTTTGCTTTTTCCCTCTAATCCTAGCTGTGCCAGTACGTTGGGTATAAGCGTCTTTGGTGCTTGATGGAGCCTTTGCTCATTCGACTCAAATTGTTCTGAAGGTTGTTTCATTATCTCACCTGATCTTTATTTGGTAGCATTTTACGCAACAACGCAATTCCACGATGCATCTTGGCCTTTATCGTGCCTAATGGTGAATTGAGCAGTTCCGCAATCTCCTGATAGCTCAATTCCTCGAAATAATACAAATTGATAACTACTCGGTAATGCTCTGGCAGTGAGGCGACAAGTTTTTCAACCTCTTGTCGCTGTTCGTTATGCCATACAACCTCATCTGGCTCATCGGCCTCATCTTCTCGCTCCACAAGCATGCTATTTTCCAATATATCAAGCGATGTATGCCGTGGGGAGCTTGCGCGTTGATGATTATAAAAAATATTGAGCGCGATTTTGAACAGCCATGCTTGTAGTTTCAGTTCGCGTACCTTCTGTGTAGGATAGTCTTTGAGCGCGTAATAAGAGCGTATGAACGCCTCTTGCGTAATATCTTCGGCCTCTTGTGCACTTCCCGTTTGACGTAGCACAAAGCTATACAGTCTATGCTGATATGTCAGCATGAGTTGCTTGAAATGACGGTCTATATTCGTTGCCAACAATGCAGCTAGCTTGCCATCATCT
>CAXUIS010000335.1:0-3816 GCA_964250915.1 uncultured Ktedonobacteraceae bacterium | reverse complement strand
TCGTCGAATAACAAATTTTCTCATAGTATCGAGTAGCGAAAGGATGTCGTTTCATGCTCACATTCTCCCCAACGGAAGAGCAAGAGGAGATACGTCAACTAGCTCAAAGTGTCGCTGTCGAGCAGTTTCGCCAGGAGGCACGCCGCTCCGAAAAAGATGGAGATATTTCGTCCGCACTAGCCCAAGTTCTTGGTCAGACTGGCTTAACCACGCCGTTCTCTGAAGACTACGGTGGTCAAGGAGACATTGAAGCAGTAACCTATGCGCTGATTGCTGAGGAACTTAGCTTTGGTGATAGTGCTCTTGCCATGAACGTCCTCGGTTCACTAATTGCACCTGTGACCGTTGCTTTAGCCGGAAGCGAGAGCCAACAACGAACGTGGTTGACAGCTTTCTCAAATGGAGAGACCGGACATGCGCTTCGTGGAAGCTTCGCCTTTGTAGAGCGTACTGGTGGCTATGCACTTGCGGATATCACCGCCACGGCTCGTAAAGATGGCGACAACTATATCCTCAATGGAACCAAACGCGATATAATTCACGGTGGGCAAGCTAGGCTACACATCGCGCTTTTTCGCGTAGAAGGCACAAGTGGCCTCGATGGTCTCTGCGCGTTTATCTTACCAGAACACCCTAATGGGTTGCATATTAACGATGACGTACAAAAACTTGGTTTGATTGCTGCGCCAAGTGCCTCATATAGCTTTGAGAACGTCGTTGTACCTGCATCTTGCCTGTTGGGTGAGCCAGGAAATGATGGTGTAAAACGTGCTGGTGCCCTGTACGAAATTCTGCGCGCGGGTGTCGCTTGTGGTATGGCACGTGCATCTCTCGAATATGCACGGGACTATGCGGCAGGGCGTACTGCCTTTGGGCGTCCCATTGCTTCCTATCAAGGAATCGCTTTCGTGATAGCGGAAATAGCGATGAAGCTTGATGCCGCACGTTTGCTCGTCTGGCAGGCAGCCATCGATTGGGATTGCAATGCTGAAATAGCAACGCTGGTTCGTAATAGTGAAGCTGCCCAAAAGCAAGCTCTCAAGATCGCGAAATCAGCGACAATTGACGCTATTCAGGTACTCGGTGGCGCAGGCTACTTGCAAGATCACCCTGTTGAAATGTGGACACGCAACGCAGCAGCAATGGAGTAGACACAGCATGCTAAACTTTACACTCAGCAAATCTCAAGAGGCGTTTCGAGACTATGCCCATCAGATCGCGGTTGAGGAGATGCGTCCGATCTCGCTTGAATGTGATCGCAGCGAAAAAATACCAGAGCACTTCTTTTTGAACATGCAGCAGCGCTTTTGGGCTGGCTCATCAGGGCAGGCACGTATGCAAAACCCAGGCGAAGAGAAGCAAGAAAATGTGCTTTCGGTCCTCTCGCAGGAAGAGATGGCCTGGGGTGATGCAGGTCTCTCTACTGCTATTCCTGGCCCAGGACTTGCGGCACCGCCCATTCTTTCGCAAGGGACGCAAGAGCAACAAGCAAAATTTCTTGGCCCCTATATGGATGGAAAACTGCATTGGGGTGCACTTGCTCTGACCGAACCCGCCATTGGCTCCGACGTGTCAGGTATCTCCACTACCGCAGTACTCGACGGTGATGAATGGGTGCTGAACGGTTATAAGCATTACATCACCAATGGAGCGCGTGCTGATCTTGTCATCACCTTCGCCACTATCGACAAAAATCTTGGGCGTGAGGGCATTCGTCCCTTTGTGGTTGCCAAGGGCACACCGGGCTTCACCGTTGGGCGTATCGAAGAGAAAATGGGCCTGCGGTCCTCACAGACCGCCGAACTCATCTACGAGAATGTGCGTGTTCCACAAGAAAATCTGCTTGCAGGCCGTGAAAAGAGCAAAAGAGCAGGTTTTAAAGCAGCAATGGGGACGCTTGATGCGACACGTCCAATGGTCGGCTCTCTCGCGCTTGGCCTCGCGCGTGCGGCCTATGAGACCACTCAGCAGTGGGTTAAAGAGGAACTTCCTAAAGGTTTCCCTCTTCACAAACGTCGTGAGATCGAGGAGGAGTTAGAGGAACTTGGGCAAGAACTCCAGATGGCGCGTCTTCTTGTCTGGCGCGCCTCGTGGATGGCTGATAAACGTATTCCTAACTCGAAAGAAGCGTCAATGTGTAAAGCCTACGCAGGCGCACTCGTCATGAAAATCACAGCAGCAGGAGTACGCATATCCGCTCCAGGTGAAAACTCGGAAATTAAGCAGTTTCTGAATAAATGGTTCCGTGACGCGAAGATTTTCGATATCTTCGAGGGGACAGCGCAAATTCAGCGCCTTGTCATAGCACGTCGCCTCTTCCCAGGCATTGATATTCCCTAAACTGTCTTTTCATTCAAAAGCGAGATGGTGCATGCTGGCGTTGCCAGCCTGCACCCTATAGCTTTTTAATATGACTTAAGTTTTTTTGGGTTGGGGCTGAGGTAGAATAGTAATTACTGTTTCTTCTTCGGTATCTTCCTCTAGCAACTCGTCCTCTTGCTCATCAATTTCTTGATTGAGCCAAGGAGCTAAACGTGTATTGTGCTTCGCGGGACGTTTGCGGTCTACAATCTCACGCTTTAATACATCGCGTTTCGTTGCGCGTTTGTCGCGTAGCTTGCCTCTCATGCTTTCACCTCCTCTCCTTTGAGTGTGGTGATACTCTGCTCCTGCCCATACAGAAGGTGTGATTTAAGCAAGAACTAATGCCCTTTCTCGTACTCTAAAGAGAGTACAGGAACTCCCGATGCATGATGATATGCTTATAGGAGACAACATAACAGGGCGTTTCATGCAACCTTCTTCTCTACAAAAAAAATTAGCGTATGTGTAGAATGTGGGAGCGTTGTGCTTTGTGGGGAGGGTTGGAGGTGAACGGGTCTACTCGAACGTAACAAAAAATATGGAACTTTCTGAACTATAGTAGTAACTAGCATAGCGTCTTTCTCGACTATACTCCTAATGTGTTTGAGGAGTGAGTTCCATATTCTGCGTAACTCCGCACATAGCCTAACTTGATTACACTATTTTGTTTCATAGAACTTACCCCCTTTTCTTACCTGTACAACTATCTACTCGCTTGTAGAGTATGTACAGAGTGTACTCAGAGTCTTCTTAAAAGTCAAGCATTTTTTCCAGCAATAGGTACTATATTCTCTGTATTTTTTATAGTCAACCTTGCCACGCTTTGGACTCTATGTTACACTACAGAAACTAGAATATATGTACAAGAAGGAGGGGGAGAACGATGACTGTGCCGCAGCAACATACAAACACACTTATGTGGGATAGTGTCCCTAGTCCAATGGGTGAATGTGTATTATTGGCGTCGGATGCTGGTCTTTGTTGGATGGGAACGCCAGGCACTTCGCTTGAGAAAGGGCTAATATGGGCGAAAAAATACGGGTCGAACAAGCAAACGATACGTGCAGCACATCCCGTACTACAACAAGCTAAAGATGAGTTACACCACTATTTCGCAGGTGAGAAAGTCACGTTCTCGACCCCACTTGATCTTCAAGGAACACCATTTCAAGTAAGCGTATGGCGTGAACTCTGTAACATTCCTTATGGAGAGACGCGTAGTTATGGCGAACTTGCCCTCACAATTGGACGACCTAACGCTCCAAGAGCAGTGGGAGCCGCGAACGGAGCTAACCCAATTGCTATCATCGTTCCCTGTCATCGCGTGATAGGTAGTAATGGAACACTCACAGGTTACGGTGGCGGTCTTCCCACGAAATCGTGGCTACTAGCATTAGAGAGTGGATCATATTCTGGATAATAAGACAGGTCAGGCTTGCCATGCGGCAAGCC
>CAXUIS010000334.1:0-5320 GCA_964250915.1 uncultured Ktedonobacteraceae bacterium | reverse complement strand
GGGAGAGGGCTGTGGATGAGGTCTTATCCTGATGCGTATGGGCGCAATGAATTGCGGCCCCTACCGAGAAGAATGACCGTTTTTGGGTGTCAATATTCATTAGGGGCCATAATTCCTTACGCTCTCGTCCCCGTTGACCATTACGACGAGGGCGTAAGGAATTATGGCCCCTACATCCGTTCTTTTCTTAGAAACCTCTATCACTAGCGATAAGAATGTCATGTGTGTATAATGGAACCAGCATATACTATCCCACTTTCAGGGAAGAATGCGACGGACAATTTTTTGTCCGTCGCATTCTTATTTACAGAAGGACGTATTATTTTTCATGCAACAGATACCAGAGATTCGACTAGTCGCCATAGATATTGATGGCACATTGCTTACACCACAACGAGAAATTGCACTACGTACACTTAGCGCGGTGAGAGCCGCACAGGAGGCTGGAATTATTGTGACGCTGGCAACAGCGCGACGTTATTTGAATACGCGTCAGATTGCTGAGGCTCTAGGATTATCCATTCCACTTATCCTCTATGATGGAGCATTAATTCTCCAACATCCACAGGGGAAGATTCTCCATACACACCCATTCCAGGCAGTGATAGCACAACAAGCGGTAGAGACACTGGTACGACACAATATTCAGCCAGTTGTCCATCACATTGTTAATGCTGTAGAAGAGATATGGACGGGGCCTGCCGAACTAGATAACATATGGATTGCGGATTATTTCAATACGTTTCCGAATGGAATACGACGCATGCCCTACGCTACACTGTGCAGTGGACAGCAAGACCCACTACGCGTTGTCGCATTCGCGCCCGAAGATGTTATCGCAGATTTGGTACCAGAAGTATCAACATTACAATGTTCGTGGAATGCAATTAAGCAAGGTAACTATGGCTATGCTGAAATGGCGATTATGCATACGCATTGTTCAAAAGCAAGCGGATTAATGGCACTCGCGCAACAACTAGATATTCCACTTGCTCATGTCATGGCGATTGGTGATAACAACAACGATATCGAAATGTTGGAGGCTGTCGGCTGGGGTGTTGCGATGGGGCAAGCATCGGATGCTGTACAGTCTATAGCACAGGCAGTCACCACGAGCAACACAGAAGATGGTGTCGCACGAGCAATCGAGCAGTATGCGCTACGCTCACGCACTACGCGGTGAGAGTAACGCCGCCTCAAATTCTTTCAGGCGTGCGACCTGTCGCTCATTTGGAGCAGCCTGCCAGCGTTTTTGCTGCACTAGCGCGAGGGCGTCGCGCGCGGTCATGCCATCATACATAAGCGTCGCACACGTTAGTAGAACACTACGACCTACGCCATGTTCACAGTGAATGAGAACACGTCCACCATCTTTCATGTACTCGTTTGCCCATTTCGCACCTTCCGTGAGTTGCTCAACCGTCAGAGGGTAAGTGTCGGGCGTTGGCAGATACAGTAGCTGAATATTTTCTTGTGCCAACGCCTCTTCATCATCATGATATTCCGAGCGCGTGTCGATTACATGTGTGACGCCGCTCAGCCCTAACGTATGAATATCCTCTGGACGCACACGCCCACCTACTGCAAGATTGTCGTTGACCCAACTCATGTTCAGCTTGTCAGGCAAGGGAATATGTAATGAACGTGCAAGCTGTTCGCTCTTCGAGTTTTCAGGAAAGAGGCGTACAGCGATACGCGTCCAAAAGCGGTAGAGGACACGTTTCACGCCAGTGGTTGCCCAACGTGTGGTGGAAAATTGAATATGTGCTGTTGGTTCTGTAGTTGGTGTATTCGATGACATACAAGAATATCCTTAGTTGTTATTGAATTATTAGGTATCTTTATCGTCTTCTCCGAAGGCGCGTATACGTAGATTTGTGAGACGACGCATTACGGGGCTTTTCATTAATGTCCGCGGGAAGCGGCGACGCAAACGGCGAATACGAATCGCGGATTTTAAGCGACTCGACATAGTGCGACGACGCACTTGCCAGTTCTGTGATTGCCATGCCCCTTGTTTCTCCTCAGTTGGGAGATAGCTCAAAATGCATTCAGCAATATCAAACGAGGCGCGAGGCCGACTAATGCGTTTCGCGTTCGCCTTCTGGCGTCGCAATTCAGTTGAGCCAGGGCGAATGAGGCGACGCAGTGCATCTATAAGTGTTTGTGACTCAAGAGCCAACACACCTACTTCGTTGTTGACCACAAAATCAATATTGCCCTCTTCCTGCCCTGGCACATAGCCACTTAAAATCACAGGCAGATTGCACGCTAATGCCTCACAAATCGTGCCTGGACCAGCCTTCGTGATAATAACATCGGAGGCATGCATCAGCTCAGGCATATTCTGTACGAAACCAAAGATTTTCGCAGGTACGTGCAGGCTTGAACGTGTGCGTTGCAAGTGTGTGTATAGGCGTCGGTTACGACCTGTGACCACCATGAGTTGTACAGGCAGATGCGCACGCGAGATGGCACGTACCGCTTTTTGCAAGCCACCTGCTCCGTCGCCGCCACCAACAAGTAAAATAGTTGGAATACCTGGTTTTAAGTTGAATTTGCGCTGTAACTCTACTTTGCTTGCCACTGGTACTGAGAATTTGGGGTCAATAGGCATACCAAGTAAACTGACGTGCTCAGGGTCTAAGCCACGTTCTAAGTATAGTTTCTTTGCCTGCTCCGTTGGCACAATGTAGCGGTTAACTCCTGATGTAAACCATGCATGATGAATGCTTACAAGATCAGTTACAACTGTGATAAATGGAATGTTCAGTCGTAGCTCTTGTAACGCTTGCACGGTGACATGATTGAGCATAGGGTGAATAGAGACGATTACATCAGGCTTAACGCTCGTGATGAGACGTAGTAATCCATTGAAGATGAGCGGTGTCGCAACGGTTTTTACAGCCATCATAGCGGAGTCACGGTTACTTTGCTTAAAGAATTCGCCGTAGAGCTTTGGATTATAGCGAATGGTTGGGCCATAGAGCTTGACAGCCTCACGGAGTGGAAACCGACTATACTCTTCAAAAACATCCACAATTTCTACGCGATAGGTGGGATGCCGTGACAGAACAGCCGTGGCCTGCATCGTCTTTTGTGTTCCACCACTATCCTCTACACGCTGTACATCGAGTCGTGCTTGCCACTCTTGCTGTTGTTGTTTAGAAATCAGCGTAATAGCATTGTTGATTGCGTTGGCGGCACTGCGATGGCCCGCGCCCGTATCGGCAATCAGAAATAGGATGGTTCGTTGTGTCTCATTCACCAGAAAACTCACCCTTTGTATTCAGAAGTACAATCAAAAAAAGAGATAAAGGATTGTTTGCACACCCCTTTATCTCTCGAATATGCGCTATTATAATCCTACTCTTCTTCTTTCAGATTGAAGCGTTTGCGGAAGCGCTCCACACGACCGGCGGAGTCGAGGATACGCTGCTGACCCGTGAAGAATGGATGGCACTTAGAGCACACATCGACCTTTAACACAGGCTTGGCACTTACTGTCTGAAAGCTGTTGCCACAGGCGCAACTGACAGTGGACTCAACATAATTTGGATGAATTCCCTTTTTCATTCTTGGCTCTCCCATAATATCAATGGTAATAGGCTTTATTCGTCACGGGGGAGCATTTCTTCCACCGCGTTTCGTCTACTCGCACTTTGCTATTTTCCTTAGCAATGCAGACATGATTGTACATGTAATACACCGCTACGTCAAGTATGTTGCTTTTAGCTTACTTAGCCCTCGCGCCATTGTTCGCATTGTACTATAGATAACACAGAGACAAACGATTTTATGCCCGATAGTTCCATCTTGTGGTAAACTGCCATGAGAACTATTATGCACTCAAACAGTATGCAGGGAGACCACTAGAGTCTCCCTACTAAGGAACTCTCACACATCATGATTGAACGTTATTCTTTGCCGGAAATGACTACTCTGTGGTCAAACACGCATAAAACGGATAAATGGTTACAGGTCGAATTGCTCGTCTGCGAGGGTTGGGCGCATGAAGGCGTCATCCCACAGGATGCCATTGAGAAGATACGCCAAGCAAGCTACAATGCACAACGTATGCAAGAAATAGAGCAGGAGACGCACCACGATATTATCTCGTTTCTGCGCTCGATTCAGGAACAACTAGGACCCGAAGGACGCTTTATCCACCTCGGCCTCACTTCATCTGACGTACTGGATACAGGATTGGCGGCACAAATAAAAGAGGCTGGTCAATTGCTCACAACTACACTTGCACACCTGATCGAGGTTGTAGCACAAGAAGCAATACAATACAAGTACACATTGATGGCTGGTCGCACACACGGTATTCACGCGGAACCACTTACCTTTGGTCTCAAACTCGCGCTTTGGGTGGATGAACTACGACGCAATCAGCAGCGTCTAGCGGCAGCATTGGAACAAGTCACGGTTGGCAAGATTTCTGGTGCTGTCGGCACACATGCTACCGTTCCACCGCAGATCGAAGAGTTTGTGTGTGAACACATGGGCTTAGGAGTCGCGCCTATCTCGAACCAGATTGTACAACGTGATCGACATGCACATTTTATGACAACACTTGCACTCGTTGGCAGTTCGCTTGAGAAGATGGCACAGGAGATTCGTCACCTGCAACGCACAGAGTTAAGCGAGGCGTTCGAGCCGTTTAGCTCAGGGCAACAAGGCTCATCGGCAATGCCACACAAGCGTAACCCTGAACTTTGTGAACGCATCTGTGGTCTGGCTCGTGTACTACGTGGCTATAGCCTGACCGCGATGGAGAATGTAGCCCTCTGGCATGAGCGTGATATCAGCCATTCCTCAGCCGAGCGCATCATTATTCCCGATGCGTGTACACTGTTGCACTACATGCTCACAATCTTTACTCACGTCATGAGTGGTATTCAGGTTGATGCTGAACGTATGGAGACAAATTTGAATATGACGGGTGGCCTCGTCTATTCACAACGCATCCTGCTCGCCTTGATTGACAAGGGCGTAGGCCGACAAGAAGCCTATAAGATGGTGCAACGGAACGCAAAGCAAGTATGGGGCATGGCGAGTGCTGGCCCAGTTCAAGGACCTGCACTACTGGAAGCATTAAGCAACGATGCCGAAGTTGCAGAGTATCTTTCTCCCGATGAACTACGTGAACTTACCAGTAACGCCTACTATCTCAAATATATCGACATGTCATTTAAAAGAATAGGATTGTAAAAACCACAACAAATGAATTAGGATATGAAACGCCTGATGAACGTTGACACTCGAACACGGTAATGGCGGTAGGGGCAGCAATTCATTGCGCCCAAAGATGGGG
>CAXUIS010000333.1:0-5348 GCA_964250915.1 uncultured Ktedonobacteraceae bacterium | reverse complement strand
GTCTCGACGACTGGTCGCACCTCGGCGTTATTGAGTTTGCTTTTGGTTTGTGCCTCAAATTGAGGGTTAGGTATCTTGACGCTGACTACGGCGGTCAAACCCTGCCGCACATCATCGCCTGTAAGATTGCCATCCTTTTCTTTAAGGATATTAGCCTTACGAGCGTAGTCATTGAGTGTACGGGTGAGCGCACTGCGAAAGCCAGTGATATGCATACCACCGTCGATAGTGTTAATGCCATTCGCAAACGAAAATTCGGTACAGGTCCAGCTATCATTATATTGTACTGCTAGCTCAACCTTCATTCCGTCAATCTCACGAATTGTACTGACAGGACGCGCTTGTAACTTAGCACGGTTCTTATTCAGGTAGCGTACAAATGAGACAAGCCCACCTTCAAAGTAGAAGGTTGCTTCTCGATCATCACGCTCGTCAATTAGGGCAATCGTGAGTCCTCGGTTGAGATAGGCCATTTCGCGGAAGCGTTGCTCAAGAATGTCGAAACTAAAGTCGCGTGTCTCCATCACCGTGAGGTCGGGAAGAAAGGACGTTTCGGTTCCTGTTCCTTCGGCGGGACCAGCATCAAGCAATGCAGTCACAGGTATACCTTTTTCGTAGCGTTGTCGCCACAGACGCCCTTCACGTTTTACGTCAACCTGACACCATTCCGAGAGGGCGTTGACGACGGAAACACCAACACCGTGAAGACCACTACTGATTTGATAACCGCCACCACCGAACTTGCCTCCGGCATGCAGGACGGTCATGACGACCTCAACCGTAGACATGCCTGGACGCTGGTGATGTTCGTCCACCGGAATGCCGCGTCCATTATCGCTGATCGTCACAGAACTGTCGGAGTGAATGATGACGCGTACAGTATCAGCTTCACCTGCCATTACCTCATCAATACTATTGTCCACAACTTCATAGATGAGATGGTGCAAGCCACGCTGATCCGTCGCGCCAATATACATACCTGGACGCACACGTACAGCCTCTAAGCCTTCGAGAATCTGAATATTCTGTCCACCATAGCCACCATCACGGCTACCATTAATTGCCTTTTTACCGTTTCCATTACTACCATGATTACCATCATTACCCGTTTGCGTTTCTGGTGGAGTATTTTCGCTGGGGTCATTATTAGAGGGGAGTTGTTCTGCAATCATAGATTCTCTTGCTTTCGCCATAGCACCATAATTCCTTTTTATTCAATAGCCATAATGATGGAAGATGCGATACAGGGATGCTACCCAACAGGTGTTAGGAGCGCATGACAACAACGCACCTCCCTGCTTCTCTGCTCCATAGACCCTGAGTATACAAGTTCAGGTAGTATATACATGAGAAGAAGGCAGATGTATGCGGAGGGCTAGACCGCACCTGTGGTGTTATATTCTGATACAGCCTGGAAAATGTGGTAACACTACTACGTTTTCGTCCCTTCATTATACCACACTATGCTCAAAAAACAAAATAAGGAACCAAAAGAAATGTGTATGTAACATTGTCAAACACAATGTTACATACACATTTCTTTTATCAACCAATTTACTCGCGGTAACGGCCTCCACTAACTTGCCCACTCACAGGCATACCGTTGGCACCCTGCATAGCCGCCATATTAGGGACACCAGGCATGGATGCTCCCCCAACGTTTGTAGCACAATAGGGGCAGAAGGTCCAGCGCAGTTCAAGGAGTCGCTCACACTTGGGACATGCACGTTTGAGCTTTTGACTACAGGAGGGGCAGACCTGAAAGTCAGACTCGATGCGCGCATGACAATTCGAGCATGTTTGACGCTCGGTCATCTCTGCAAGCAACGACTCTTCTTCTAGCTGACGCTCATAGATTTCCGCGAGCGTCTGGCGGGGACGTAAAATCATATAGATGAACAACCCACCGACGAAGAATGCTGCGACCAGCACGGTGGCAAGAATTTGCGATATCATGTCCTGTGTGCGCGAACGAATATCACGGAACGTCCAGATGATTAAGCTCAACCAGAAGATAACGACAAACGCTACTGTACACCCAATAAGTGGCCCCACAAACCCTTGCAGCGTGTTAAGAATGTTTCCACCTGAGCCGGTGGCGGCAATAACTAGTGTATAGGTATTCACAGGACAGAAGCCCCCTTCATAGGATAGAGAATATTGGTACGTATAAAGAAAGATACAGGCATGCTGCACCACACTCAAACTATTTTATCTACATGCACACTACAACGTATCGCATTAAAAGAAGACGACAGTATAGGACTATAGGCATAACCAACTTACTCAAACACAAGCGTTATTATGCCCCCGCTCCGTATAGCTACTTCGACTGTTTGCGCATCTAATGGTGTAGATGTAATGAGTCCTTGACGCTCCTCTAGTAAGTTTGTCATATATGCTTGTACGAAGGCAACCCCTGGTTGGATTTTGGCAGTAACAGTATTGGGCAATGGATTGTACACACGAACGACAAGTCCGCGTCCATCGTTACTGCGTTTTACCGCACTCACAACCAACGAGCACGGTTCGACTTCCACAAAAGGTGCTTGCGCTGGCAGCAATCCATCATGTTGCTCTGTGACAACTGCCCGTGTATGCAGTGGAATGTTGAACGCTTGCGCTTCACGTAACACGCATGCTTCGTCATCTTGCCATGTACCAGCATGTGGAATGAGCGCATAGTCGAACTCATGCTGGCCCAAACACTGCGCCTCTGGCGTGTATTCCATCGGTCCTGCGTGCCCACGTCGTGTCGAAAGATCGCCACGTGAGAGCCACTCCACACAACGGAGCAACGTTACCGCAACAGCCATTTCGTTTTTATCTGCATTATTTTCTGTTACCACTTCATACTCTGGTAAGCCTCGATTAAGGACTGCCAGCCCACGCATACCATTGCTCATATCCACGAAACGTTTTTGTGGAAACACATTTACGGGCGTCTCAACCCATTCCGCGACATCTTCCGAGATAGCTTGTACAACGGGACGCGTTCGGACCTCGAATGTTCCCTCTGCTGATGCTTCCGTAACTGCATAGGGTATCGGAAAAAGAACACGCAAGCGATGATCCTTCACTCTATTATTCACGCTTGTATGTATGTCAATACGCCGTACACCTGGGAAAAGCGTAATCGTACTTGTAATGGCACATACTGTCCTGTTCTCACTACGCTCGGTACGATTGACTACACAAGCTTCGGGAAGCGCGAGATGACTAGTAATCTGTAAAGCTACACTCAACGCATCGGCATGAACAATCTCAAGTCTTGGTGGTTCAACTGGTTCAGATATCAACGCATCGTGTTCGGGTGGACAGTAGTTGTACAGGTCGCCAACATCGCCTCCATCTACAAAACGATTGAGACCTACCAAAACGTCACCTGTAGTTTTGTCTGTAATTGTTAAGGTGCCATCCTGTACATTTGCTTCTACACTATAGAACTCATTCTCGATACTATTCTGTCGCGTAAGAAGCATCAACTTTTGTTGCTGAGACTGTTCTTTCTCTGTAGCTTCTTGCAGACCACGTGGATAAAGCCAAAAGGTTGTATAGCCGTAGGCTGGCAGGTTTGTAGCAAGAAAATCTATAGTTTCGCGTGCCTGATCGACCAATGCTACCTCGAAGGTGTGAATATCCTCACGTGCTAAAAGATCGAGCATACGCTGTCCAGCGATGGTGATTTCTTGCTCGTTGACGACGACACGCCCCTTTGGTGCGATCATAATTTCAATGGAGACAACACCCGACGTATGAGCATCTTGTGGCGATAGCGGGTCGTCTTGAATATGGACGCGTGAGATAACCGAGGATTCGTAGGCTTCACCAAGGGTAGCAACAATGGTGCTATGTGTAAGCTGCACAAGTTGTACGGGCGAGGTAACGCCTGAAAGCATCACAGCAGTAGCGAGCATTTCACGTGCGAATGCTGACGAACCGATTTCTTGACGCCAGCGCTTGACAACGCGGTACGGCAGCACTGTACCATATTGGTCAACAATTACGGCGTTTTGTAGTGATCCTGGAAGCTGTACTTCTGTACGAATCTCTTCAGTACGAGGGCCGGGAGCAGGATTAAAGACAACGATTGGTACAGGGTCATAGCCGACATGGAGTGTCGGAAATGGTGCGCGTGTATCTGCTTTCTGCGCAAGGTACTGCATGGCCTGTTGTATGAGCTCTTCTGCGATCTGCTGACTCTGCGCGAAACGGACGGCGTTCTCACGGTGTACTTGGTCAAGGCTACAACCACAGATGCTATCGTGCGGATGATTTTGTAAAAGGTACCGCCAAGCTTGTCGTATCAAGCCTTGTGGATAGGCAGCACCATTTTTCCATGCCCACGCGGTCAACGGTTCTACCCAATGCTCTAGCAGATGTTCCGTTGCTGTATTTTGTTGCTTGATCCACATACGACTGGAAAGGACAGAGGGTAGGAGATGCGCGTACTGGCTACTCCGCATTTCGCCTGTAAGCGTTTGTAGTGTATCTGCGGGAATATGCTGGCGAACACGATTCAAATAGTGTGGCAGCGTACCCATCTGCACTGTAATCGAGTTGTAGGACAGTGAACTCTCCTCTTGTAAAAGGTTTTGGCGGGAAGAATCGAGTGTATGTAGCAGTTCGTTCGCAACTTGAATTGTGGCGGGAAGGCCAGCTTGTACCTCTAAATGGTCGGAGCCGTTCATAAAAAGGAGCGTATGCGTATTGGCTTTAGGCAGGATATTGGCGATGAGTAATTCAACACGGGTTACAAATTCCTCTGGACTAAGCGGCATATGCCGTGCATTTGAGTAGCCAATGGGGTCCGCAAGATGAGCCACGAAGACTCTACTACCGTCAGGAGCTTGCCAGTAAAACTCGCTCTTTTTCGCCTCAGATCCAACACCACGCCAGAAGACCGCGTTGTCGATGCCCACACCCTGTAGTAGTTGTGGCAGTTGCGCAATGTGACCAAAGCTGTCAGGAACATAGCCAACATACATCGGGTTGCCAAAATCGGTCGCCTGCCGCAGACCAACTTGCAAATTGCGTATAAGTGACTCGCCACTCACAAGAAATTCATCAGGCTGCACATACCAGGGGCCAACGAGAATGCGACCAGAGCGAATATGTCGGCGCAGTCGCGCTTCCTGTTCCGGCTGTATTTCTAAATAGTCGTCAAGGACAATGGTTTGTCCATCGAGCATGAAGTGGGAAAAGGTTTCGTCGGAGTCCAGGATGTCAAGCAACTTATCAACAGCTTGTACAAGGCGAACACGAAATTGCTGAAAGGTCTGATACCATTCGCGGTCCCAATGAGTATGTGGCACAAGAAGAATGGTGAGTTGCTGAGTCATGGTGCT
>CAXUIS010000332.1:0-5369 GCA_964250915.1 uncultured Ktedonobacteraceae bacterium | reverse complement strand
AACCCATCTTTGGGCGCAATGAATTGCTGCCCCTACCGAGAAGAATGACCGTTTTGGGTTGTCAATATTCATCAGGAGACCGAACATGACAGATTTTCATGAGTCCCAGCAACTCTACCAGGAACGTGGCTTTGGTCGTCGCATCGGTTTTGGTCAACATCCAGCCTTGTTGATCGTAGATGTGATACAGGCTTTTACAAATCCAGCATCCCCTCTCGGCTCCGATTTGGATACAGTAGTGCATGCAATTCAACGCCTTTTGGACATCGCACGGTCAAAAAGTGTACCTGTCGTGTTTACCACTGTGGGCTATGATGAAAGTGAATGGCAATCCGCTCAGATATTCATCACGAAAGTACCTGCCCTCAAGGTTCTCAAGCTTGGAACTTCTGAGGTGGAAATCGACACGCGCCTCGAGCGTAGGGCAACTGAGCCGGTATTGCTTAAACAGTTCGCATCAGCTTTTTTCGGTACACCACTTTCCTCACTCTTAGCCGCACAACACTGCGATACTGTCATTGTTACTGGCTGCACAACATCTGGCTGTGTGCGCGCCTCAGTCGTTGATGCATTGCAATATGGCTATCGACCCATCGTTCCTTTGGAAGCCGTCGGCGACCGCTCTTTAGAGGCACACAAGGCTAATCTCTTCGATATTGGAGCGAAGTACGGCGATGTCGTTGCGTTGAATGAGGTATTGGAGTATCTACGCATGCTGTCTGCCCACCCAATATGTAATGAGACAAGAACTGATTTTGTTTAATACGCTTTAATACAGCAATTACTTATGATTGATAGCCTGTTGTTTGGTCCGTCATATAAAGTGATACGACAACCACTTCTTGTATAGTTGCACCAAAGGCATTTGTTCCACTAACTGTTCCTCCATCATCTCCCCATACTTCCACGCTATCTCCCTGATTTAGCTGAGAAAGGTCTGCACCAATTGGAAGCGTAATCTGCACAACTGATGTCGTAGAATCATTTGGGTCATCCACATTTGCCCCCGCTGTCGTACCTGAGTCATCCTTTACAAAGTTGAGTATCTTACATGTAAAGTGAACATGATTTCCTTTGTAAGCATCTCCTTGTTTGTCTATGTCACCTACGGTTGTGTCCGTTGTCTTTGCTTTGTATGATGCCTCTATTTGTGTTAATGATTGTGTAGGAGCTGGCGTTGCGGTAGGTTTCGGTTTCGGCTTGTGTGTGGGTACGGCTGATGGTTGAGTCGTATGTACGACAGTAGTTGGTACAGTTGTTGCTGCCTGTGCAACACTATCTGTTGCAGTGTTTTTGGCACCATTCGCACTGCTGAACGTGCTGCTTATCCCTCCACAGACTCCTAATGAAAGAAATACAATGAGCACAATCCCCCACGGCCTTTTGTACCATGCTTTCTTCTTTGGAGGCGTTGGCGGTGGCATCATCGGTGGTTGCTGATACTGCTGTTGTGGATAGCTCTGTGGCAAATGTCCTTGTTGTTGCGGATAACTCTGTTGTTGTGGATAGCCCTGCTGAGGGAATTGTCCCTGTTGTGGTACAGGTGGATATTGCCCTGATGGGAACTGTGGATTAAACGGTTGGTTCGTCGGCTGTGGTCCTTGCCATTGTTGCGGTGGTTGCATATTGCCCCAGAAGGACGGTATACCTTGCTGAGGTGGTTGATTTGGGTTACTTGGAGTCTGACTCATGAGTGTGTAATCTCCTTATTAATGCATATTAATAATGATGCAATTACACTGACGATTTACTGGAAATCGAGTAACTTTTATTGTGTTCCTTGTGTAATTTTTGGCTGAAACTAACACACCTGTGTTTCTAATAACAATAAGGAGTGCAAACAGTGGACTCTTTACTCGCTTAGAGGCTTCTTCCGTTTTGTAGAATAATACTGTTCTCAAAAATAACGTTCATACCACTTGATACTCGATTAAAAGCATGTTATGCTTTCTTGCGAACGGATGTCAAAGGATGGACATCGTGTCCCCTGTACTCGGTAGTAGGTTAGTATCTCTGCTTATCTGTTTACGGACGAAAGGACCACTCAATGAAGAACGGTACATTCGTAATGGATGCACATACTGGCTTCTGGGATGCCAGTAAAGAGAACTGTAAGAATCGCTTCGGCGATGCCTTTATCGAAACCTTTTATGCGTTCCAAACAGGCTTCAATCCACCTGACAAGAAGTGGACGATGGATTACGAGAAGCAATTCCGCAAGGTTGACCCCGATTGGTACATCGACGAGATGTTTGTCAAGGGTGATGCTGACATGGCAATCCTCTCGACACAAGTGCTCATGGATTTCTATCACACGGGCTTTACCAATTCCAAGCGCAATGCTAAGTTCGTTGAGCGTATTCCAGAGCGTCTTATTCCCCTTGGTGGTGTTGATCCACGTATGCCCAACGCTGTACAAGAGGTGGAGCGTCAGGTCACGGAAGATGGGATGAAGGGCTTCAAATGGTACACCGCCGAGTGGCGTGGGCAATCGCGTGGTTGGAGCGCGAACGATCCGGCTGTTTTCCCTCTCTATGAGAAGTGTATTGAACTAGGCATTAAGAATATGCACTTCCACAAAGGCCCCGCCGTTGAGCCGCTCACTCTGCAAAAGTTTGACG
The DNA here is from genome assembly GCA_964250915.1 of uncultured Ktedonobacteraceae bacterium. Taxonomy (GTDB): domain Bacteria; phylum Chloroflexota; class Ktedonobacteria; order Ktedonobacterales; family Ktedonobacteraceae; genus JBBQVS01. The sequence goes on along the minus strand of CAXUIS010000332.1, from coordinate 2,748 downwards.
TGCGCGACATCGACGAACCTGCATGGCTCTACCCCGAACTGAATTTCATCATTGACCATGTTGGTCTGCCTCGTCTCGATGATTTCTGCTGGATTGCGACCCGCTGTCCGAACGTCTATGGTTCGCTCGCCGTTGCGTTGGCCTTCATTCACAACCGTCCACGCTATTTCGCTGAGATCATGGCGAACCTGCTCTTCTGGATTGGTCCTGACCGCATCATCTATGGCACGGACTTTCCTATCTGGTATCCACACTGGCAACTCGATGAGTTTATGGCATTTGAGTTACCAGAGGACCTCAAGGCCGAATACGGTGTTGATCTGACGATGGAAACGAAGCAGAAGATCATCGGTGGCAACATTATGCGTCTCTATGGCGTGAATGCTGAAAGCAAGCAGAAAGCCTTTGAGAACGATGAAGTTGCTCAGCGCAAGCGTGCGTATGCAACCTCAGAAGCAGGACAGGCGGCCGCAACGGATACTGGTGTAGCGGGAACGGTGTCTCGATGAGCATAGATGTTGAAGCGGTGCGTAAAGCTGCTGGCTCAACACGGGACCCCGAAATACGCCGCTCACTTACCGAACTTGGTCTTTTGGACGAGGTGCAGATTGAAGATGGTCAGGTGATAGTGCAATTTCACTTGACCAGTCCCCTGTGCCCCACCAAATTCGCTACCAGTATCGGACAGGAGATTCGGCGTCGTGTTGAGGCTATTCCAGGCGTTACGTCGTGTCAGGTCATACTCCGCGACCACTTTTTGCGTGACAAAATCCAAGAGCGCATCAATGCGAGAGGAACTGCATGAAGACGTTAAGCGCGACTACTGTGCTTAATGGTCGTCGGGAGGGCGAGTTACTCGCCTTCCCCTCTGTCCGTCGAATGGCGGACATCCTGTTAGAGCGTTGCCGTGAGCAATCGTGGACGCGTACCTCGGTAGCGAGCCTTGAGCGTTTTCGCGCTTTGACAGGACATCATGACCTTGAAGCACTTCTCGAACAAGTACGTGCAGACTCCACAGTAGCGGAACAAGCACTACTGACCTTTGCGTCTGCTCTTACGTCCTATACTGATAGCCAAGTTTCCGCACTCGCAATGGGTGCGAAACTGTGGTTTCGTTTGAATGGAGTCAATGTATCCTGGCGACCACTACCAGCTACTGCCTCCCCTGTTGCGCTCCCTAGTTCGACATATGCAGGACCTGAGCGTATTATCCTTCTTGCCATGATTGGGAGTGGGCTGAGCCTTGCCGAGTTGTTACGCTTGCGCGTTGGGGACGTGGGTTCTCTGGATAGCGAAGGGCATCTCATCGCTGATGGTGAAGCGGACCCATTAGCAGTACAATATACACCACGTCGCGGCAAGCAGGTTGAGCGCGTGACCTTCTTGACGTATGCCACACGTCAAGCTCTCCTGGCCTCGCTCGAAGAACGTCGCGCTGCTGGCTACCTGAACGATCTCGATGCGCCACTTATTGCACAACGCGATGGTTCACCCGCAACCGCCGCGAGTGTTCTGCGTGCGAGAAAGCGCAGCAAATCGTTAATTCGAGCAGGTGGCGATGCCAACATCGCGTTGTGTCGTACTACAGGCGATTTTTTCCGCACTTGGGGCTTACCCGGCTCACACTTTGTTGGCGAAGAAGACTTTCCAATAGAAGAGTTTATGTAAGGGTACAACGTATCGTGCCCATTGCGGAACAACGATGAGGAGAATATGTCATGAAAGCTGTTCGTTTGCATCACTACCAGGAATTGCCCAAGATAGAAGAGGTAGACGAGCCAAAGGTTACAGGACCCCTTGATGTGATTGTGCGTATTGGAGGTGCGGGCCTCTGTCGAACCGATCTGCATATCATCGAAGGACAATGGATTGAGAAATCGGGCGTCACATTGCCCTATACACTGGGTCACGAGAACGCGGGCTGGGTGCAAGAAATTGGCTCGGCTGTGAGCAATGTTGCCGTTGGTGATACCGTGATCGTGCATCCGCTTGTGACGTGCGGCTTGTGTCGTGCGTGTCGTTCGGGAAATGACATGCATTGTATCAACTCGACCTTCCCTGGTATTTCGGTTGATGGGGGTATGGCAAATTTCCTCAAGACCACAGCGCGCTCCGTAGTAAAACTAGACCCTAGCCTTGCTCCAAAGGACATTGCCGCACTCGCTGACGCAGGGCTGACCGCCTATCACGCTGTAAAGAAATCAGTCCCTTTGCTGTATCCAGGCACAAAGGTCGTCGTCATCGGCGCAGGAGGCTTGGGACACATCGGTATTCAATGCCTCAAAGCTCTTACTCCTGCTGAGATTATCGTGGTTGATAAGTCACAAGCTGCACTCGAATTGACGCGCCAGTGGGGTGCGGATCACATGGTTGTTGCCGACGGCACACAAGTAGCCAAGGTCAAAGAACTCACGGATGGCAAGGGAGCCGAAGCGGTTGTTGACTTTGTGGGTGAGAGTGGAGCGCAGCAAGAAGCGGTGCAGATGTTGCAACAGGCAGGCTCGCACTTCATCATTGGCTATGGTGGCAACCTGAATGTGCCCACCATTGACATCATTTCAGCGGAGATCAACTTCATCGGCAACCTCGTCGGCACCTACAACGACCTTGTCGAACTCATGACGTTGACCGCACAAGGTAAGGTTGCACTACACACGGCAATCTACCCACTTGATGCCACGCTCGATGCGATTCACGATTTAGAAAGCGGCAAGCTACGCGGTCGTGGTGTGCTTGTGCCCGCTTAGG
>CAXUIS010000331.1:0-5395 GCA_964250915.1 uncultured Ktedonobacteraceae bacterium | reverse complement strand
CCCGTCGATTCCGGTCTTGCCAACGTTCTGTCACAAGCAGTCCTTTGGCTTCGTCGTACTCAACAACCCCGTTCAGCATTCGCAAAACTGGTAAGAATGCCGGACGGGGTTTTATCGCGGCTATGATCTTTTGTTCCAGATCATAGTAGAAACCTCCCGGCTCGAATAAGAGCAACACCATGTCCCTGCGTTCCTCCGGTGTCGCCACATCCCACAGAGCGGCCATCCCCGGAATGTGCTCACCAGCCTCGATCACGTCCTCGAATTTCACCCCACCCACTTCTGGCAAATCCAGTTGCCGCATCGCAAGTTCGACCGCAGCGATTTCCCCCTGAAACTCCTCGTCATCAATATAGCCGTCCCGGTGCTGCTTGAGGGTACGAGATTTCTTCAGCTTGAGCCGCTCTTTTTCTCGCTCGAGTGTCTCCGTCGTCAGTCCTGCCTCTTGTGCTTCTGCGAGCATTTCCCGGCGGATCTCCTCGCGCCAATTCGCCGGTAAGATGAGGCTTTTGAGCAAATCCCCGAATTGCTGCTGCGCGAGGTCTGCGCGTACCGTCAACTCACCACCGTTCGTACAGGGAATTCGCCGTGACTTGGCGGTATCGCGATAGTACAAATGGCCTGTAACCGAATGGCCTTGGCAGCGAAGCGTGAGTCCACAATGAATACAGGCAATATATCCCGCAAACTCATAGGTTTGTCGGCCTCGTTCAGGACGCTTGGCGGCATGATGCATTGACCCTGTGATGCTTCGGATTTGTTGCCATTCCTCATACGTAAACGCTGCGGGGTGTAAACCTCGGTGTCGTTGCTCTTTGTACTTGACCACTCCCCGATCATCGTCGGGTGCATAGGCCGAAAAGAACTCGTTGCGGAGCATCGCTGTAATGGTATCGCTGGTAAACATTCTTTGACCAAAGCGTTTGCTTCCAGTGCGATACCCTGCTGCGTTGACTTTTTCCGCTATCTCGTCAGCAGAAAACCCCTTCATGCGTAGTTCACCGATCATTCGTAAGCCTGGAAATTGATCAGGATCATGCTCTGGTGGTTGCTTCGGACCCGTTGAACGATAGCCGAAAGGAATATCGCCATTATAGAGTCCTTGTGCAGCCCGCTCCCCTTTTCCTTTGCTTGTATGCTTCGCCAGCATGTCAGAAAAATAGGCTGCAAATGCAGCCAGAATGGTCAGTTGCAACATGCCTTCAGGTGTACTGTAGTCAATATGTTCAGATAAGGAAATGAATGGTGTCTGACTTTGAGAAAGGATACGAAAACTCTGTAGCGTCACCATCACATTACGTGACCATCGATCTAAGGTATGCACCATGACAATCATTCGGCCCCGATTGGTCTGTATGTCTTCAAGCAATTGCTTGAATGCTGGCCTCTTGGCGATCTGCTCTCCCCTCGCGCTCCGCTCATCGTCTTCGTAGAAAATTGGAGCAGGCAAGCCACGTAGCCTTGCAGCATCGCTAATAGATCGCTTTTGCGCATCAATACTGTAGTTGTCTTTCTGCATCTCGCTCGAACGGCGTACATAGCCCGCGAGGATGACATGAGAAGGCTCTGAAGAACTAGCTCGCTGAAGCATGTGTCTCTCCTTGTAAGTGAATAATTTGGTAAGATTGTGAGAGGAGCATTCGTGGATTTCCTCTGTCTCTGTTAAGTGGATATGCCCTCAACTCACTCTCTATCCTGGTTGCACAACCACAAAGGAAATGCGGTCTTTGTCTGCTGGGACCGCTGTTCCGTTTTTGATGGAAAGAGAAACAGCGTTTACTCCTACAGTATGGAGAAGGATAGCTTTTGCCTGCACAATGCTCTTTCCGGCAATCATACTCTTGAACTGTTCTAGCTGCTGGTGGCGTAATTGGTAAAGCCACATTCCTGCCCCTTTCACCCGTAGAGTGATGGCCCCTTGCATTTGATCTTTCGCAGTACCTTGAATAATTGATCCCTGTACATAGCCCATCAAACTGTAGTCTGCTCCAAGCTGCTTCGTAGCAGCCTGGGAGGTAATTTGTGTGAGGAGTGTATCGAATGCTTGCGTGCTATACGCTTCACCTTTACATGTCTCATTCAGGGTAACACTCGCCTGTGTTGCCTCAGTTCCTGTTGAATGATCTGTTACCACGTTAGGCGTACACGGGACAGGAGTGACGAGCGTTTCGCTTGTACGAACCTGCGCCTGAAATGCTGCGTTAATGCTCTGAGCCAAGTTACTCTTGAGCATTGAGACAGCAGCATCGATATCCTGCTGCGTCACAATCGAGAAGGTGCGTGCATTCTGTCCCCCGCGAAAAACTCCATTTGTTGCAAAGATGTTCAGGCGACAACACGCCCCATACATATCTCCCGCTCGAATATTTCCCGCTGGTCCGGTTATTGTGGCGTGTGCCAGGACAGTTGTCTGTCCATCAGTTGGAAGTACTGCTGCAGGAATCACAGCGTTTTGATCGGTGACGACGGAGACTCCATCTGCTCCTGTCATCAGTGTTCCTGCTGCAACAACTTGCATTGCTGGCTGAGCATTATAAAAGGTGATACTCCCACGTGCAACTCTCGCTTCTTGGTATCCAGTTCCCGTTGCAGTAACCATTCGGGCTTGACTCAATGTCATCGAAGAGAGCAACCTCCCTTGTATTTCGTGATGTGTCATATCTGGCTTACCGAGCGTGACCTCAACGGGTGTCGTTACCGTAATCTCCTTCTGTGCAGGAATGAGTATCACTGAAGCACTCGGTGCTTGTGCAATCATAATTGCTGTGGCAATGCCAACAAATGTGCCAAGAAGAGTAAGCACAGCAAGAAGTAGCGTAACAACATATCTTTGCTTCCTTGACCATGTTGAGCGTGGAAATGAATGAGGAAACTGACTCAGCGTGTCCGGTGTTGCGATAAAATCTTCAGATGATGAAGTTTCTACATCGCTCTCGACAACCGTGTCGTCCGTCTGTTCAGTAAGTAGTTCCTCTAGTGGTTGGTTCAAAATATACACATGCAACGTTGGTCGTCCCGATTCGTTCGCCGAGAGTTGACCTTCCTGATGTATAGAATTTGTTCCCTGACTCGCATGTGCCTCGTCTATCTTTCCTAAGAGTGTATCAATTTCGTCACGTATATGATTGTGCATTGAACTCATCTCTTTTTGATAGAGGAGGACAATAGAACTTACTATCCTCCTCTGGTTCCTACAGCGCGATGTGATCCTCTGGTCGAGCGGGCCGGAACTTGCCAGCATCGTTAAGGAACACAAAGGTTTGATCGCTGACATGGATCAACATGTCGAGTTTGCCATCTCTGTTCACGTCCTTGAATTCCAGCGTCACTGGGTCGAGATACTGCCCTGCTCCCACGAGTAATGGTCCAACGTAGACGATTGCCTTCGAGCAATCCCCGCCTGGGCATTCGAGAACCTCGATCTGTCGATGCAAGTTGATGGCGATAAAATGGCTCGGTGTGCTTGCATCGTTATGTCCAACAACAGCATCTGTTTGGAAGGTGCGAGGACGCCCATACGTCAGATCGTCTTGCCTGCCGTGCCACCACATGAGCAAAACACTCCCTACAATCCAAAGGACAAGCATCGCACACATACCGATGCCAAGAATCAGCATCCAATGAAGTCGCTTGGGATGCGGTAAAACATGCTGCGTCTCCGATTCCAACCGAGGCTGAGTGTGCTGTGCCTGTTGACGTGAACTGCGCCGTGGAACGGATTTGGGAAGTGTATACCCTGAATGGACTTGCACATTATAGGAAGGGCGTTGGATGACCTGACGTGAAGGGTCAGTTGTGGTCCATCGTCTTGCGCTTGTGGGTAGACGAGTAGTGTAGAGAGAATCATCATCCTCTACGTCAACATCGTACCCAAGAGTCGTCCGTCTTTCTTGCTGTGGCAAACCCGTATTCCCACTTCTTTGTCGCGTGGAGTACTCATGTTTACTCATCATTGTTGTGGTTTCTCCTCTTCGTCTTCCTCAAGCAGAGTGGGAAGAAGAGCATACCTGAAGCAATAGGCAAAGTACATCCTTTGAAGGCTATTGAGTGTCGTACAAAGCCGATGTTGCTGCTGTGCTGCTTCAAGGAGCATACGGGAGAGTACGTCATCCGAAGACGGTGACGTTTGCTCCGCATCGCAAAGACGCTTGAGCCAGATTGCGGTATACCCCCACCTTCTAATCGCGTGTCCCAATGAGCGAATAGTTTTTCCCAGTTGCATTGCCGCTCCGCAGTGCAACGTTTGCTGATGATACCGACACGCAGAAAGATACTGCTCACGAGCCAGCTCTTCATATGAGATTGCACGATGAGCAGAAACCTCAGCATAGATGTCACCAGTTCGTAGAATTTGCTGTCCAAATGCCTCCCATACGTGTTTATGCGCCCCTATATCGGGCCAGAGCAACTGGATGCTGCGGGGACTGAGCAGGTTTTGTTCCTGGTCGTCTTGGAAAGATGCAACTACAGTTACAGGTGTTCCCTCCTGCTCTTGTCGATGAGTCATTCCTGCTCCTCCCTTACTCGCGCATCAATCAGCATGCCGTGTTGTTGGTAGAACAGGGCACACAATTGGTGGGCCTGCCGAGTTAAGAGACCGAGACGTTCGAGTTGCTCTGTCGCCTGAGAGAAGAGCGTGCGGATACTGGTAAGCGTTTTTTCTGTATGCTGACCACCACTTGCGAATCTTTCCAGCCAATACATGGTGCTTATCCAGCGTGATGATGCCTGCTGGAGGTCCTCTATCACCTGCTCAAACGCAGCGCGAGCCGTAATTTCAGCACCGTTCAATTGCGCTTTGCACGTCTCATGATAGTGCTGGAAGGCACTTGTCTCAAAGGAAAGTGCTGAGAAAACGGTGGATGTCGTCATCAGTGCTGGATAGGTAAGAAATGCTCCACCAAAGGTAGCCCATTGCTCCACAATGTCTTCTAAAGGCATCCAAGCCATGCCATGAAATAGCTCATTTCCCTGTTCACGACGATTGCCCATATTTGAGTCTTCTTGATACAAAGTCATGTATGTTCTCTTTCACAATAGTAGGATGTCTCCTTCAGGAAGGAAACATTCTAAATAGTTGCGCTACAAAGTTCTTCCATCAGCAAAATTTGTAGCTTCACGAAGCGTCATTTCTCCAGCCCTTATTGCATCAAGAAGTACTGCAACCTCTGCTTGATTTTGATGACATGGACAACGATCATTCGGACAAAAGGGCTTCCCTGGCATATGTAAGAAGTAGACAGGAACGCCAGAGGTTGATGCTCCTTCCCTCTCCTGATTTTGTGAAGAAGTGAAAGCATGTCTGCTTTGAGGGGTAGAGTCAAGCATGATACTGCCCATGGCTTTCCAATTCTAATAAAAAGAACAGAGAACCGAGAGGAGGTGAACAAGAAGA
>CAXUIS010000330.1:0-5396 GCA_964250915.1 uncultured Ktedonobacteraceae bacterium | reverse complement strand
GATGTGAGCAAGGTCGTGGTGGTAGCACGTGAAGACGCCTCTGGCGACAAAGCCTTGATCGCTTACGTAGTACCTACTCAAGGGAGAACGCTAGAGGTAGCGGTCCTACGAAGCTATCTCAAGGAGCGACTGCCAGAGTATATGGTGCCAGCAGCCTTCGTATCAATGGATGTACTGCCTTTACTTCCCACTGGAAAAATTCATCTACGTGCCCTACCTGCACCTGATATGAAAAAATTCACGGATGAAGAAGACTTCGTAGCTCCCAAGTTGTTCCTGCATCAGCAACTCGCGCAGATTTGGGAAGAGTTATTGGATGTGCGCCCGATTGGAATTAAGGATAACTTCTTTTACCTGGGAGGACATTCCCTACTGGCGGCTCGCCTTGTTGATCGCATCGAGCATGTCTTTGGAAAGAGAATCGCACTTTCCACACTTTTCTCAGGACCAACCATAGAGCAACTCGCGGAAGCTTTGCAACAGCAGCAGGGACATACAAATACACGTGCCGCGTTGTTGCCAGTTCAGGTTGGTGGGTCAAAACGACCCTTGTTCTTCCTACATGGTGACTGGACTGGTGGTGCATTCTACTGTTTCGCTTTAGCTCGTGCACTAGGACCAGATCAACCATTTTATGTACTAGAACCATACAAGTTTGGCGGTCTTTATACACTTCCGTCATTTAAGGAAGTTGCGGCAGCTCATATCAAGGCAATACGTGCTGTCCAACCAGAAGGTCCGTACCTGCTGGGAGGATTTTGCAATGGTGGTTTACTCGCATATGAGATGGCACGTCAGCTTGAAGAGGCTGGAGAACGGGTAGATTTTCTTGGCCTCATCAATCCTAGTACTCCTGTGCAGTTCGAGTCAGTGCGTGCTGCGAACCGCCGTTTCGGGAAGTTTCTACTACTCAACGACCGTCAACAGACCAATCTGTTAATCCAGGTACGACATGCACTTCGACATGTATATAAATGGCTACGTCCTTCAGGCGAGAGAGTGCAAGATTTCGGCCAGTTGCTCGCAATTGAGCCACGCCTTAGTGCTATGTTTCCATCCCTCGACGCTCTGTACAACGACTATGTAGCCGCGTTCTCAGGAATTATGTTGCGTTATGAAACGGGCATTTATTCTGGCAAGATTACCTTCTATTGGGCGAGTGAAGAACCGAACATCGAAGACACGTGGAATTCAGTGACGCAAGCAAAGAATAGCGAAGATATAGAGAACATCGTGATTCCGGGCACGCATATGTCTTGCGTGACCGACCACATTCAGGAACTGGCGCAGTGTTTTAGTAACAGTGTACGTCAGGTACAGGAGAATGTAGTACCAGAACGAGAGTATGTAAGCACCAGTTTTTAATGACTCTATGATACACAAAAGGTATGATTATGCAAGAGCAACGACAGAACTTAAGAATAAGTGTTGTGATTCCAACACGGAACGAAGCGCAAAACCTTCATCACGTGCTACCATACATTCCTCCTATCGTCGATGAAGTCATTTTGGTAGATGGCAATTCTATTGATGATACGATTGAGGTCGCACAGCAACTACTACCAACAATACAGATTATTCGGCAAAAGAGGAAAGGCAAGGGCGATGCTCTACGCGTCGGCTTCTCTGCTTGCACAGGCGATATCATCGTGATGATAGATGCTGATGGATCGACCGACCCAAATGAGATAACACGTTTTGTAGAAACGCTGCTGCAAGGGAACGACTTCGCCAAAGGTTCACGCTTTGTCAAGGGAGGCAAAAGCGATGATATTACACCACTACGTAGTTTGGGTAACTTTGGGCTGAATACACTCGTCAATATATTATATGGGACGCGCTATAGTGACCTCTGCTATGGCTTCAACGCGTTCTGGCGGTATTGTCTTGATACGGTATACCTTGATTGCGATGGCTTCGAGATTGAAACGCAGATGAATATACGTATGCACAAAGCAGGCTTGAAAATAGTCGAGGTTCCTAGCGTGGAACGCGCGCGGTTCTTTGGGCAAAGCAACTTACGCACATTTCGCGATGGGTGGCGTGTGCTCAAGATGATTGTGAAAGAGCGCGTTACTTCGGCACCAGAAGTACAGAGAGTACCAATCTTGATGTATCATAGTATTTCTGAACATGCTAGCCCAAGATTTCAGCAATTCGCGGTGTCACCACAGTTGTTCGATGAGCAAATGGCCTATCTGCACCAGCATAAGTACACACCCATGACCGTTTCCCAATTCACGGAAGCGCGAGCACAGGGAGGCGTAGGTCTGCCTGAGCGACCTGTCATTTTAACCTTCGATGATGGCTTTGCTGATTTTTATACACACGCTCTTCCCATACTTAAACGCTATGATTTCGCGGCAACACTCTATGTGGCGACAGGTTTTGTGAATGCTACAAGCCGCTGGTTACAGCATGAAGGCGAGGCGAACCGTCTTATGCTCTCCTGGAAACAGTTGCGTGAGATTAACGCGAGTGGCATTGAGTGCGGCGGTCACAGCCACACTCATCCTCAACTTGATACGCTTTCTGAATCCGAAGCACGTGCTGAAATTGTACAGAGCAAGCAGCTTCTGGAACAGCATCTAGGTCAAGATGTGTCAAGTTTTGCCTATCCTTTTGGCTATAGTACTGCAATGGTACGAAGACAGGTGCAGGAAGCGGGCTACACGTCCGCGTGTGCAGTAAAACATGCAATGAGTTCAGAGATCACCGACCCTTTCGCCCTAACTCGATTGATGGTAAAATCGGACACAAGCGTGGACGCCCTTGCTACGCTCATGGATGGTCACAATCCACCACTCCTTCCCTTACTATATGCACGCGCCAGAACACCAATGTGGCAGCTTGTTCGACGAAGTTCCGCCTTAGTAACGCGACGGCTTCATGAAGGAGTACTTGCACAATGAAAACTTCTTCACTGAGTGTCTCAGTCATCATCTGTGCCTACACGGAAGCACGCTGGCACGATCTTGTGGCTGCTGTGGAATCGCTACATATGCAGAGTGCGCCTCCTCAAGAAATTATTCTCGTTGTTGATCATAACCAGCAACTTTTGGAACGTGCACAAAAGCAGTTTGCTGATGTCATGGTCATAGAAAACCGCGAGGCGCAGGGATTGTCGGGCGCACGTAATAGTGGAGTTGCTATTGCCCAGGCCGATCTGATTGCCTTTCTCGACGACGATGCAACAGCAGAACCCGACTGGCTTATGTGGTTCGTGCAAAGCTTCGAGGACTCTAACGTGCTAGGAGTAGGTGGGACCGTTGAGCCAGAGTGGTTAAGTACACAACCACATTGGTTCCCACATGAATTCTATTGGGTTGTAGGCTGTACGTATCAGGATGTACCGGCAACACCAATAGTTGTTCGCAACCCATATGGCGGCTGTGCTTGCTATAGACGGGAAATGTTTGAGAGAGTTGGAGGCTTTAGAACTGACATGGGACGCATAGGAACACTTCCTATGGGATGTGAAGAGACAGAGCTATGTATCCGTGCTAGCCAGTACTGGCCGCAGAAAATTTTTCTCTACGAGCCACGAGCCAAAATTCATCATCACATTCCGTCTGCCCGTGCTACTTGGCGGTATTTCAGGTCACGTTGCTTCGCAGAGGGTTTGTCGAAGGCTCGTGTATCGCAGTATGTCGGAGCAAAAGATGGACTTGCAACCGAACGAAACTATATTGTACAGATGCTATTTCGCGCGGTAACTCGTGGTATGATAAGAGGAATAGCGCATTTTGATAGAGCGGAGTTTGCACGAGCAGGAGTTGTTATAGTAGGGCTAGCAGTTACTACTTTTGGCTATGCACGAGGAAGTATCATTCAGCGTTTTGCTGCTCGTAAAGACATACATACTGACGTACTCATACAGGAAAAACAGTTACAACTTGCACACGTTAAGGATAGACTATGAACGGTCTGGATGCGGTAACATTACCTACGACGAAAAGAATACAACTCTATACATGGGTACAGGCTAATAAAACCTTATTGAGCAACACCATTTCGTTGGTCTTCACAACCATAGTTACCGGTGTGCTAGGTTTCGCATATTGGTGGATAGCAGCACGAGAGTACCCACCACATGTTGTAGGTCTGGCTTCTGCCGCTATCTCTGCGATGACACTTATGGGAGCAATCTGTATACTAGGATTGGGAACGTTGTTGATTGGCGAACTGCCACGTCAACCAGGAAAAGAATGGTCGCTCATTAATGCCGCTCTCCTCTTTGTAGGAGGCGTGGGAATTTGTGGTGGTCTGCTCTTCGTGCTTCTCGCGCCTCTCGTGTCCGCGGATTTCCAAACGTTTCGGGCAAATCTTGGTAATATGCTTCTTTTCGCTGCTGGTGTGGGCCTTACATCCGTTGTAGTAGTACTCGATCAAGCACTCATTGGCTTACTTCGCGGTAGCTTGCAATTCTGGCGTAATACGCTTTTTGCTATAGTAAAGCTTGTGTTATTGTTTCTTGCTGCCTTTTGGTTAGTAAAAAGAAGTGAGACAATTTATGGTACGTGGGTGGCAGGAAATGCTATTTCGCTGATTCCACTCTTTGGGCTTATACTGATACAAGTACGTAGAGCGAAAAAAGCTTTTTCGCCAGATTGGAAATCACTGCGCAAACTAGGCTTACCCGCACTGCAACACCATCTACTCAATTTGATTCTTCAAGTTCCAGTAACAGCTATGCCTGTCCTCGTGACAACTGTGCTTTCCGCAACTATAAATGCTTGGTTTTATGTGTCCTGGATGCTTTCTGGTCTGGTATTCATCGCGTCGTATGCTCTAACAACCGTACTCTATGCAATTAGCCCTTCGCAATCAAGCGAACTTACTCGTAAAATACGTGTGACTCTGGGTCTTTCCTTAATAATAGCTCTTGTGGGAAATGTTTTTTTCCAATTTGGTGCGACACAAATATTGAGTCTATTTGGTCCCATGTATGCGGTGCAAGCAGCATGGTGTCTCCGTGTCCTAAGCCTTGGTGCGTTTCCAATGATTATCAAGGATCATTATATCGCGGTTGGTCGCATTTCCAGTCGGATAACGCGTGTAGCGCTACCAGTAGCTATTGGCAGCATACTTGAGCTTGGTTGCGCAGCCGTCGGGGGACGTGTGGATGGTCTCATAGGTCTTAGTCTGGGATGGGTTATAGCAGTCTCTATAGAAGCGCTCTTTATGCTCCCCACCGTTTACAAGGTTACATTTCCTGCACAACAATCGTTCTGGCATCGAACACGACAGATGTTCGTAGTGAAGCAAGAGCGGAAACCCTCTTCAGAAAGAAGCGTACTTAAAGATACGAATGAGATAGAACCTACTCTCAAACTACCTACGCACGTGCTCAAAGATACGAATGAGATAGAACCTACTCTCAAACTACCTGTGCA
>CAXUIS010000329.1:2535-5418 GCA_964250915.1 uncultured Ktedonobacteraceae bacterium | reverse complement strand
AAAACGGTCATTCTTCTCGGTAGGGGCAGCAATTCATTGCGCCCAAAGATGGGTTGGGAGGGGTTCACGCTAGGGAAGATCATCGTTGTCAGCGTGTAGCCCCTCCCTCACCCCCATCTTTGGGCGCAATGAATTGCTGCCCCTACCGTTTTATATTCCCGAATGTGATTGTTAATGTTCATGAGAAGGATAGGAACCCTATGCATTTCTCACATATTGCGAGTAAGGCTTCATTAGTGTACAATCGGTGCGTACTCTTTCTCTACTGTGTCTTGTATGCAATCGTCTACTAGAAGATTGAATCTGTATGAAAAATAGGCATGTGCGCTATCTCAAGTTCGTTTTGTTGCCAGCATTGTTGTTGAACATCGTTATTTATGTCATTGCCGTTGTGGTCCTCCAGCCACAGTCGGCCCTTGCGCATGCCTATGTTATTGGCTCCGATCCTATAGATGGTTCGACGGTGACGGTTGTACCAAAAGTTGTACGTATCTACTTCAATGCGAATATTAGTCCTATGAGCGTGGCACAGGTTTTGTATGTGCAAAATGCGGATTATGTATCTGTGCAGACACATAGCACATTGGCTGTGAACAATACGCGCGAACTGGATACGTACCTTCCTGGTACTCTTACAGGAGGGAGCTATTTTGTTAGGTGGACGGCGGTTGCAAATGATGATGGACATACTACATTTGGTTCTATTGGTTTTGATGTAGGACGCTCCTCCACTGGTATACAAGGAACACCAACACTTGGACCAAGCAGTAGCAATTGTGTCGGGAATACGTGTGAGAATGACATTCGTAAACTTGACCTGCTCGGTATCCTTGCGGTTGCGTGGGAGTGGCTGGTGCTGGCTGCTTTGACACTGTGGATTGGTATTCTTGTTACCGAACGTCTAGTTTTTGCTCGTGTAGAGCATGTTACTGACCTGCTTGACCGTGCGCGAAAACAGGCACTGCCACTGCAATGGCTCTGTCTTTCGGCGTTACTCGTGGGTGAGATCGTTACGCTTGCACTACGAAGCGTGCATATTACACGTGCGTTAAATAACGGCGTACTCGACTTCTCAGCACTACCTGCGTTAGTAACGGAGACGTGGTATGGGCAATTATGGATGGTGCGCTGTCTTTTGATTATCCTGGCTCTCGTTCTGCTGTGGTGGACGACACGCTCACAGCGCGCGCCGGAAATAGAACAACCTGTACAACGTTTACTCACCACAGCGCGTACTGGACCACTACGCCTACAGCAAGCTAGCACATTAACCGTGACAACAGGCTCGATCAAAGCGATACGGGACATACTGCCTGTCACCACGACGACACAATTGCAACGCTATAAAGGATTGTGGTTTCTCCTGGCCGGTTTAATTGTGTGTACATATGCATTGACAGAAAACGCGGTATCGGTGATACAGCCGCATATAAGTGCAATAGTGCTTAGCGGTCTTTCACTTCTCGCACAATGTGTCTGGTTTGGAGGACTTGCATACCTCGGTTATGTCGTATTGCCCCTGCTCTCGATTGTCGATCTCGACTCAAATACGGAAACAATTATAAGCTTTCTACGACGCATGACTCCCCTTATTATAAGTGGTATCGCTGTTCAACTTGTAGCTCTACTCTTTTTAAGTGAAACAACAATTTATGCCACGCATCTTTTTGTTGACGACTCTTATGGTCGCTCCCTGCTCGTGAGACTGATTCTTATTGCACTCGCGCTATTCGTAAGCGTGTATATCTTGTTTGTTATGCGCCCCAAACTTACACGTCAAACGCTGTTGCTGCCTGTTGTCAATGCAGAGCTTCCTGCGCGGCGTACACGTCAATCTGCGTTGGAACGCACAACGCGTCACCTACGAACACTGGTCAACGTGCAGGTGTTGCTTGGTGGTGGTGTTTTGCTTTGCGCGGCCCTCATGTCTTTTTACTCGCCGCCTATTGTCTATCCGACTATCTCGTATGCTAATCCAGTCGCGACGACAACAGGGACACAGACGCAAAACAACACGCAACAACAGAAAGTGGGCACCTTCACAGTAGGTTTACAGGTCTCACCAGGGCACGTTACAAGCACCAATACGGTCATCGTGTCAATTACCGACGCAGCAGGGAAAGCGGTGACAAACGCCAAGGTGGAAATTATCACGAACATGCAAGCGATGGATATGGGCACAGCGATCCAAAAGGCGACGGTGCGTGGTACAACCTATGTTGCGACCTTTGCACCTGGAGAAGCGTTCTCGATGAACAGCCTTTGGAATGTCGAAGTCCATTTCCAAATACCAGGTCAAGTCATGCAAAAGACGACATTTCAGGTGACAATCGCGTGATAATTGTAGGACGCAATTCATTGCGTCCTCTACATCGCCGAACGTTTGTGCTCCAATGCTCGATTATAATAACCTTCGGCACTGCTTATGAGATGTTCACGTTCGGCCTCGTTCAGATCACGTTTCACCTGTGCTGGAATGCCGATTGCCAGTACACCGCCGGGGATGTGCTTGTGTTCGCTGACCATTGCGCTAGCCCCAAGAATCGTCTCTGGCCCAATTTCTGCGTGAGAGAGTACGACTGCATTGATACCGATAAGGACACGATTACCGAGAGTAGCACCATGTACCACGGCGTTATGCCCGATGGTGCATTCTTCACCAATGGTGAGTGGTGCATCGGCATCGACATGGAGTGTGCAGTTGTCTTGAATGTTGGTGCGACGCCCAATCACAATCGGAGCACTATCACCGCGCACAACGGTGTTATACCAGATGCTTGCTCCCTCATGAATAGTGACGTTACCGATAATGACGACACCTTGGGCAAGAAATACATCGTCTGCTATTGTAGGCCACACACCTTTGTAGGGTAGAATAGTCAT
>CAXUIS010000329.1:0-2435 GCA_964250915.1 uncultured Ktedonobacteraceae bacterium | reverse complement strand
TTATATCTGTTCGTTGTGTAAAATGATGCGTCCAATACGTGCCATTGTATAACGCGTGAGCGGAACGTCGTTCTGCTCCGCCGTCATCACGACAACGATCAATGGTGGTTGTGCTGCTGGTTGAGGATAAGGTGGATGAAGAATACCTGCATCATGGAGAATGCCTGCTAGCTCACCTGTTTTGTGTGCGTAGGGAAGCTCTTCATTCCAGTATGCGGGAACGCTAGAGTTGTCATTTTGATGTAACAACATTTTGAGCATTTCGTCACGTCCAGGCAGCACATCCGCGCAAAAAAAGGAGAGCAACAAGGCCATGTCACCTGCGGTTGTCCAGTTCTCTTGTCCCGACTCGCGTGCTGCCATATCCATAAAGTGACGTTCGATGCGCGTCTCATACAATCCCAATTGGTGCATAGTCACGTTGACTGCATCCATTCCCACTATGTCAAGCAAAATATTTGATGCAGTATTATCGCTAATCGCGATCATAAGATGTGCGAGGTCTCGTAATGTGGGATGTAAATCAGGGGATAGGTTTGCTAATATGTCACTACTCGTTGCGTGAGCGTCAGCAGAAACAGTGTAGCGTGTATCCCACGCAAGCATGCCAAACTCGACTTGTCTTGCCACTTCTACCAGGATGGGTACTTTTGCAAGACTGGCGGCCGGAAAGCGTTGCTCCGGGTTGATGGATACCAATTCTTGAGGAGAAGCCTTGTCTAGCCGTACCACAATACATGAGAATTTACCATGAAGTGTTGCTAATTCACGTTCGATCTCTGCTTGCATCGCTTACACCACAACGCGCTTCACGCCGTACACAATATCAAGAAGTCGTTGGTCAAAATGTGCGTCAGCAGTGTCAAAGCTATTGATTGTGACACGATTATAGCTTTGGCCCTCGGCGTGAATGTATTCTTTCGCGTTCAGAGCAATAGCAACATGCGTGATATGCTTTTTGCCAAAGAAGATCAAGTCGCCTTCGCGTATCTCGTTGAGCATCACTGATGTAGGTAAAACGTTATGTTGTTGATCTGCATCTCTGGGTAGCATATGACCACTCATACGATAGCAAAGCTGTACAAGCCCACTGCAATCAATGCCTCGCCAACTTGTCCCGCCCCATAGATAGGGAACACCGAGAAATGCACGTGCATACTGTGTTGTGGCAGAGACAGTTTGCTGTGGAAATACCGTTTCTTGTTGGTGCAACGCAATGTCTTTACGCGTGAGCCAGCCTGTGCGCTCATCAGGGAGGGCGACCTGTATGCGCTCAACGGGGGTTGCGTCCAGAAGTGGTAGCACAGTGGATAAATATACTGTGTCCTGTTTCTCCTCTCCTGTCTCTTGCTCGAACATGGGTGTATATGGAGTATTGATGACCGCGACCAGACCTAACGGCGTTCCGCACCGCTCACCTATGCGTGTAAAGCCTTTCATCACGGGGTCTGCTAATACGTCAGTACACACCCAGCCTTTGTAGTCCGAGAGCGTGATATGCGTCCACTCGCCTACGCTTTCACCAGGAGTTACGGATACATTCATAAACGCTTGCGTTACAAGCTCAGATGTGGGATCAGGATCGTGACGGACATCCGCAAGACCAACAGAGATAACATAGGGTGCAGCCATCATAGTAAGTTCCTTATGTACTTGAACGATTACTCTGTAGTATTTTATCACATACAACGGGTCACCAGGGTGTGCTAAAGCAGACCCGTACAGAGGAGTTACTGACGGTTGTGGAAATATTATGAAAGTTCTGTACGGGTCTGCTTTAGCACACCCTCTTTGCGATTAGACTATGCCGACAAGGACGCGATACATCGGTCCTTACACATTGATCCAATAGCGTAGTTTTTTGATGGCAGAACCGTCGATGTGGACAGCGTTTTCAAATTGTCCACCGTTATGCTCAATAATCTTTTTTGAACCAATATTATTTTCATCACAGGTGACGAGTACTTTGTGTATGCCTGCGGCTTTCGCAATTTCCAGGCCAAGATGTAACATGTGTGTACCATAGCCCTGTTTACGCCGTGATGGACGTACTTCATAACCAATATGCCCACCAAATTTTAGCAGGTCGGAATCCAACTCATAGCGCAGGTTGAGTCGTCCCACGAACTCGCCATTGTCAATAAGCCAGAAATCAGCATTTGGCACGCGACCTGACACTAGCTTCGAGCGGTCTTTTTGTTGCAAGGAACGATGCACAAAGGCTGGAAAATTCTCTGAAAGGAAGCGGATATTTTCGTCAAGACGCTTTCCTTCACCTTGCAGTTCTCGCACTGCTGCAAGATAACTGTCTTTATACTGTACAGAAGGTTCTGCTAGAAAACACATAAGTCACTATCCTTCTCTCTTTTTTTGCTATTATAAGAATAGTATAGTCATCTCAGGTTCTCTTGCATAGAGACAAAAAACAATAACAC
>CAXUIS010000328.1:0-5451 GCA_964250915.1 uncultured Ktedonobacteraceae bacterium | reverse complement strand
CTTCTTTCACGAAGACCATGCGTTTGACACCTAGGCTCTTGACGGCCTTGCAAAACGATAAAATTTCTAAAAGGACAACTCGTCTTTCTGATCCGCGAGACGCGACACATCCCAGAAGGCGACCATCCCTTTGTATTCACCGAAGTGCTCGTAGTAGGCATTGATGTCAGCATCAGTGGCATTCTCTTGTCCAGAAATCTCTTTAAAGTAGCGACGAGTCACGGTATCTATACTAATGCGCTCAAAGCGTCCCAAAATTTTAAGGACGTAGCTTGCGCTGTATACGCCGAAACCGTGAAGCGACCTGACCTTCTCGAAGATATCTTCATAACTGAGCGAGGGGTTCCGCAACGATTCCGGGTCGAAGCCTGACGCTATTGCTTCTACCAGGTCATACACGTACTTTGCGCGGTAGCCCATGCCTGTTTGCTTTTCCAATTGGTCCTCGCTCTTGGCGAGGACCTGTTCCGGGGTTGGAAAGGCGTGCTTCTCCCCAAAAGAGTCGCCCAAGGTACAGAATTTTGCGGCCATCGCGGTAGTGTGCCGAGCGTGGGTGTTGGTCAAGAACAGCGTCTTGACTAAGTTCTCCCACATGCTGGGGGTGACGAGGAGTCTACCCAGTCGCTTCTCTTTGAGAAAGCTGTAGGCGGTATCGTCTGCTACTTGCGCATACCACCCGCTTATGTCCCAATCTAAGCAGAAGCAGTGAGTGATGAACTCAGGAATGTAGTTCTGGTCTTTTTCTTTGAGCTTGGTGTCACTATGAACAGCGACATTGATCTCACCGGCATATGTGATCTCAAGGCACGCGAGTTGTGAAGGGAGGTGCTCGATGCGCATCAAAACCTGATTTTCACGGTTCAGCGAGAAAGGCTCAAGTCGTTCCCAGCCGTGACTGCTGACCGTAGCCTCGAAATTGAAGTCCGCCGGGGGAGTGACGCTTATCTGACTATGGTGCATCGTTCCTCTTTTCTACGATATGCATCCCTCTTGGCTTGACTATGTAAGAGTGTTCAAGCTAAGAGGGACGAGCGAGCAAAACTCAGTCTACCGAAGGTCGGTAGCCGCCTCGTGTTTCCATCTTGACCGCTCGGCTGGTGCTGTCGCTCTCGACCTCATCGCAGACCTTCGCCAGCCTTCACAAGTGCCTGACCCAGGCTCTTCAAATGGTCGACGGTGTCACCCTTGGCGTGTATAGCTGCACGCTCGGTGGACTCGCCCAGTTTGATCAGCAACTTGCCGATAGTGGCACCATCTAACTTGCCGCTTTCCAAGTGGTGGCGCAGTTTGACCAGATCGGCATGGATGGTCTTGGCTCCAACCCAATCAGCATGCTCCAGATCGGCTTCCCATTTACCGATCATCTGAGCACCCTTCTGAACGGCGGCCGCATTCAGCTGACCTTTCAATACGTGAATGGTCGAATCAATGTTCGTTGACATGGTAACGTCTCCTCGTGTTCATTGAGAGCATGACTTCTGAGAACTCAGGTAATGCCTCACTACGATATTTCTCGCGTCTCTTCTCCTTCCACCGAGTCGTGAAAGGGTGTCAACGCGTTATCTTTGATAACTATATCACGTTTTCAATGATAACACAAGGGTTGTCAACATGATGATTTCGTCTACCAGGGCTTTCCAATTTTAATAAACAGAACAGCAATCCGCGAAAGGTGAAAAAGAAGAGATTTTCTTGTAGAATACAAAAAATTCAGACCACCACTAGGAAATCTCTCACATAGACTCTACAACATTGCTCTCAGAGACACCATTGACCACGGACGAAGCAAGCTTACCGCTGGTCTCCCTGTATGAAGCCTTACAAGAGCTTCCTGATGCCCGTCGCACTCAAGGCAAGCACTACTCGTTGGCACTCATCCTCTGTTTATTAGTCCTAGCGAAATTGGCAGGACAAAAGAGCTTAAGTGGGGCAACCGATTGGACAAGCTTCTTTCCGCCTTTTTTCTGCGCTGGGAGGCGCAAAGCCGATGTGGAGAGGAACTCAGTCGCTTGTTGACTCCACAAGGTCACGGCGAGGTGCGTCACGAGGTCGTCTACCCATGACCTTTGCACTCCTAACTGATGTATGTTACCATAGTCATTATGGAAAGCGAAACCAACATGAATACTCACGACCGCATTCTACAGGCAGCGGCGCGTCTGCTGATCGAGGGAGGACGCGAGGCAGTGTCTACTCGATCTGTCAGTAGTACTGCCGGTGTACAGGCTCCGACCATCTATCGTCAGTTCGGCGACATGCAGGGCTTGCTCGAGGCGGTCGTCAGGCACGGCTACGACACCTACCTCGAGAGCCATCGAGCGCGAGAGAACGACCAGGACCCAGTGGAAGACCTGCGCCGGGGCTGGAACCTGAACGTCGATTTTGGGCTGGCTAACCCTGATCTGTACACGTTGATGTACGGCAATCCCCATCCGGGCGCACCGAATCCCGCCGCAGCCAAGTTGCGGGATGTACTTCTTGGACTAGTGCAGCGGGTCGCCGAGGTGGGTCGCTTGCGCGTTGGCACTGAACGTGCGGTGGGTATGCTTCATGCTGCTGGAGCCGGTGTTGTCCTCGCGCTCATTGCACAAGGCGACGCGAGTCGTGACCTGGCGCTCTCAGTCGCCACCCGCGAGGCGATCCTCGCAGCCATCACCACCGACTCGCACACTGCTTCTACAAATTCTCAGCCCTCTCTTCGCAATGATCTGACTCGCTTCGCGGTAGCCCTCAAAGCAGTATTGGCGGAGGATGCACGTCCGTTTACTAAGGCAGAACATGCTCTCTTGGATGAGTGGCTCACGCGGTTCATCGACACAGAACCTTGATTTGAGTTGATCCTCGTCAGATGGGCCAATGTTGCAGAGGTTGGTGGACATCTAGGTATTCGAGAGCGTGACAGAAACGAGCGTTTCTGTCACGCTTCTGTACAGAAAATGAGGCTATTCATCGAACTGATTGCTACAGATTCGCCTCCCGTTTCAAGGTCATTCTATGTTTCCATTGATAACAATAACACGTTATCGTATTGACAACTAAGTGATAACGTGTTATTGTTATCAATGGAAACAGTGAGTTATACTAGCATTCATGTCGCCGACCGTCACGGAGTCCTACAGTATCCAACATGTTCGCCACTGGACGATGATCATGGAGGAACAACCTGTACACGATTTGACACGACGGCGTACTCGGAGCAAGATCGTACTCGTCCTGTGGCAGGTACAGCTCAACCACCATCTCACGTTTCTCAAACAGTTTTTTGACGAATGAGCTGAGGAGGCGCACATGGCAACGAGACGTTCAGAAGAATTGAAAACTACCACATGGAATCCCGTAACGGGATGTGATCGCGTGTCGGCTGGTTGCGATCATTGCTATGCTCTCGCTCTGGCGAAACACCTCAAGGCCATGAGGGTAGAGAAGTACCAAACCGACGGCGATCCTATGACCTCAGGACCAGGCTTCGGTGTGGCAATGCATCCAAACGTGTTGCAGAAACCTTACCATTGGCATCACCCAAGAATTATCTTTGTTACTTCCATGGGCGATATGTTCCACCCAAGTGTCCCTCTCTCGTTCATCCGCGATGTCTTCACCGTTATGGTCGAGACACCGCAGCACACCTACCAGCTACTCACGAAACGGCCTGGCAGGGTCCGCAAGATTTCGGACCAACTTGACTGGCCGCGCAATCTCTGGCTGGGTACATCAGTCGAAGATGAGAGTGTTGTCCGCCGCATTGAGTACCTCCGCGCTATACCCGCGCAGCTTAAATTTCTCGCCTGTGAGCCTCTGCTTGGTCCTTTGGACAACTTGAACCTTGATGGCATTGGTTGGGTCATCGTCTCAGGAGAGTCTGGCCTCAACCACCGCGTTATGAAGGCAGAATGGGCCACGAGCATTCGTGACCAATGTCAGAACGCGAACGTGCTGTTCTATTTCAAGCAGTGGGGTGGACGCACCGCGACAGCGAGTGGGCGTGAGCTTGAGGGTCAACTTTGGGACGAGATGCCTCTGATCGAAACGCATAATTCTATCTAAAGGAGTGTCCTTTGCGTGAATTGATGGTGTACATCAGGCTTAGGCATTTGAAATGTCTCATGCACCTTTTTGCAGGGCTTTTTGCTTTACCCGTTATGCGGTACTAACTCGCCACACAGTAAAAGTAAGGCGTCGCGCGGATGAGCACAATAATGGCGCATCTGGGAGGCGACATTGCGCACCTGCAACCAATCCATTAAGGCAAGAAGTCCTCCATTAAGAGCCGCCAATGCTTGAGGCGCACCTGCCACACGCACTTGAGAGGCATCTTCTCCCAGCGTCACATCCCGTCGATAATGCAAGCGATTTTCGATACGCCAATGCTCTTGTTGCAAGGCCAGAAGCCGAGCGGCATTCGCCTTCTTGCGAGGCAGATTGGTGATGCCATACACCACCTCTTCGCGCTCTTTCTCGGCTATTTTCACTACACGTCGGAGGCGAAAGATTTGAGCGAGTCCTGTCCAGTCTTTCTCAAACCACTCATTCATCTGCGTACTCGTCCAGATTTCTCGGATTTCGAGCCGTCCATGACCCTTTTGCACTCGCTTGGCATATCCCCATTCCTCTTGCAGAGCATCAGGGTCCTCAAAGAAATCTCGGATATCTTCAGAGAGCGTGGGTTGGTTCTCTTTGACGATGCACAGGTAGTAGCCTCCAAAGCAATATACCCCTGTACACCACTTCTTTTGGGTATGCAGAGCATCGGTACTGATGATGCGTCCTTTCACGAGAGTTGGGTGCAGCAACGCGGCGGCAGCGCTGATCTCATTTTCTTTGCTTGCTACCGCCCGTTGAGCCAGCACAATGCCACTCTGACAGTCATAGAAGCCGAGCAGATGCACCGAGGGCTGTCCTTCTGAGCGATGTTTGAGCGTGCCTCGAAGTGTTTTGCCATCCATCGCCACATGTGTGAGCGTCTCGTGCTGCTTGCTGGCCTGCAATCGGCTCGGTTCGCTCCCACACTCCTGCACGGCTCGTGCCTTGAGGATCACCTGAGCGATCACGCTGGCAATCTGCTCGGCATTGCAAAGAGCTAATGCCTCACTGTAGGTCGATTGCACGGGAAATCGCTTCGGCCAATCCAGTTGAGCACAGAGCGTGCTTTGTCTCTCGCGCAGCCAGTCGATGATGCCACTGACTTTGGTTTCGCCTGCGAGTTTTCCTAACAACAGCAATGTTAAGAGCAAGGGCAACGGAGAGCGTTTGCCTTTGGCTTTGCGTCCATCCGCCACCTGTTCAAAGGCGCGATACAAGGACTGGGGAGCAACTTCCAGAGCGTGCAACTCCGCTTGGTCTACCTGGTCAAATATGGTAAGGTACATCCACGTCATTTCTCACTTTCCTAGGAGTGTTTTGGGATTTTCCTAGTATAGCAAGAAATGGCGTGCTTTTGTCGTTTTTCGGGTA
>CAXUIS010000327.1:0-5482 GCA_964250915.1 uncultured Ktedonobacteraceae bacterium | reverse complement strand
ACCCAATCTCAGTTCTATAAGTATAGTTTGGCACGGCGATGAGACCGCCGTGCCAAACTGTATTTTACAATATCATTAATATTACCCGACAAGGCTTGATACAAGTATCTATAATATATAAACACGAAACACTAAACAAATAGGAAATATGCGTGATAGATAATCAGACAAACAATGACACACAAGAACATATGATGGAACTGACCGATATTCTCGATAAAGACATTGAGACTATCGTTGATATGCGTATGGTCGCCGAACAGAAAGTTAGTCGTCACCAACGCGCGATTGAAAAAGTAACAAATAGTATAGGACGCCCATTAGCTCTCTACTTAATTCTGCTCCTTGTACTACTCTGGGTACTGCTCAATGAGTTTTACAAAATTCTTGGCTTCCCAGCCATTGATCCACCACCATTTAGTTGGCTACAAGACACAGTGAGCGTAGGTGCCTTGCTTATGACAACAGCAATACTCATTACTCAGAACCGCCAGGCGAAAATGACGGAGCAACGTCGTCACCTGGATCTGCAAATTACTCTATTGACTGAACGCAAAGTGAGCAAGCTGATCGAGCTGGTCGAGGACTTACGAAAAGATACTCCTTCTGTGAAGAATCACCTAGACACCGAAGCACAAGCGATGAAGGAACCTATTGACCCACACACCGCACTCACCACTTTGAATAAAACACTTCAAAGTGCTGCAAGAGAATACCAACTTGAGGTAGATTAGAGTCCCCTTAGAACTCTTTTGCTTCCCTTACGGAAATGGAATAGGGGATTGACTTTCGAGAATCTAAATGGTAGTCTTAGAGTGTTCTCCAAAAGATGGAGTGCAATCCAGGGAAACAAAAATACTCTGGCACTTGGCTAAAGCCTTGCACGGTAATCCGAAAGGAGTCACTGTATGTGGTCAATGAAAAAACCAGTTCGCTTACTTGGAGTAGTATTTCAGATTGACCAGGAGTGCCCGTAGATGCGGGCGCGTTAACCCTCTGAATATCTGACAGTATTCGACTTGACAGTGCATTAAAAATGTCCTTGCTGGACACTGCAACGTCTTAAAGCGACATTCGCTCCGAATTCTCAGAGCATTACAGAGGCTTCTACTGAACACTATCAATACTTTCTGATCTGAGTTGATTAGGACACGATATGTGAACAGGAGACGTAAGAAGATGAATGAAACGAGGGTCAGGTGAATACCTGACCCTCACCACATTTTTGGAAACTATACTTTCCTTCCTCTTTCACGTATGATTTCTTCTCACTTGACGCTCTTCATACACGGTGCTATGCTGAAATAACAGAGCAACGGAGCAAAAAGTTTTCTGTTGCCCCTCACTCATCGTCGTCGCTGAGAGGAACACAAACATCTATGGGTATTCTCGAAACACATATAGAACGCACCAGCCCCGAATTTCAAGAAAACACGGACTACTTTCACTCTTTATTAGAAGACCTCCGCCAGCATGTGCAACAGGTACAGCAGGGCGGTGGCCCTGACGCTATCGCAAAACATCGTAAACGCAATAAGCTACTCGCACGCGAACGTGTACAACTTCTCTGTGACCCCGACACTCCCTTTCTCGAACTAAGTCCGCTCGCGGCCTATGATATGTATGAAAATGATGCTCCCTCTGCTGGCATCATTACAGGAATTGGGCTAGTCGAGGGCCAGGAATGCATGATTGTGGCAAACGATGCAACCGTTAAGGGTGGGACATACTACCCCATGACCGTCAAAAAGCATTTACGCGCCCAGGAAATTGCCGAGCAAAATCAACTACCCTGTATTTATCTCGTCGATTCGGGCGGTGCCTTCTTACCACTACAAGCGGATGTGTTTCCTGACCGCGACCACTTTGGGCGTATCTTCTACAATCAGGCGCGTATGTCGAGTCAACGCATTCCACAGATCGCGGCGGTGATGGGATCATGTACGGCTGGCGGTGCCTATGTGCCAGCGATGAGTGACGAGACGGTGATTGTGCAGGGTAACGGCACTATTTTCCTGGGTGGTCCTCCACTAGTAAAGGCTGCGACGGGTGAAGAAGTGAGCGCGGAAGACTTGGGCGGTGCCGATGTTCATAGTCGTATTTCTGGTGTCACCGACCATTATGCGCTCAACGATCCACATGCGCTTGCCATTTGCCGTAGTATCGTGTCACATCTCAACCGACGTAAGCACATTCCCTGGGATATTCATCCATCTGAACCTCCACGCTATAATGCGCGAGACCTCTATGGTATTGTGCCGAAGGATAATCGCAAAAGTTATAATGTTCGTGAGATTATTGCTCGGCTTGTCGATGGGAGCAATTTTCACGAATTTAAAGAGTTATATGGAACGACGCTTGTGTGCGGTTTTGCTCGCATCATGGGCTATCCAATTGGCATCATAGCAAACAACGGTATTCTCTTTTCTGAAAGTGCGCTCAAGGCGACGCATTTTATTGAGCTATGCGCGCAACGACGCACACCACTCGTTTTTTTACAGAATATAGCAGGCTTTATGGTTGGACGCCAGTACGAGAATGGCGGCATCGCAAAAGACGGCGCAAAGATGGTGATGGCTGTGGCAAACGCGCCTGTACCTAAGTTTACCGTCGTTATTGGCGGCTCGTTTGGTGCTGGCAACTATGGTATGTGTGGGCGAGCTTATTCACCACGTCAGTTGTGGATGTGGCCCAACGCGCGTATCTCGGTTATGGGTGGGTTGCAAGCGGCAACAGTGTTAGCAACGGTCCGTAAAGATGGATTAGCAACACGCGGAAAAACCATGAGCGTGGAGGAAGAACAAGCGTTTATGCAACCCGTCCTCGATAAATATGAGGAAGAAGGCAATCCGTATTATAGCACTGCTCGCCTGTGGGATGATGGTATCATTGATCCGTGTGATACGCGCAATGTACTGGCACTTGGTATCGCTGCATCGTTGAATGCTCCCATGCCCGAAACGCCTTTTGGCGTGTTCCGTATGTAACAATACAAAGAAGGAAAGATTATGGTACAGCATACTTTCTATACCTTTATCTCGGTTGAGTACAGCCATCAGGAACGCATCGCCACCGTGACATTACAGCGTCCAGAAGTACACAATGCGTTTAATGGGCAGATTATCGAAGAACTACTATCCGCATTTACGGTGCTAGGAACAAACGAACAACTGCATGGCGTGATTCTCACAGGAGACGGACCCTCGTTTAGTGCGGGTGCAGATTTAAGCATGATGAAGTCGGCGAACACTCTTACAGAAGAGCAGAACCTGCACGATGCACTTCGTCTTGCGGACCTCCTTTCCATAATCAACACACTTCCCTGTCCCGTTGTTGGACGTATCAATGGCACAGCAATGGGCGGTGGAGTTGGACTCGTTTCTGTGTGTGATATTGCAATTGCCGCCGAGAGTGCGCGTTTCGCATTTAGTGAGGTGAAACTAGGCATAGCACCAGCAGTGATCTCGCCCTTTGTGCTACACAAAATTGGTGTGTCGAACGCTCGTGTACTCTTTGTGACGGGTGAACGTTTTAGTGCTACGCGTGCGCGCGAGATTGGCCTGATTCATTCTGTAGTACCACTTGAACATCTTGATGATGCCATACAAAAGGCAGTGAACGAGCTATTGACTAGTGGACCGCAGGCTCTACGTGCATGCAAGACGCTGGCGTTGACAGTAGGACAGATGGATCATGAAACAGCACGGAACTATACAGCTTCGACTATCGCACGGCTGCGCGTAAGTCAGGAAGGGCAAGAGGGGTTGCGCTCATTTTTAGAGAAACGCAAGCCAAGTTGGATTGTCTCTACAGAACAAGTGAAGCAGTAACATATTATGTTTAAGAAGATTTTGATTGCCAATCGTGGCGAGATTGCCGTTCGCATCATGGCAACGTGCCGGGAAATGGACATACGCACCGTCGCGGTATACTCGGATGTTGACGCTCATGCTCGTCATGTACGCATGGCTGACGAGGCATATGCTATTGGTCCAGCACCCGCAACACAAAGCTATTTACGAATAGAAACGCTGCTCGCCGTTGCACAACGAAGCGGAGCCGAAGCTATTCATCCAGGTTATGGTTTTCTTTCGGAGAACGCAGATTTTGTCGAAGCATGTGAACGTGCGGGCATTGTCTTTATTGGGCCACCAGCGAAGGCTATGCGTGCTATGGGTGCGAAGATTTCGGCGAAACAGATTGCGCGTTCTGTCGATGCACCCACTGTTCCCGGCTATGCAGGGGAAAGTCAAGATGAAACACTCTTGCTTGACGAAGCGCAGCGTATCGGCTTTCCCTTGTTGGTAAAGGCATCAGCCGGTGGTGGTGGCAAAGGCATGCGCGAGGTACACGACGCAAACGCATTTTTAGAGCAACTGGCAGGTGCAAAGCGTGAGGCACTCGCATCATTTGACGACGACACGGTATTTCTTGAACGTCTGATACAACAGCCACGTCATGTCGAGATACAGATACTTGGCGATATGCATGGCAACATGCTTCACTTAGGTGAACGTGAATGCTCCATTCAGCGTCGGCATCAAAAGATTGTCGAAGAGAGTCCATCCGTTGCACTCACGCCAGCATTGCGAGCCGAAATGGGCGCGACTGCCGTTCGTATCGCACAAGCCGCGGGCTATGTCAACGCAGGCACGATGGAATTTATTCTCGATTCTGACAAACATTATTATTTCTTGGAAATGAACACGCGTCTTCAAGTGGAGCATCCCGTGACAGAACTGGTAACGGGGCTTGACCTCGTGCGTCACCAATTGTTGATCGCGGCTGGTGAACCACTTGCCTTAACACAGGAACAGATACGTCCTCGTGGACATGCTATCGAGGTGCGAATCTACGCAGAGGATGCGGAACATAATTTTCTGCCCTCAACTGGCACCATCAACACATTTACCGTACCAGAAGGTTCAGGTATTCGTGTTGATAGTGGTATCGAAAGCGGCGACGAGATTACGCAATTCTACGATCCTATGATTGCTAAACTGATTGTGTATGGGGAAGACCGCAACGCTACAATTTCACGTCTACAACGAGCATTAGAGCAGAGTGAGTTGTTTGGCGTCACTACAAATATCCCCCTGCTACACACTATCGCGCTTCATCCTGCGTTTCGTGAAGGACACACACATACAGGTTTTTTGAACGAATATCATCTACTTACCCCATCAACTTCACAAAAACTACCACGAGATGTGCTAGTCGCGGCGGCTATCTACGAAGTAACACAGGAAGTACACAGAGTCCAGAAGCAAACTACGTCATCAATACAGCCGACTAGTCCCTGGAAAACGTTAGGTCCGTGGCGTATGATTGGTGAAGCGCGCAGAGTCATGTATCATCATCAAGAGCAAGAATATACCATTGCGCTCATGCAAGCATCAGTAGAGAATGCTTGGAATATCAGCGTAGATGGACAAGCAGTAGGCACTGTCGAGTACACAATAGGTAACGACGGTTTGCTCCT
>CAXUIS010000326.1:0-5499 GCA_964250915.1 uncultured Ktedonobacteraceae bacterium | reverse complement strand
TTGACAGACTAGTAGGGACCGATTTATCGCGTCCTCGTCGGCGGTTGGTTGCTGAGAGGATGTGATAAATCGGTCCCTACAAAAATCCATCATCGTACAATGTTCCTAATTCAATATAGAACAAGAAAGAGCATGCCCATGAGTCAAACTGTTAGTCCCGCACCTGTGTCACGTAGACGAAGCCGCAATCCTGATGAGGATGGGTTTAGTTTACGGCAGGTGCCTATCGCATTCGCAAGTATTCCGCGTGTCATGAAGCTTGTATTGTCCGCAAGTGTTCTGTTCACGGTGCTTATGGGTGTCCTCAGTATTCTACAGGGCTTTATGCCAGCACTGAGCATTGAAATCACACGCGTAGTGGTAAACAGTGTCGAAGTAGGCATCAGAATACACTCGATCAATCCGATCTTTTTTCCGGTGAGTCTGCAACTTGGAGTTGTGCTGTTAACGAGCCTGTTGAGTACATTGGGCAATATCGTACAACAGTTGTTGCAGGAAAAGGTCTCGAACAAAATACAGTTGCTCGTCCTGGAAAAATCGAACACGCTGGACCTCTCGTTTTTCGAGGATCCCACATTTTATGATAAACTACGTCAGGCGACAGACCAATCGACGTACCAGCCTGTGTCGATGATTTCGCAGACATTCGACCTATTCCGTACAATGGTGACGCTATTCTCGGTTATCGCAATCCTGTTGCAACTCGAATGGTGGCTAGCCATCGTCGCGTTAATCATTCCTATTCCAGCATTTATCTCCAGCGCGAAATACGGCTGGATTGGCTATCAACGCATGCGCCGCCAGTCACCCGAACGTCGTAAGATGAGCTATATTCAATCGCTGATGACAACAGATACCTACAACAAAGAGATCAAGTTGTTCACACTGGGAAACTACTTCATATCTCAATTTCGTCAGTTCGCGAATAAATTCTATGAAGAGAACAAGGTCATTCTGCTACGCCGCTACCTGATGAACTTCGTATGGACTGGCCTCACAGGTGCCGCTAATACAGGCATCTATCTGTATGTCGCAATACGCGCCGTGACAGGCGCGCTTGGCGTAAGTGGCCTGATTGCCTATACGCAAGCGGCTGTACAGGCGGGGCAGAGCTTTCAAAATCTGTTGAACGGTATCTCCAACACGTATGAGAACAACCTGTACATCAACACATTGTTCGATTTTCTAGCTTACGAGCCAAGAATTGTGTCGCCTTCAACACCGGAGCCTGTACTGCCTAATGAACATATCAAGGGGCTGGACATCGAGTTCCGCGATGTAAGCTTCACCTATCCCGGCAAAGACCCACTGACACAATACGCGTTGAAGCATGTAAGTTTCAAAATTGAAGCAGGCGAGTCTATCGCGCTTGTCGGGCGTAACGGCGCAGGCAAGACAACGATGGTCAAGTTGCTGACACGCTTATATGACCCAGATGGTGGTGAAATCCTGATTGGTGGACGCAACATCAAGGAATACGACCTGAAAGAACTGCGCGAGCAAGTGGGCGTTATCTTCCAGGACTACGTGACCTACTTCATGAGCGCACGTGAGAACATTGGCGTCGGACGCATCGGCGAAATTGAAGATCGGGAACTCGTGACCAGTGCCGCCCGTAAGAGTGGTGCTAACGCGGTCATCGAGCGATTGCCCGAACAATACGATACGATGCTCGGCAAGTGGTTCGATAAGGGCACGCAGTTGAGCGGGGGTGAGTGGCAAAAGGTCGCGCTGGCACGTGCCTTTATGCGTGATGCACGTATCCTCATTCTCGACGAACCCACCAGTTCGCTCGATGCACAGGCGGAGTCAGAAGTCTTCTCACACTTCCGCGCCCTGACCGATGGCAAAACCGCCCTCTTCATCAGTCACCGCTTCAGCACTGTACGCTTGGCAGACAGAATCTTCGTATTAGAGAACGGCACAATTCTCGAAAGCGGCTCACATGAGCAGTTGATGGAAATCGACGGTCGTTACGCAGAATTGTTCAATTTGCAAGCTGAAGCATATAGATAGAAAAAATAGGTTCAATGGCGGGCATTTACCCGCCATTGAACCTATTTTTTCTCTATCCCTAACCCACGTTTAATTCCTGCCACATCATATACACCGCCTTTTTGCTCAAAGCCTCCTGTGAAGGGATCATCGGCAAGCAGCATGGGTGTGTCGAGGTCGATATAGCGGAAACCGCCAATACCTGCTACGAAGTGTGTTGCGGCACTGACGGCAAGCCTCGACTCAATCATGGCACCTATCATGAGTTGTATGCCATTAGCACGACACACGGCGGCGATATCCATTGCCTCAACAATGCCCGATTTCATCAGCTTAATGTTGATACCTGATACAGCATTCATTTTGATAAGACGTGCCACGTTCGCCGGACTAGAAGCACTTTCATCGGCGAAGATAGGTACGGTTGTATGTTGCGAGATGTAGCATAGTCCGTCGTAGTCATCTTTATGTACTGGCTGTTCCAGCATGAGTGGACGAATATTACGATCATCGAGAGCCTCTAAGCATAATAAGGCTTCATTAGGTGTATAGCCCTGATTGGCGTCGAGTGTCAGGCCGAGACCAGGGGCAGCCTCACGAATAGCCTCAACACGCTCGACATCCTCGTATAAGTCGCTACCGACCTTGATCTTAATACTTGTTACACCACGCTTGACGATATCGCGTGCCAGCGTTTTTGCATGTTCAGGCACGACAAGAGGAATGCTGATATCCGTTTCAATACTCGTGCTAGCACCACCAAAAAAGATATAGAGTGGTACGCCATACGAACGTGTCAGGGCGTCGAGCAATGCCATTTCAATGCCAGCACAAACGGTTGACTGACTATAGTACATACTATGAACCAGTTTAGAAAGACGACGCCAGTGTGCCGCATCTTTCCCTTCAAGCAATGCAATACAATCTTGAGCCGCTGCAAGTGCCGTTGCCTGACTCTCGCCTGTACTCGGAGGAAATGGAGCACACTCGCCATAGCCCACGCTTCCATCTTGTAATGTGAGCGTGATAAGCACATTTTGTGCCGAAGTCACGCTACCTGTCGCAATAGCAAACGGCTCCAGGAGCGGTATGTTTAAAGGTTCGACGCGAATCGAGCGAATAGTGGTCTGTGACATACGGTTTTCTCATTCATTATATAATTAACGTATACAACGAGGGCTAGAGTGTCCGCAAGGGGACGCCCCTCCCATATAATATGGGTTCACACGTCTTCGCGTATGGGAGGAGCGTCCCCTTGCGGGCGCCCTGGCTTTGGTATGACATATAGTTTTAATAGGTGCTATCTACGCACATAACCCCAATATCCTCGCCAAGCGTAACACTTCGCCTCCAAGCGTACTATCATGACCTTCCAGAGCAAGTTGAGCACTCTTGCGCAACATGAGTACCGCCTCCGGCGTATTGAGGTCGTTATCCATCACGGACAGGAAGCGATTATGCAACAGCGTGGTATCCTTGTTTTGCTCATTCGAGAGGTCACTGCCTACAAGCTTCTGTAGTTGCTCAAGTGTGTTAGCGGTCTCTGCGGCAATCTTGAGGTCTTCGGGGAAGCATTCCCATGGATAGCGATAATGGTGACTTTGTAGCACAATACGGATCGCGTCAGGAGTGTATTCTTTGAGCAGGTTGCTAACTAGCGTCAAATTGCCGAGCGATTTGCTCATCTTCTCGCCATCCTGATAGACCATACCCGTGTGCGCCCAGATGCGCGCGAAGGGAGCTTTTTGTGTATAGTGTTCAGATTGCGCGATCTCACAGGTATGATGCGGAAAGTTAAGGTCGGCCCCACCACCATGAATGTCTATCTGCTCACCGAGATAATGCAGCGACATAGCACTACATTCGATATGCCAGCCGGGGCGTCCAGGTCCCCACGGACTCGCCCATGCAGGTTCACCTGGAGCTTGCGCTTGCCATAGCACAAAATCAAGTGGGTCATGTTTGCGTGTGTCATTGGGAAAGTTGCCGCGCTCGTTCGCAATTTCGAGCATTGACGCATAGTCCTTGAGACCTACTGCACGAGCCATACCACCAAAACTTGGATCGTGAGGTACATCGTAGAAGACACAGCCCTCGCTCACATAAGCATAACCGCGCTCAACCAGCGTCGTCACCATCGCAAGAATGCCCGGAATTTCCTCGGTGGCTTTCGCGTATACATCGGGCCGACGCACATTTAATGAGTCCATATCACGCAGGAAACGCTCAGTTTCTCGTCGGCCTAGCTCGTCCCATTGCATACCCAATTCGCGTGCCTTGCGTAACACGTCATCGTCGATATCGGTCACGTTTTGTATATATTTGACCTTGTGCCCGCTAAATTCCAGGTAGCGAATAAGCGTGTCAAACGAGACATACGTGAAGGCATGGCCCAAATGCGTCGTATCGTAGGGCGTGACACCACACACATAGATACGTATAGTATCGTCGAGCGGCACAAACGTTTCGAGTGACTGGGTGAGCGTGTTAAATAACTTCATTGGAATTCTCTCTTATATTGAACAGACGGACGGCGTTCGCGGTCGTCACCTGGGCAATTTCTTCTAGTGTCATACGGCGCAACTCGGCGAGTTTCGCGGCAGTATATTGTACAAAAAGTGGTTCGTTGCGCTTCGCCTTAAGTGGCTTCGGCACAAGATAGGGACTATCGGTCTCAACCAATACACGATCTAGCGGAACCATACGTGCCACATCCGGTAGTGCATTGCCCTGTTTGGTCAAAGGACCAGCAAACGAGAGCACAAAACCAGGAAAACCGAGACATTCTTCCGCCTGTGCCACATCACCTGAAAAGCAGTGAAAGACGCCTCGCAAGCCTTGTCCATGCGTACGCAACAACTCCACAACGTCCTCGTGTGAGTCGCGTACATGGATAATGCATGGGAGGTCACATGCGCGTGCAAGGTCGAGGTGAGCACAAAATACGGCACGTTGCGTATCGCGTGGAGAGAGTATACGGAAATAATCCAGACCAAACTCGCCAATTGCGACCACCTCCGGCTCTCGTGTCATTCCACGAAGCTGCTCCCCTATTTCATCAGTATATGTTGTGGCCTCGTGTGGGTGTACGCCAACGCCCGCATAGACAATCCCTGGATGTGTCTTTGCAAGGGCGAGCGCGGCCTGACTCGATGGGAGATCACAGCCAGGGTCAATCATGCGTGTGACACCACCATTCAATGCAGCCTGAATAACGGCCTCGCGGTCAGCATCAAAGCGGGGGGTGTCGATATGAGTATGGCTATCGACAAGCACGTTTCTCGGTCCTTTCCATCCACCAATACTGACATTAGTATAGTGTAAGTAGGGGGAAAAAGCTAGTGTATAGCTTGGTGCTAGTGTGTTGTCTTAGCCTTATTTCTAGGCTTTTTTTCCATTGTCGTATGTGATTGTCCGTTGTTATCTGCTGTCTCTGCTGTCAGTTCTGCTGTCAGATTTATCTCGGTACTTGCCTTGTGCATAACATTTTTTCTCTTGTAAATA
>CAXUIS010000325.1:0-5499 GCA_964250915.1 uncultured Ktedonobacteraceae bacterium | reverse complement strand
TGTGTGTAAGTGCATAATCTTGAGGTGGAAGAGCATAACGACAAGGAGCAAATACCGATGGCATATCGAGCTATACATGTGAGTGATGACCCATTGACCTACTTTCTGCAAACCAACGACGAAGGACCATATATGCGTGTTGCGGATGTGGTGCTACGAGCAAACCAGGACCCCAAAGAAGTGTTCGCACGCATGATACGTATTGGTACAGGGAGTAAATGGAGCCATTCCGCTATCCTGTATCTCCTCAGCGATCCTAGTAAGGGGTATGATAATACCTTCCTTATCGAGGCGAAAACAAAAGGTGTGCATATCGCTAGTTGGCGTAATGAGGTTGTACCGTTTGAACAATTTACCGTCGGCATCAAGCGGCCTAATTTAGATTGGTATGTAGAGACGCCATACGAAAACTCGCGTCATGATCCACGCGACCCCGAAGATGTTCCAGCCATCGGCTATTTGCGTCATGTACGTGGCATTGCAATGGATCATATAAATGGTCTGTATGACCGCAAAACAGTGGCAGAGTTAGCTGCACTATATGCCCAACGTGCGGCAGAACGCCATCTTGGAGGAATACCAATTATTGCTGATGCGGCGGGAACGATAGCGGACCTGTTTAAAAAATGGGATGAAAGTCAATCTGACTCGGCCTCCGTGTTGCAGTTTATCTGTAGTGGCATCATACAGTATAGCTACTTTGAAGCTCTACGTCGGCGTATCATGACCGACATGGACATTCCAGAACATCGTCACGCAGCCGAACACAACTTGCGTCATATGGACCGTATAATCTTTCGTCCAGACCCACAAGGGTTGATACAGAACTATATTCACAAAGTACAAAAAGGCGAGCTAGATATTCATGATGCCGCGCCGGATGATGTCCTTGATTTGCTTAAAACTGCAACTCCCGCAGACTTTAATAACAGTCGTAACCTTGAATGGCGGTATGTGATTCTTCATGGTGGCGTCTGGCGCATCGAAGAAGCCCCTAATACATATGAAGCACAAAGCAAAGATGAGGATGAGGTTTTGGAACAACTGAATCCAGAACATCGTTCGTCTAAACATGAGCAATAGCACTAACCTTATCTGGTGCTCTATAATCCTTTAAGAGGGAGAATATAGCTCTATGCAGATAGCCGAAAACGAACCGATTGTAGCCTTTACGTTAGCACGTTATCCTGAGCGTGCTAGTTCTATTGCGTTATCGCATCTAGTGCTAGATCGCTTCTCACTTGCACTGACATCTGGTCTGCGCTTTTGGCGTTCGCTCGGCGTTGGCAAGGGGCGAGTGTTTGACCCACATGCCGATTTGCAACGCTATGCTCTATTCACTGTATGGAACTCATATGCAGATCTGAAACGTTTTGAGGCGTACTCTGCTATTATGCGCCGTATAAGGCATCGAGCAGAAGAAGTATGGACCGTACATATGCGTCCTGTGCGCTGGCATGGTAAATGGGGAGGACGTGACCCTCTTGCAGGAATGATACCTGTAGAGCCACCAGAGCCAGGACCGTGGGTGATTCTGACGCGAGCGACGCTTCATCTTGCTAAAAGACGCACTTTTCTGGATGCTGTACCTGCTGTCGCAGAGCAATTGCTGCAACAACCTGACTACATAAACTCTGTAGGTGTTGGAGAGTCTCCCTTTCTTCATCAAGCAACCGTCAGCTTGTGGCGCACGCTTCCCTCTGTTACCTCGTTTGCCTACGGCCCCTCTACTACACACATCGACGTGGTACGCCGTACAAGAAGTGAACAGTGGTATCGAGAAGAACTGTTCGCACGTTTCCGTCCCCTTGCATCAATGGGTACATGGGATGGTGTTGACCCTCTTGCTTAGATACACTCAACACTTTTCCTGACTGCCTTATCGAGTACCTTGATTATTTGCAAGATAAATGACTGTTTTACTTTCGATTTCTTCCTCATATGAGACTTTTAGCTTCGGTTTAGTATGTCCATTGAGTGCAAATAATTCTATAATCGTGACATATATTGGATTAAAACTTGATGGAGATTTTCCTATGGCACGTCTACCCCTGGCACCACGACCTCTTTCTAAAATACATATTGATACTCCTTTGCTCATTGCGCTTATTGTGTTGCTGGTGCTTTGGGCCTCTGCTTTTGCAGGTATTCGAGCAGGTCTAAAAGCATACACGCCCGGACATCTTGCATTGTTGCGCTTTCTTGTCGCTTCTGCAACACTTTTAGTATATGCATTAGTTACTCGTATGCGTCTACCCGCACTACGCGACATACCAGCTATGCTGTTTCTTGGCTTTATTGGCATTACGGTGTATCAGGTTGCTCTCACCTATGGTGAGCAAAGTGTCTCTGCAGGTGCTTCAAGTCTTCTAGTGGCAACTGTTCCCTGTTTCACTACCATCCTTGCTGCTATTTTTCTGCATGAACGGGTGCGCCTCTTAGGATGGATAGGCATATTTCTAAGCTTTGTAGGCGTGATTATCGTTGTGCTTGGACAAGGTGGAGGACTGCGTTTCGCGCCGGGTGCACTGCTTATCTTACTTGCATCACTCTCCGAAAGCGTTTATTTT
Organism: uncultured Ktedonobacteraceae bacterium; assembly: GCA_964250915.1. Classification (GTDB taxonomy): domain Bacteria; phylum Chloroflexota; class Ktedonobacteria; order Ktedonobacterales; family Ktedonobacteraceae; genus JBBQVS01. The sequence goes on along the minus strand of CAXUIS010000325.1, from coordinate 2,929 downwards.
GTCATACAGAAACCCTACTTGAAAAAATACTCCGGTATAGAACTGACAACATATACTATCTGGATGGCAACACTCTTCATGTTAGTCTATGCTCCTGGTTTGCTACAACAAATACAAACTGCTCCAGGAGAAGCAACCATTGCTATTGTATATTTGGGTATCTTCCCTGCTGCAATCGCGTATGTCGCGTGGGCCTATGCTCTCTCGCGTATGCCTGCCTCCAATACAACGAGTTTTCTCTATGTCATACCTGTGTTAGCTGCGTTAATTGCTTGGCCCTGGTTGGGTGAAATACCTTCTCTGCTCTCGCTTGTTGGTGGGGCTGTAATCATAACAGGTGTTGCATTGGTCAATGTGAAAGGTAAAGCACATTTGGAGGAAGCCGCCACATAAGCAAGTGACGCTTCCTCACAAACCATATCGGCGTTAGTAGGTAACGTTACCACTGAAACGTATTTGTGTTCAGATCAAAAGAACCCTGCATTTTCGCGTTCGCTATTTTTAGCACGCTTTTCTGAACTGAGAGAATGGTCAATGCACCTCCCGTTGAAGGTCCTTGATACACCTGAAGATGTAATGCACCCGTTGTAATATCTTCGCGTAAGACACAGAGAATACCTTCTTGTGGGTTGCTTGACATCGAGCCAGCATATACAGAAACAAGTGTTGAACCAAGCATCACACGTGCAATATTTGTTGGACGCAGAACGCTCTCAGGTACTGGCAGAGGTCCTCCCGATGATAGCGGAAACACGCCATATTGTGTATGTTGTGGTGTTGATGCAACTAGCGTGGGAGTTGATGCAACCGATGTAGGTGTTGCGGCTACTATTGTCTGTGTTGGTGTAGCCGTAGGATGTAGAAGTCCCGCTTGCTTGTTCGTACTTTCTGGACTAGCAGTAGGAGTAACAATGGTCGATGGCGTCTGTGTTACCTTTGTAACAGTAGTGCTACGTGTTTGCGGAGATACACTTGATAGGTTTGTAGATGCTTGTGAACGATGGGCGAAGGTAAGAAACACGCCACAAAGAATAAATAAAACCGCTATGACCAATAAGAGCCAAATAGGACGAAACCGAATGCGGCGGGCAGATGTAGATGTATTCTTACGTGCAGTATGTTTTTGCATAGTGTGTTTGCCTTTTCACTAGATAAAATTGTTTTCGTAGGGACCAGATTTATCGCGTCCGAGGCGCAATTTATTGCGCGATTGCTGTAACCATATGCGATAAATCGCACACGGACGCGATAAATCTGGTCCCTACAAAAAATCTTAGGGATGTTACGCGATATAGGTAGAGAATGTCATCCACGGAAGTGTACGTGCTGTACATGCATTGGATGCAGTAGCTTGGTACATTGCTGTCCACGCTTGTGCTGAAGAATTGCCTATGGATGTAGACATGGCACCTCGAATATACATTGGGCCACCCATATATGTGCAAGCCCAGACATTCAACACTTGCCAGTCATAGGTCGCATCAGCGTTATAATAAATTTCGGGTAAAGGCAAGTTATCATGAGCACCATATGCGATATACCATGTCTGATAGTTTGTCCAATAGCCAGGGGCATCATCACCGAAATCGAAGTAGGCAAGTGATGATGTGTTATTGAAGCCGTTGACAAGACTACTTGTTAATGCGAACGTTTGCCAACCTGTCTCAAGATCACCTGCGCCATAGACGCCTATGACATTGTAGTGATTACTGACGACAAAACTGTTCAGGTTGTTGACAAGCTTTCCCCACTGTTGACCGTCAACGTACCAAGCAGCACTTGTGAGTGGAAGTGCATTACCGGAGTAGTAGTTGCTTTCACCAAGTGCAAGTGCAATGTTTGTGATTGGTGTGCGACACGCCCAGAGGCCAAGCGCAAAGTTTGCCGAGGCGTGCAAGATATCAGTGTCCGAGTCGTCGTGTCCACCAAAATCATAGGTACCATATTGTCCGTTGCCTACATAAACAGGTTGTCCCCAGTCAAGAATAATAATGCCCTCGGCTCCACGAGCGGCATTACACCCCTGCACATACATCGTATGAGCGTCAGTGGTGGCCTCGTAGAGCGAAGTCGTCACCGGTACAATACCCTGACCATGTATCCACCGAAGATTAGAATTAATGTGGAGAGATGGCTTAGGGAGAATTTGACGAGTGCCTTTTGTATCTGGTGTGGATTGACCTGCTGCATGTGATGCTTGTAACGGTGAAAGCATATGACCGGCAAGAATGCTCAATCCAACTACACAGATTAAAAAGAAACTCGCTAGATATTTGAAACGCATTCCTTCAGAACCTCATTTCCTCTTAAAAAATGTGTCGCGCTAGAGGTCCCTGCGTTGATGCAGCAACCTACTACGTTCTATCGGCACACAAGACGAGAGGAAAAGAGGAAACACGCGTTTTCGAGAATAGGTCAATGTATTGACATATCTCTATTAATGCGAGTTTGCGAGCGAATCTACCAAATTTCAATGCTAAGAAAGCATATAGCGTTGCAAATTTCTGAGGCTCCAAGCATACGTGCGAGGGTCTGATGTTTTACAATCAGAAAGAAGTAGACTGTAGTATATTTCATAAATTCGCATATATGTGAGAATATTTTCCCCATACATGCGCACAGCCTGAGATGTGATATATGCTCGGTCTTGTGGAGATACGAAATCATAAAGGTCTAAAAACATTATAGCACCAGCGATATCCGTACTATGGTCGCCAACTGCACTCCACCAACTCACATCAAGAACCGCAGAAATTTCTAGCTTGTCATTTATCAACACATTGCCAAAGAAATAATCGCCATGCACAAAATTCTTCTGAGGATAATGAGGTAGGGTGTGAACATCCTGCTCAAACTTTTCTAACACATAGTCTATATCAACCCCGTCTTCCTGCAAGACTGCTCTTGTCTCTTGCAATTTAAGTGGAGC
>CAXUIS010000324.1:0-5528 GCA_964250915.1 uncultured Ktedonobacteraceae bacterium | reverse complement strand
GGACGTAGGAACTACCTAGTTCGAGCTTCTACTATCTCTCAGTTCCACAATGTGTCGTAACCGTTCCTAAGAAATAGCGTCAAGTGTTGACAAGTCACGTCATATACCCGCTTGACAAATGACGGTAAAATACAGCATAATACCCTTATGGAAGACAAAGAGAAAACAACGAAAAAGACAACGGTGTATTTGCCTATCGAACTGGATAAGCAGATACGAGACCGCGTGAAAGTAACCAGACGCTCGTATAATAACGAGATTGTCTGGTTACTGGAACAGCAAATAGCAAAGAAGGACAAGTAGGATATGCGCTTAGTTGAGCAACATGTGATAGGCAAAAGTGATGCGAGATATACCGTCATTGATGTGGCGTGTTTTGCCTCGAAGAACCTGTACAACTATGCCAACTATATCGTTAGACAGTCCTTCATCCATGACCACATCTATAAAGGCTATGCCGTTGTGTACCATGAGGTGAAAGGCCATGAGTGCTACCGTGCGTTACCTGCAAAAGTAGCCAATGATGTGTTACGGCTTCTCGACAAGAATTGGAAGTCTTTCTTCAAGGCAATCAAAGCCTACATGCAGGACCCGACGCCGTTTGTCGGCAGACCATGCTTGCCCAAATATAAAGACAAACAAAAGGGGCGCAACATCCTCATCTATGACATTCAAGCCTTGTCCAAAACGTCGTTACGAAAAGGAGTGATTGCGCCCTCACTGCTTGATATCGAAGTTCAGACCAAACACACCAACGTGCAACAAGTCCGTATCATTCCTCGTTGTGGCTTTTACATGGTTGAAGTAGTTTACGCCCAAGTAGAGACACAAGCAGACGTAGACCCTTCCCTCATGGCATCAGTAGATATTGGCGTCAACAATCTGGTTGCTCGAACATCAAACAAGGTGGATTTCGTGCCACGTCTTGTTAACGGGAGGCCCATAAAATCTGTCAATCAATTCTACAATAAACGCCGTGCAGAGTTACAAGCCAAGATGGGAAGTGATACCGCATTTACAGCACGTATGGAACGGGCAACGATGAAACGCACACGTCGTATTGACCACTACTTGCATACAGCATCCAAGCGGATTATAGACCTGCTTGTCTCCGAGAGAATAGGCACCCTTATCATTGGCAAAAATCCGTTGTGGAAGCAGGACCCCACGATGCGAAAGAAAGACGCTCAACACTTTGTCCAGTTGCCTCATGCGCGTTTTATCGACATGTTGTGCTATAAAGCAACGTTGGTAGGAATACAGGTCATCATACAAGAAGAGAGTTATACCAGTAAAGCCTCGTTTCTGGATAATGACCCGATCCCCACGTATGGCAAGGTCAAGGATGAGCGGATATTCTTAGGCAAGCGGGTCAAGCGTGGTCTGTATCAATCACGGCACGGCATACGTTTCAATGCTGACGTGAACGGGAGTTATAACATACTCCGAAAAGCATCTCCTAATGCGATTGTGCAAGGGAGTAGAGGGTGTGCAGTCCATCCAGTACGGCTAGCCGTATAAAACCCTGCAATAGTTGTCTATTGTTTGGGATACTGTAATGAAGAGAAGATCGATACTCACTCACGTAGTTGCGACAAAAATGTAGTACTTTCAAAGAAAGAGGTATGTATTCATGCCGATGAAATACGGTTTGATGCTTCCACAAGGATGGACGATGGACCTTGCACACATCAAGGACCCGGTTGAAGCATATGAAACGATGACGCGTGTTGCTCAGACAGCAGATGAGACGGGCTTTGAGTCGGTCTGGCTCGTCGATCACTTGCACACGATTCCTCAACCATCGCAGGAGGTGACGTTCGAGAGTTGGACCAGTACGGCAGCATTGGCACGCGATACGAAGCGCGTGCGTATCGGGCAAATGGTTTCCTGCAACGGGTATCGCAATCCAGCACTGCTCGCGAAGATGGCGAGTACGGTTGATACCTTGAGTCACGGGCGACTCAACTTCGGCATTGGTGCGGGCTGGTATGAGCATGAGTATCGTGCCTATGGCTATCCCTATCCCGACGCTCCTGAACGCCTGCGTTACCTGCGCGAAGCAGTTCAAGTTATTCTGGCGATGTGGACGCAAGAAGAAGCAGTTTTCGAGGGCCAGTACTATCAGGTGCGTGGAGCGATCAATTCGCCAAAAGGAGTTCAAAAACCACATATTCCTCTGCTTATTGGCGGTGCTGGAGAAAAGGTGACGCTTAAACTTGTTGCGCAATATGGCGATGCTTGTAACGTCGAAGGCGATCCCGCGACGCTTCGGCATAAGTTTGATGTGCTGAAACAGCACTGCGAGACGGTTGGACGCGACTACGAGAGTATTCGTCGTACCTCATCAATGGTCTGCGCCATCGGAGAAACTGACGAGCAGGCACTTGCTTCGATTCCAGATTGGATGAGAAGTCGGTTTGATGGTCGTACCGCAGGTGCTCTGATTGGGACACCTGATACGATTCGTCAACGTTTAGCAGAGTACGAGGCGGCGGGCGTGCAAGAACTCATCCTTATCGTCCCTGGTATAACGACCTTGAACTCTATACGGCTCTTTGCCAAAGAGTTCATTGCATAGATGTGTCTCCCATTCTCACCGAGAGTTTTGAAGGGGTAGCAAGATTTTTAGCTAGGTGACATAAAATAAGGCGAGAAGTCACGTGACGTGATTGCTTCTCGCCTTGTGAATGGGGAGATGAGGGAGAGTCGAACCACTCTATACACCTTTTTGAGTAACTCTAGGACTGCTTTTAAAGGCTTTCTGAGCGTAGGGGTAAAGTAGTTTTGTCTATTCTTGTCTAACTGTATGAGTCCTATTATGTCTTGTCTACTAACACTTTTGCTAACTTTGCGTGTTCAGCATGGGAACGGGTATGCCCTGCCTAGCCTCTTTTAGGGCTATTTTAGTCCAGCTTTTATATGCCTGTTGAACGTAGAAGCGTACAATTTTTTAATAATCCGCCCATTCAATTATCACATTTGCAATTGTGCTATTCTGGCTGGGGTTGTAAAAAACACGAGAGCTTATTTCAATTCACATTCCCACGCTCCACATACCGTTTCATCATCTCCAGCATCCGTCCACTTTCACGGCGAATGGTGCTGACAACAAGAGGCTGCGTGGCTCCAAGGATGCCATGTAGGTTACAAGTGACTTCGCGAATCACATGTGTAGCCTGCCCATCGCTTCCAGTCGCTTCAAGCGCATAACGAACGCGCACATCCAGCTTTCCGGTCAGCAGCAGAGCTTTTACCGGCATCGATTGCTCAAAAGTGATACATTCAGGTGGATTGAACTCAGTGATCGAGCCGTGCATTGTGCCATCGGCATAGGTTGTGCCGACACCCGGTGACACGGACGATACCTGAGTCATTCCACCAAACACCCTTGAGCCTAGCAGCCAGCGATCATAGTGAGCGAGATCGGCAATCAGGTCAAAAATCGTCTCGCGCGTGCCATTGATATCGGCAGTCAATCGTAACGAAGGCATATATTTTCCCTCTCTTCCGGTTTTTCAATAAAACACTGCATAGTGTAATGTTCTGACACAGTTCATAAAAAAAAACCTCTCGCCTGGACACCTTATGGAATTTTCACATTTACACAAGAGGAAGAGAAATAGCAAAATTGTGTTTTGCTCCCAGTTTTGCTCCCATCGTCAATTTTATCGTAGTTGAAGATTTTAGAAGAATGTTATGAAACAAGGCTAGAGGCCGTTGTAAGCGGTATCTCTAGCCTTGTGTGTTCAATCGGGGTGAGAAGATTTGAACTTCCGACCCCTACAACCCCATTGTAGTGCGCTACCGGGCTGCGCCACACCCCGAAAATGGAACGAGATAAGTATATCAGAAAAAAGAGACGTTCGTCAAGCTATTTTGAGGCGAAAGCTTGTCGCGTCCCCCTTGCGTTCACATAGCGAAGGGTGTATACTTGCAACCATACTAATCGACGTGAGGAGGAAGACGGGTTTTCGCCCCACCTCTGTGAGGAGCTTTGTTCACTATGAAAGTAATTCTGTTACAAAATGTTGAGGGCCTGGGAAAGGCTGGCGACCTGAAAGAGGTTGCCAATGGCTATGCCCGTAACTACCTCTTACCATCAAAATTGGCCGCCGGTGCCACACCTTCTTTGATTGCTAACCGTGCGCAGCGTGTCGCTACTGAACAGCGCAGACTTGAGAAGCAGGAAGCCGCGAACCAAGAGCAGGCAGCGCGTTTGGGTCAGGTCACGTTAACCTTCAAGGCAAAGGTTGGTACTCAGGGTCGTCTTTACGGTTCAATCACCAGCCAGGATATCGCGTCTGCCTTGCGTGAGGTCGAGAAGATTACCATTGACCGCCGTTCGATTGACCTGCCCGATCCAATTCGTGCTATTGGCACATTCACAGTTCCGGTCAAGGTGGCCTCTAAATTAGAGCCAAAGATCACCGTGAACGTCATTAATGCATCTGAGGCCGCCGCCGAGTAGCGTCTCGCTGGAGATACGATGCCCCGTTGGTTGTACTACTCATTGATTTTGACCATTGTTGCCCCGATTATCTCTTTGATACCGGGACCAAAACCAGCAATGGTCATCTTTATTTTTGCCGTGCTTGGCCTGATTCCTCTTGCCGCCATCATTGGACGCGCCACTGAAAATCTCGAATTTTATGTGGGTCCCACTGCTGGTGGTCTGCTGAATGCAACCTTCGGTAACGCACCCGAACTGATTATTGGTATTGTAGCCTTGCAAGCAGGCTTAGTCTCGGTTGTCAAAGCCTCAATCACAGGATCGATTATTAGTAACGCCCTCCTTGTGTTGGGTGGGTCGCTAGCGTTTGGTGGCTGGCGTTGGGGCGAGCAATATTTCAGTAACCGTGACGCTGGTGAATATTCCGCGATGATGGTCTTGGCTGTTGCTGGCCTGCTTATTCCCTATACTGCTAGTATCGCTCCTGCGAACAAGGTCAGTACGGAGCCAATCAGCATCGGTATCTCTATCATCTTGCTATTTATCTATATCATGTACCTCGCGTTGACCGTCTTTCACGTCCGAGCAGTGCGACGTAACCCGTTACGTCATGGGAAGATCACTACACCTCTGAAACCGCCAAAAGAAGTGGATGAAGAAGAGAGTAAAGAGGTCGAAGGCGTGACAGGTGGCGTAGACCCGCGTGAGTTAGGCGAAGGCAAGCCACCTGCCCCATGGATATCACTTCTGATTCTGTTTGGTGCAACCATTGGTACAGCCTGGAATAGTGAATTACTGGTAGGAACGCTAGAGACGGTTGCGCACCAACTTGGTTGGACGCCTGTTTTTATTGGTCTAGTCATCGTGCCCATCGTTGGTAATGCCGCCGAGCATTCTAGTGCGCTTATCGTAGCGTACAAGGATCGTGTTGATTTGAGCGTAGCAATTGCAGCTGGATCATCAATTCAGGTCGCAACCTTCGTCGCACCTGTCCTCGTCCTCTGTAGTCTTTTCTTTACACACCATCTCGATCTCGTCTTTCAACCGCTAGAATTGGTGTTAGTGGGACTTGCAA
>CAXUIS010000323.1:0-5577 GCA_964250915.1 uncultured Ktedonobacteraceae bacterium | reverse complement strand
CAAACGGCTTTGTCTATCCGCAAATTGCTGAACTTGCGAATGTTGTTGATATCATGGGACGTGGCATTCTTTTTGCTGATGCTATCACTACCGTAAGCGAACGCTATGCGCAGGAGATACTCACGCCAACATTTGGTGAGCGGCTCGATCATATGCTACGCGCACGTCGTGACCGACTTTTCGGCATTCTGAACGGCGTCGATTATCAAGACCTCGACCCTGCACATGACCGTCGCATCTATGCGCCATTTGATATTACTTCATTAGATGTACGTGTAAAGAATAAAGCGGCACTGCAAGAGCAGGCTCATTTACCGATACGTCCTGATGTCCCACTCATCTCGATGGTTTCGCGTATCGCTGATCAAAAAGGCTTTGACCTGTTATCACAAATTATTCAGCCTCTGCTCATACAGGGAGTACAGTTTGTTGTACTAGGTATCGGCGACCAGCACTATCACGAAATGTTGCAAAGTCTTGCCGCGCGTTATCCTGAGCAGGTCGCAATATTCCTCACCTTCAATACAGAACTTGCACAGCGTCTCTATGCGGGAAGCGATATGTTTCTTATGCCGTCACGCTTTGAGCCGTGTGGTATAAGTCAGATGATCGCTATGCGCTACGGCAGTGTACCTATCGTGCGTAGTGTAGGTGGTCTTGCTGACACCGTACAAGAATATAATCCACATACGGGTGAAGGGAATGGTTTTGCCTTCACAAATTACGATCCCTGGGAATTGTTCGCTGCTATTGTACGTGCACTTGAAGTCTATCGCTTCAACGATATCTGGCGCACGTTACAGCAACGTGGGATGCAAGCAGATCATTCATGGCATGCCTCTGCCATTCGCTATGTAGAAGTCTACCGCAATGCACTACAATTTCATGAAAGCGGAAAATAGGATAGGGGGGCCATCCATAAGGGGAAGTAACTTTTAAATCTCTTGCTTAAGGATACAAAGATATGTCACCTGGATATTTTGTAAAATATCCAGGTGATATATCTTTGTATCCTTAAGCAAGTCATTGCAAGAATAATTATTCCTCTTCTTCATCACCCACTTGACGCATTACCTTCAATACATCTAATACGAAACCAAGACCCCTAGCGCAATAGACATTTATACTCTTATCATTGGGAAGATAACGAGCGTACACCATTCTGGACGCTACCTAGCAGGCTATGTGACAGGATGGATTGCCGCCTTCTTAGAGGGATACAAGTCCTCTATTCTTGCTCCTTCTGTTCAGCAAGCAAGTACGGAAGAGGTGACACTATGACCACCACCCGATGGAAAAAGAAGCAACCTACTGCAGCACAGAAACACGCTCATCAGCGCGAACAAGCATTAGCCTACTGTCAGCAAGGCAATCATCGCTTTACCAAGACATTTCAACCGAGTGAAGAAGTCTGTCTCACCTGTGGCCTTGTGGTGTATTGTACCCTATGTCTCGAAGAGAACAAACTATCATCCCCTTATAACCACGCATTCCCTCGTTTCTGTCCAACGCATATGAAAGCAGTGGTGAAGGCATGAGTAAGACGATTCTTGTCGCTACAGCAGATGACAACGAACCAGAAGACAGCCTTGTTGAAGAACACGACGACGAGCAGGAGGAGCTTGATACGCGAGACTACGGAGAATACACCCAGGAACCCATACAACTCCGACGCAGCAAACCCAAAGCCGCTGATGTTGCACCCAACACCGACACGCACCCACCGAAGACGAGCAAGCTTCCCAAATGTCCACAGGCGCGAAGGACAGACAAACTCGCACGTCCTCGTCTCACGGTGCGCCAGCGAGTCGGTACCTGGATACGACAGGAGGTTGACCTTGCATTTCTGCGACGCTTAGATGCCGACCCTGACATTCTCGATTATTGCGTCTATACTCTCCCAAATGTGGAGTATGAAGAAATGCCCGTTGAGGGTGTACATGACGTTGCCTAACAGGAGGAGCAGAAGGGCGAGCAGAGGTCTGTCCCTTCTGCTCCCTTGAGAAAGCGGATTGCGATGAAGATTACACGGGGCTATAAAACCGAACTAGACTTGAACAATGAGCAAATCACGGCGTGTAAGAAGCATGCAGGATGTGCGCGCTTTGCCTATAATTGGGGATTGGCACGCAAGCAAGAAGTCTACAAGACAACAGGACGTACAAGTACTGCAATAGACCTACACAAAGAACTGAATGCACTGAAGCAGACAGAGTTTCCGTGGATGTATGAGGTGAGCAAGTGTGCGCCACAGGAAGCGTTACGGGATACAGATGACGCCATGAAACACTTCTTTCGTCGGTGTCGCCTCAAGAAAGAAGGCAAGTATAAAGGCAAGCTGGGGTGTCCCCGCTTCAAGTCGAAGAAACGAGGGTTGGGCAATTTTCGCCTAACAGGAGCAATTCATATCTTCGAGCAAGCAATCCAGCTACCTCGACTCGGCAGACTGCGCTTGAAAGAGTACGGCTACCTTCCCACTGAAGGAGTGCATATCCTCTCGGCAACGGTCTCTGAGCAGGCAGGGCATTGGTTTGTCTCGGTGCGGGTGGAAGAGATTGTCCCTGACCTTGCACCTGCAACAGGCGCACCCATTGGCGTGGACCTGGGGATAAAAACGCTCGCCGTCTGTTCGGATGGCACCGAGATTGCCAACCCGAAGGCGTTACGCAAGAACATCAAGAAGCTTGTTCGTGCCCAACGTCGCCTGTCTCGACGCATGAAGGGCAGTAAGAACCGAGCGAAAGCACGACAGCGTGTTGCACGACTTCATTATCATATTGCCAACATTCGACAGGATGCCCTGCACAAGGCGACAACGTTGATTACCGCGAAACCCAAGCGGGAAAAGAAGCGCAAGCCTAAGCAAGCCATCTCCCAGCAGTCGGAGTGCAAGCAATCGGTGCCTCAACCCCAGCAACCGAAGAGACAGAGAATGGTGAGAGAGCGTCCACACACGGTCGTCTTGGAAGACCTCAATGTGGCAGGGATGACGAAGAACCATGCACTTGCACAAGCCATTAGTGATGTTGGCATGAGTGAGTTCAGGCAGCAGATACAGTACAAGACCGAGTGGACCAACGAAACGCTCCTGTTTGCCGGACGCTTCTATCCCTCGACCAAACGCTGTTCGGCATGTGGGCACGTCAAAGAGCAGATGTCACTTGACGAAAGGATGTACGTATGTGAGAATGACGCATGCAGACTTGTGCTGGACCGTGACCTCAATGCAGCACGGAACCTTGTCGCATTAGCGTTGTAGACATAGGAAAAAACTACCGCAAGTTCTGCGGAAAGTGAGACGCCTGTGGACAGCGTGTAAGACCTTGCATGTCAGGGCAGTGCTGGAGGAAACAGGAACCGAACATCAGGTATGGCTTGTCTATATTTGGGTCAGTTTCGGAGAACGGGCGGGTACTGTCGAGGACGTAACTTCATAGTTGGTTAAGCGAGGAGGCTATTTTGCGTATGTCTTATATTGCATATCTCGATTGTCATGCAGGCATCGACGGCGAAACACTCCTCTCAGCCTTACTCGACGTGGGTTTCTCGCTCGACACGCTAAAACAAACTCTATCCTTATTTCCTTTGCAAAACTACGATATCTCGCTTAATCGTGTTGACAATAACGGAGCACGAAGCACTCGTGTGACGGTTATTCATACCTTGCAAGAACATGAAACATATGAATGGTCAAGAATTGAAATATTCCTCTCATCTGTACAAATACCTGCATATATCCGTAACACCACATTGACTGTACTGCGACATATAGCAGATGCAGAAGCCATAGTACGTGGTGATGGAACTAGCTATCAAGCGTATAAAATAACAATATCCGAACTTATTATCATAATCAGCATTGTCATTGCTCTCAAAGAGTTAGATATCACTCAACTTTATGCTTCTGTACTCCCATTGACAAGTGAAAATACTCAAATATCTTATAGTCGTTTGCCTATACCATCACCCGTCGCGCTAGAAATTCTTCGGCAAAGTAAAGCTATCTGGAAACCTATCTCGGCTGAAGGTGAGCGCGTCACACCTCTAGGCGCTGCACTCCTCGCAACACTGGCACGTTTTGATACGCCAACGATGACTATTGAGCGTGTAGGGTATGGATTTGCTGCACGCTCACAATCAACAGGAGATAGCCTTCGTCTCTATCTTGGCAGGTTACAAGAAACAGAGCAACAAAATCGTGGAGATGCTGATACTGATTGGGTGACAGTGCTATCAACAAATATCGACAATATGAGTGGCGAATTGCTAGGTGGCCTCATGGAGCGTCTCTTCGCGGCTGGTGCATTGGACGTGAGCTATACGCCCATGCAGATGAAGAAAAATCGTCCCGCTACCATGATTATGGTTGTCTGCCCTCTCGAAAAAGACAGCGAACTCGCGTATATCCTATTACGTGAAACAACAACGCTTGGTGTACGCATAGAGCAAGTGCAACGCCTCAAAGCGCAGCGCACACCTCAATCTATAGATACGCCATTTGGTCCTATGCTCATCAAAGTCAAACGCCTCGGTACACAAATCATCAGTGCCTCACCCGAATACGAGGAGTGTCAACGTATCGCGCATGAACACAGTGTGCCGCTTGCTGATGTGTACGCGATGGCACAACAGTGGATAGCAAAGGCTATTCCAGAGAATATATTACAAGAGTAGTTTGTTTTTACTAGTGAAAGGTCTTGAGAGGTTCTACCTTTATGGATACACGTTTTGCACAGGGTAGCAGACAACAGTTATAATATTTACATAGAAGTATAAAAACATACAAGTCTCTTCCAAAGAGCACTCTTCCTCGCTGCTTTGGAATATGAGAGAAGGCATATGGAATTTATAGATTGGCGCAAAGGGCCGCAAAAGGCCAAGGAAGAGTCACAGAAACAAGCTGATATAAACGCTCGTAAGAAGGCCCGTATGCATTATGTGGAAGAACAAATACATGATGCAATGGAGCGTGGTCTCTTTGACAATCTTCCAGGCTACGGTAAACCGTTGAAGTTTGATGATGACTCCTATGCTGGCGATAAAGCAATGGGCTATCACCTGCTCAAAAATAATGGGTATGCCCCAGCAGAGGTTGAACTGATAAAAGAAATTCGGACTGAGCGTGAACAGGCCGAAGCAAAAATAGCCAAGGTGCTATGGAGATACAAATCGTTGAAAGCACGTCGTGTTGCTCCATTTCCTAGCGAGAAACGTGCGTTTAATACATCGGTAGAAAAAGCCGCGAAAGAGTATGAAGCGACACTACGCAACCTCAATAAGAAAATATTGACGTTGAATATTCAAGCTCCATCGGTGCTTCATCAAACACCGCTTCACGTCGAACAGTTGGTTGCACAATTCCGCGAGGCATGTCCACTCTTCGAGAATATACCAGCGCGCACGTCATGGTATTATTGAGGATATCTGTAGGGACCGATTTATCGCGTCCTCGTTGGCACCTAATGCGAAGAGGCTGTGATAATGCACATCAATGAAATAACGTGGTAATGAGACCTACGGACGCCCACAAGGGGCTACCCTACTATACACCCGTGGGCGTAGCCTACACGAACGTTG
>CAXUIS010000322.1:0-5578 GCA_964250915.1 uncultured Ktedonobacteraceae bacterium | reverse complement strand
TTCCCTCTCTTTTTGTATGTTGTTTATCCTACTTTTGTCCCTACGTGAATAGCAACAATGCCTCCACTCAAGCGGTAGAAGCGTACATCCTGCCAGCCAACTTCTTCCATCATTATTTGTAGCACAGGTGCCTTAGGAAAATTCGTGAGTGAATGAGGAAGGTAGTTATACTCTTCAAATGCCTTGCCAAGAACGGTACCAAACAATGGCGCGAACTTATAAAAGTACAGGTAGAAGAGTGAACCGAAAACTCTGCCCGGTGGATGGCTAATTTCAAGGCACACCACGCGTCCTCCTGGGCGCACAACACGAAGCATCTCTCGAAACCCCTGCCGGATATCGGTCAGGTTTCGCACTGTGAAAGCAGAACAACACCCATCAACACTGTTATCTGGCAAATCAATGTGCTCTGCGTCTCCAATGCGTAGCTCAATACGATCTTCTAATCCCAGCTTCTGTAATTTTGTCCGCCCGAAAGCCAGCATCTCAGGTGTGATATCCATACCAATCATGTGCGTTCCTGGACCAGAAGTACGAATAACTTCGATAGAAAGGTCGCCCGTGCCAGCACCTAGATCGAGTCCCGTTTCCCCTGTACTCAATGCTAGGTAACGAGCGGCACGTTTACGCCAGTAGCCATCTAACCCAAAGCTCATAAGTTTATTCATGGGATCGTAGACGCGTGCTATACGACCAAAAAGACGTTGCACATAGGGCCGCTTCCCACCCGTCTCACGAAATTTTTCTTCTAACGATATCTTTGCACTCATGATAATGCCCTTATGCGGAAAAGTGCGCATGCGCACTTGCGCTACTTCTTGCGTGATACAACAAATTCGATTAACTCATCCAGGACATCGCGGTCAGGCGAGGGTGGAAAATGATAGAGGGCCTCACGCGCTTTGTTCCCATAGGCATGAGCATCCATCATTGCTCGCTTCACCCCGTAACCCTGTGCGACCCAATTCACGATAGAATGTATATCTTCTTCATTTTTTTTGGTGTCATTTAAAAGGAAATCTACCTGCTGCTGATGCCCATTCTGCGGTTTTTCTTGTAGAGCGTAGATGAGGGGGAGTGTTACCATCCCTTGCCGCAGATCATTTCCGGCAGGCTTCCCAATTGTTGATTGATCTTCTGTATAATCAAGTACATCATCTATAATTTGGAAGGCAATACCAAGATTCATACCATAGTCATGTAGTAATTGAATTTCTTCGTCTGATGCATCGCTTACAATCGCACCACCCTTACTACATGCAGCGATGAGGCAAGCAGTTTTATGTCTAATCTTTTCGTAGTAAGTATCGACGGTGAGGTCAACATAGCCCGCCGTCATCATTTCCATAATGGTACCCTCGCAGACCGTTGCCACCGTTTCCGCGAAGAGGCGATCAATGCGGCTATCATTAAGATCAGCAATTAAGCCTGATGTCTTCGCAAAGTAGTAGTCGCCGAGAAGAATCGCAATTTTGTCGCCCCACAACGAGTTTACGGTAGGATGTCCGCGCCGTGTTTTCGCCTCATCAACAATATCATCATGAATAAGGCTGGCGAGATGCACCATCTCAAAGGCCACACTCAAAGGTACCAGCTTCTCTATGTTATATGTATTAAGTTTTCCGGCCAGCAGTGTAAGTGCTGTCCTCAGACGTTTCCCTGGCGATTCAATTGCGTGCATTGAAGCAGAATTGAGGATGTCGAGTCCAGAGGTTGCTCGATCCTGAAAGACTACATCTACTTGATCGAGATCAGTCTGGATGCTCGCAAAGAGTCGGCTCAACGTGGCCGTAGTATTCATAAAAGACTCTCCGTTTCAATTTCTTCTGGCACGTGACCAGGATGCATAAGTACTATTATTATCCGTTAGTCGATGAAGTGATGCTAGCGTATTAAGTACCTCTTGCTTCGCTTCTATCAACACACCAGATACAGGGTATACGGTGTCTCCCTTGTCAGATTATAGCGTGTTCCGACTATTCTTGGGGAGAGAACTCTGGCGTTTTTGGGATTATTTTTAGAACATACTCTACCACTTGTCCTCCCACGCTCGTTCTTAATATCAGGTATGACTTCTATGTCATATACTAGACGTTACATCAACCTCAATCAGGTCCTCTTGAACATAGCCTTCGCTAAAATTGAACTCATCAAGCGCATTCAATGCCGTACGATATTCTGTCCAGGACAGCCGCCGATTCAGAATTGGATCGTTCACAGCCTTCCATGCCGGAAAGTATTGATCCATGAGACTGATAGGAGTATCAGGACCAAGCTCTTCTGCAATCCAGCGTAACACCTCGCGTGTACCAGACACATCTTCTGGCATTACCAAGTGTCGGATGAGCAATCCACGTCGTGCAATACCTTCTTCATCAAGCTGTAAAGGACCAACTTGACGATACATTTCACGCAGCGTCAACTGATTATAATCGACATACTTTGGCATTTTTGAAGTGCGTAACGCATTTTTATTATCTGCATACTTCGCGTCTGGTAGGTAGATATCCACCACGCCATCAAGCAACTTCAATGTCTCCAAATTTTCATACCCTGCACAATTATAAACAATTGGTAGCCTCAATCCCTTCCCACAGGCAACAACAAGTGCAGCCAGAATTTGTGGTACAAAGTGTGTGGGTGTGACAAGATCAAGGTTGTGACACTTTTTCTTTTGTAAGTAAAGCATCATATCCGCTAGACGCTCTGGCCCAACCCGATGCCCCAAACCGCCTTGACTCAATGAAAAATTTTGACAATAGGTACAACGTGCCTGACAATACCCAAAAAAGATTGTGCCTGCACCTTGTGTTCCACTAATTGGTGGCTCTTCGCGTCGATGCACATTCCAAGAGGCAACGATTGCTTCTGTTCCAGAGCGACACACGCCCGTTTTACCTGCGATACGATCACAACGACAATTTTGTGGACAAATGGTACAACTCCGCAAAACCTCCCAGGCAGCCGCCGCACGTTCTGCTAATTCACCAGACTCGTAAAGATTGAGATAACTTGGGTAAAGCATGTGTGATATCTCCATATATATGGATTGATGGTGCTTGTATAACAAAAATATTCTATAGGGGCTATAATTCATTATGCCCTCGTCACCGTTGATCATTGCGACGAGGGCGTAATGAATTATAGCCCCTACAAAGTTGCTATTCCTGTGTAGGCCACTTAAAGCCACGCTGCGATGGCTTAGGACCTGTGGAGCGAGGCTTTTTTGTACGTGTCACCGCACTCGCTGTTCTTGTACGGCGTTTTGGTGATGTCGCTTCAGAAACACTTTCTTCTGTTGTAGCAGTCTCAGGTACAACTTCATCAAGCTGCTCGTTTGTAACTGCAGGCTCTTCAGCAGAAGATGTCTCTGATACTTCGCTTGCAGCAATAGAAGGCGTCTCTAAGGCTACATTTTCAGGCGTTGCCTCTAAAACTTCGTGAGGCTGTTCCTCTTGCACTTGACTGTCAGGCTTTGCCTCTTGTACACGGTCTACAAGTTCACTCGTATCAGTTGAAACACCCGTCCAGAACTGCGCGTTTCGACGTTGTACAGGTCGTGGACCTTTTAGAACACGACCATCAGGGAGGCGCGTCACATGTTTCTCTGCTTGTGTCTCACTCTTCTTCTCTTCAAAGCGTCGCTCAGGTCTGGCTTGTGGACTTCGACTGCCATTAAAGGGTCTTTCAGCAGGACGAGGAGGGCGTGCATCACGTGTCTCGCGCTCTTCAAATGCTCTATCTTCTGACCTTGGAGGACGTGTATCACGCGTGCCACGATCAGCATAGGGTCTTCCATTTGGTCGTTGTGAACGCGTACCATGCTCTTCAAATTGTCTCTCTGCTGGACGTGTGGAGCGCATAGGAGGACGCTCGTCAAACCGCTCATAATCGCCCTCAAATCGCTCTCCGGCATCATTTGGGTGCTGGCTGAACTGACGATGATCCCGCGCAGCATTGCGTTGTTCGCCAGGACGACTTTGCCAGCGTGGATGTGACGACTCGCGTTGCGGACCTGTTCCATTTGTATTACGCGTTGTTGGACGGTCGTTACGCCCGAAATCACCTCGTGAGTTACCTCGGTTTTGGAATTGCTGACGATCATCACCACCTCTACGGTTTGAGCCGGTAAATGAATCGCGCCGATTCTCAAAGCGTTGCCCACCAAAGTCGCGTCTCTCTTGTCCATATGGAGGACGTGCTGGACGGTAATCGTTGGTAGCACCAGATTGCCTGTCAAAGTTCCTTGGTGTGTCGCGGGAGTCGCGGCGGTCACGATCATCGCGGAAGTTGCCAGGACGATTATCGCGGAAGTTCTCCTGGCGATTATTGTTATATGGACGACTACCATCGCGTCCGTTTTGTGAGGAATAACCTGCACGATTGGGGGAAGTATTCCAACTTCCATTGCGTTGTCCTTGAGGTCTGGCTTGTCCACCACCAGTGCGCGGACGATAGTCTGCATGTTGTTGTTGTGCGCCCGACTCCCAGGCGCGGTCTACTGTTTCACGGTTTAAACGAGGTCGAGCAGGGCGTGGAGATCGCTCATCTCGATTACGGTTGGGGGATGAATTGCGAAACGATGGATTTGAGTCATCTCGTCTCGGCTTATTGAAATCTCTGGTCATAAATCCTTTCACGGGTGTCAAGCCGTATGGAGGTATAGTGTAACTTCGTGTTCATGTCGGTTAGCAATGCTCTGGCTGTACCGCTTCCTCCGCTTAGTTGCGTCAACACTTGCATCTCGATGCGCTTTCTGGCACTTGGGGTAAAGTATACAGACGCATCTCTCTCAGTATATCATATACAACAATGCGTCAAGCTCCATTATGCCGCCCTATTACGTAGAGGGTGTTGGTGTCGGCACGGGTGGTACCTGTCCGTTGAGTAGTGGCACAGAGGTGAAACTACTTTGCGCGCTACCAAACATGGCAACCGATTTGCTTGTAAGCTCATCCGGTAGTAGTGACCTTAGTGCCACCGTATAATAGAAACTTCCCTCGCTGAATAATCCTTGTTGTAGAGGACCTTGCTGTTGTGTTGGCAACCGACCCCTTATTGCTTGTGCCTGCGATGCGTTGAGCGAGATCACATTATGTGGAATAAGATACTTGAGGCAACCTGTCTCTGGGTTGTGACTCGTCTCATCTTTTGGTAGCAGACCACATTCATAAGCTGCTGCCTGTGCAAGCGTAAAGTCAGTTACAGGCCATGTCAATCCTGGCGAATCGGGACCAAAGTTTTGATGTACAAGTAACGCAACATCATTGCTCTTATAAGGATGCGTTGGTCCTTTCAATGTCCGGGTAAGCGTCGTGAGAATAGAGTTCAGGCGATGGTATTCGTCCATATCCTGCGAACTCTCTTGCTGGTTGCCAAACGAACCGTACATAAATTCTTGCTGCTTCCCGTTGAGCGTTACCTCCAAGAAGGTCGCGTTCTGATCCTGAATGTCAGAAAACTGTTGCCGCTTAAAATTGAGAAGGCCATACGTATCTGTCACAGTATGTAGAAGTCCTTGAAAGCTAGCATCGTCAAGTTTGCCTTGTCTATCTGCTCCAAGAATGTACGTACCATC
>CAXUIS010000321.1:4501-5585 GCA_964250915.1 uncultured Ktedonobacteraceae bacterium | reverse complement strand
CGTGTATGGGAGGGGCATCCCCTTGCGGGTGCCCTGGTCCCCTCTTATATCCTTACGTTAACGCTTATGGGGTCGCCCCTTGTGGGCGTCCGTTACGTAAAAATATATCATCCAGAAATGATCAATTTAATCCGACACAGCAGTAGACTCTTCTTGCGCCGTTGCCATGTCCTCTACCGTTCTAGTTTGCTCTTGCCCTTGTACGGATCTTTTGCCACGTAAGAGCGAGGCAAGGGCTGCCACGAGACACATAGCCGTTGAAAGGTAGAATACTCCGTGCAGGCCAATAAGAAATGGTGGTGAAATCAAGTTTGGAAAGAAGCTTCTGCCTAACAAGTTTGCCTGATCTGCCTTTGACAGTGCATTGAGTACATTCGCAGGCAACAAGGTCGCCATTGGATTGTAGCCAAGAAAGGCCGCGAAGAGGGCTGACGTTGGTGGCAAATGCGCAATTTTATCAGCAACCGCAGTCGGAACGCCAGCTCGTGTCAAGCCACTGAAAAGCGTTATCGGCAGGGCCGATGCTAGACCAGCCGTGATAATGCTGAAAAAGACACCGATACTTACAAGCGAACCTGAGTTCTGGAAGGTGGCACGCATACCTGATGCTACACCGCGCTGGTCGGCTGGTACGCTACTCATCACAGACGAGGTATTTGGTGAAGAGAACATACCCTGTCCAAGACCAAGCATAAACAGAATGATAGCGAACCAGATGTAGTCGAAGTTCGCTGGTAGAAATGTCAGCAGAAAAAAGCCTACCGCTTGAATCACCATACCCGTTGTCGAGAAGATGCGTGCACCGAAACGGTCCGAAAGCCAACCACTCAACGGCCCCATTACTACAAAGCCAACCAACAAGGGCAACAAGTAAATGCCTGCCCATAGCGGCGTGACATCATAACTATAGCCATGCAAAGGGAGCCAGATGCCTTGCAACCAGATGATTAGCATAAACTGAAGCCCACCACGTGCAATACTTGCTAGAAAGCTACTCGCATTGCCAGCCGCGAACATGCGCCGCCTAAATAGCTCCAGTCGAAACATTGGGTCCTTTACGTGCAGTTCGATCCAGATGAACAAG
>CAXUIS010000321.1:0-4401 GCA_964250915.1 uncultured Ktedonobacteraceae bacterium | reverse complement strand
AAGACGAGTCGCCAGCTAAAGTACGATAGAATACCGCCCAGGATAAGCCCGATGACGGAGCCGAGGATAGCGGCTATTTGGTTAATACCAAGTGCTAGACCGCGTTGATTCGCTGGAAAGGCATCAGTGAGAATCGCGGCACTATTCGCAAAGAGGAAACCTGCTCCTACGCCCTGTACTAAGCGAAACAGAATAAGCTCTAATGCTCCTGTGTTCCCTGTTCCAGGGGTCAGCCACAGGAGAATACTGCCAAAAGTAAAAATCGCGAAACCAAGATTATAAAGTCTGACGCGCCCAAACATATCTGAGATACGTCCAAATGTCACAAGTAGCGTTGCCGTTACCACCATATAGCCGAGCAGCATCCAGAGGAAATAGTTTGTTTCCCCTGGAGCCAATGGGTTGATATGAATACCGTTGAAGATAGCAGGTAAAGAAATCAGTACGATGCTAGTGTCGATACTTGCCATAAGAACACCTAACGTCGTATTCGTCAAGGCAATCCATTTATAGCGTGGTCCAATAGGTCTGTTTGCCCTTGAGATATGCTGATTTGCTTGCATGTCATCATGCGCTGTCGCCGTTTTCACTGCTTCACCTTCCGTAAAGAAGCACTGTGTGTTTGAACTATAACGTCTCTTCCCAAGAAACTCTCTTCCCTTTTGTAATACCACACTATATCGTTCACGTCAACGTGAACCTTATGATGACAAATTTTAAACAGCCCTGACGCAAATCAAAGCTGTTTAAGCGTACACATTCTTATCTTCTTAGCTTTTACGTAAGTGCTACGATTTCTGGCACCATATATGGGTAAAGCGGGAATGTCTCTAACTCTTTTTGCACCTCGTCTTTAGACCCACCATTCATCACGATCCACACGAGACCACCATTTTCGTAGCTGAGATAGAGTGTTTCAACAGTACCTTTCGTCCTCAATTCCCCGATGTGAGCACGTTCTTGCGGAGTGAGTGCGGCGATCTCTGCTTGATGATCTGGAACGAACTTGATACTGACCATGTACTTTGTCATGTGTATACTCCTCCTTCTTATACAATCCAGGTGGAAGTCATGTTAACTACTTTGCTACCATCCATATCGCTCAGTTTCTGCCCAACAAATGCATGAGAACCGGATGAGGTTTGATAGCGAAAATGGGGGTTTTCTTCGCTAGCGACTTGTACGACAACCTTGGCAACATCTGCTGGCGATTGAACGGCAGAGGGATCAAAAGCACTTTGAGTTCGCTTGAGATATTTTTGCCATAGCTCTTGATATGGATCATCGGTACTATTCGAGAGCGACTGTATAGATGGTGTGGCATTCGCAATAAAAGCACTGGCGACCGCTCCTGGTTCGATAACTGCGATATGCACGCCAAACGTTTTGGCGACCGGCGCGAGACTTTCCATCAGTCCTTCTACGGCAAACTTGGCCGCGCAATAGGCATCGTTGAATGGTTGACCAACTACACCACCGACACTTGTTATAGTGAGAATGCGACCAGCATGACGTTCGCGCATGTGTGGTAAGACCAGTTTTGTGATGCGTGCAGTCCCCATAAAATCGACCTCAAGCACCTCTCTGATATCATCAAGCGAAAGTTGTTCCAATGTTCCCACGAAACCTGATCCGGCATTGTTTATCAGGAGATCAATTGTGCCGTGATCACTCAAGATAGATGAAATACACTGCTCAGTTTCTTGATTCGATGTGATATCCAATTTGCGGATATCAACCTCTACTCCTGCCTCTTTTGCCTTCTCGCGCAAAGCAGTAGCCCGTTCGAGGTTTCTCATTGTGGCGACAACGGTGAAGCCAGCTTTAGCAAGTGCGATTGAGGCTTCGAGTCCAATACCGGATGACGTGCCAGTGACAAGAGCAATCGAAGACTGGTTTTTCGACATAGTAATATATCCTTCTTAATATCGTGACCTACGAAAATGTTATTTTTCTTTGTATGGATAGTGCAACTTCTTGTCGCCCTCCCAGCTTTCGCGAATGTCTGGAGTGGAGAGGTCCCAATCAGGTCTATTCTTACGCGTGACTTCGCGCAGGTCTTGACGTAAGTCTTCGGGCGAAGGCCGACCCCAGAACCAATAGCCGTTGTAGATTTTGTAGATGAGTAATCCCGGCTCTAGCACAATCGTATGTGGAATCATGGGATTATGAAAGGGGTCAGTGTATTCCTGGATGTCGAGGTCTTGCTGTATCTTGCGCCCAGAGTCAGACAAGAAGGGCCATTGGGCACCAACAGCATCGCGGAACTCGTTACTTTCCAAAATATTGTCGGTTGAAATAGTCACAATCTTGGTGTAAGCGACTGCGATTCTAGGATAGAATGCCGCTAACTCAAGATGTTGCTGATGATCTTTAGGGCAATAATGTCCACGCGATAGGAGCAAAATCATGGGATCGATACCCTGTAACTCACTCAATTTGCGTCTTGTCTTTGTATGGTCGGTCAACTCATAATCGGGAAAATGAGCACCTGGAACAATATCAGCGCGCATGAAAACTCTCCTTCGCTTTTGACTACCTATAGGTTGTATACTATCGTGCTTTACGAGAACGAGACGTTCTGTCAACCAGAACAATCCGTAGCTTTTACGTATTCCTACTAAATGTCATGTATTCGTTATGAACGCATCAGCGTGTAGAGCATAGAGTAGTAAACGACAGTACTTGAAGGGAAGTTATTATGAGCGAGGAAGCACGAGGTCCTTTTAGCCATCTGGAAGAGGCGACGATTCATGATTTACAAGAGGCAATGGCGTCAGGTCAACTCACTTCTCAGCAACTGACTGAGAGCTATATTGCGCGTATCGCCGCATTAGATCAGAGCGGTCCAATGCTCAAGTCAGTTATTGAAGTCAATCCCGACGTGCTCGATATTGCGAGGCAACTCGATGAGGAGCGTCAAGCACAGGGTATACGAAGTCCTCTACACGGTATACCCATTCTGCTGAAAGACAATATTGCAACGCTAGACAAGATGCAGACGACGGCTGGTTCCCTTGCCCTTGTTGGTTCACGTCCACCGCGCGATGCCTTTGTTGCACAAAAACTACGCGAGGCGGGAGCAGTTCTGCTTGGTAAGACCAACTTGAGTGAATGGGCTAATTGGCGGTCAACAGCCTCTTCAAGTGGATGGAGTGCACGTGGTGGGCAGACGCGCAATCCCTATGTACTTGACCGTACAGCATGTGGCTCAAGCTCAGGCTCAGCCGTTGCCATTGCCGCTAATCTAGCGGTAGCGTCACTTGGGACAGAAACGGATGGCTCAATCATCTGCCCCGCAACCTCCAATGGGCTTGTGGGCATCAAGCCGACACTAGGACTTACCAGCAGAGCAGGCGTTATTCCTATCTCGCATAGTCAGGACACGGTTGGCCCCTTTGCACGTACCGTTACCGATGCCGCTATCCTACTAAGTGCGATTACAGGCGTTGATGTCCATGATGCTGTGACTCAAGAAAGTACTAGCAAGTTCTACAACGACTATACGCAATTTCTTGATGCTCAGGGACTACGAGGTGCGCGTATCGGTGTTGCGCGTCAGACCTACTTTGGTTACAACAGTAAGTCCGACGCCATCGCTGAAGCTGCCATTGAGGTTATGCGTTCACTTGGAGCAGAAATTATTGACCCAGCGAATATTCCCACCTCAGAACAATTAGCGTCCTCCGATACAGAACTGACAGTCCTTCTACATGAGTTCAAGGCAGATTTGAATGCTTACCTTGCGACATTGACCAATACCCCGATACAGTCACTCGCCGACCTCATCACCTTTAATGCTGTGCACGCTGATGAAGAGATGCCCTATTTTGGGCAAGAGTTGTTCCTGAGGTCGCAAGAGACAACTTCGCTTGAGAACTCAACATATCTCTCGGCCCTTGCGGATAATCACCGCCTCGCGCGTCAAGAAGGAATTGATGCCGTGATGAACGAGCATAATCTGGATGCGCTGGTTATGCCGAGTGGTGGACCCTCCTGGTGTATCGACCTCATCACAGGCGACCATACAATAGGAGGTTGTGAGCAGGCTGCGGCCCTCGCTGGTTATCCACTGATCAGTGTACCAGCAGGCTTTACCTTTAACCTGCCCGTTGGTATCACGTTCCTAGGCCGTGCTTATAGTGAGCCGACACTGATAAAACTGGCCTATGCTTTTGAGCAAGCAACAAAGGTACGTAGAGTTCCGCAGTATCTAGCGACAACGCCACGCTTTTAAATGACGTCAATGAACAAATCTATCGAGATACGTCAATTGCTCACAGGATCTAATTCTATTACATCCTGTGAGCAATTGAGCTTGTTCAAGGACGTATGCAACGTTACATCAATTCCTTCAACATAGTCCACTGCCCACAAGGTGTAATAGAATTAGACTCCTAC
>CAXUIS010000320.1:4886-5666 GCA_964250915.1 uncultured Ktedonobacteraceae bacterium | reverse complement strand
TAGAGAAGGAGTTTTTGAAATGCTTACAGCTTTGTTATTCTGGGTTATCGTTGGTTTGGTTGCTGGCTTCCTGGCAAGTCTTGTAATGCGTGGTGGTGGTTATGGTATTGTTGGTGATATTATCGTCGGTATCGTTGGTGCGCTTATTGGTGGCTTCATCATGAACCTCCTCGGACTTAGTACTGGTGGACACCTCATTTATAGCATCATCGTTGCCTTTATTGGTGCCTGTATCCTGATCGCTATTCTTCGCGCCATTAGTGGCAGCACACGCCGCGTCTAACGCGACATAAGTTTTTCACATATATTCACGTAGTAAAGACACAAATACAAATTTGACTCTCATGTAAAGAAGGAGAATTTTGAAATGCTTACAGCTTTGTTATTCTGGGTTATCGTTGGTCTAGTTGCTGGCTTCTTGGCAAGCGTTGTCATGAAGGGTGGCGGCTACGGTGTCGTTGGTGACATCATCGTTGGTATCGTTGGTGCGCTTATTGGCGGGTTCATCATGAACCTACTTGGTTTCAGCACTGGTGGCAACATCATCTACAGCATTATCGTTGCGTTCATCGGTGCCTGTATCCTGATCGCTATCCTCCGTGCGGTTAGCCGTGGTACACGTCGCGTCTAACACGAGCCTGAACTTTTTAAAGGGAGGCCCCAAATAGGAGCATCCCTTTTTGTTGTGTTGTTATGGTTTTTTGTTTTTCGTAGGGACCGATGTATCGCGTCCGTGTTCGGCATGGTGAGGGGAACAACGCCGGCCGACAAAGGGGCCGC
>CAXUIS010000320.1:0-4876 GCA_964250915.1 uncultured Ktedonobacteraceae bacterium | reverse complement strand
CGCTATACATCGGTCCCTACACACGCACAGGGCCACTTGCGGTCCACCACGTCAACAAACCTGTCTCGGTTTCGTAGGAGGCACGAGCGGCGGAAAATTGCTGTTCGACATAGTGCTTGCCAGCACGTAACACGGAATGTTCGTTCTCCAATGGTGGGCCGAAGTTCCAGCCACGCTGATAACGTGCGCGCAGCCAACTCTGCTCAATGGCAGCATGTTCATTGACAATAATCGCTTTGCATACATTCCACACCTGTCGATCATCTTCGTTAAACGGAAGAGGCGTAATTGGAGGCGAAGGTGGAGCGGGAGTTGGAGGAGTTTCCCCTCCTATAGAAGGAAGCGGCGTGTGCATAATGGTGCTTGCATAAGGTGCATAGGTATCGTAGTACCAGAATCCGACGTAGCCGTACCCATGCATTTTGTCGATGAAGTCCGCGATTTGTGCGCTCGCCACTCCTCGTTCTAATGAGATAATTGGGAGAATAGGCTTCAAGCCACTCTGCCCTTGCTCTCGCGCACGCGCATCGAAGTATTGCCATTGCGGATAAACGTACTCTATAGCCGACTGCGCAATGCCGTTCCATTCCGCGAAGTAGACCTGCGGTAGCCATGCATCCATGTATGGATTGAGCGAGAGCAATGGTACTGGATGATTCATCGGATTCGCGTAGAGCGTTGGCAACCAGAGACCCTTGAAGAGAGCGCGTACCTGTTGCCCAAAGCTTTCAGCACTGGCATACTGTCCCATATACTCGTCTTCGATATCGGGAATGACTGCACCAAAGATGTTCCCGATCTCTGCTGAGAGGTGTGCTTCTGCCGTGATCTGTGCCGCGCCGAACGTAGGTCCGTAGCAATAATGATAAGGTACAACATGTAAGCCATGCGAGGCCGCAACTTGCTTGAGCATCTGTAAATCAGTATCATCATACCAACGGTTTGTACCATCGGCAACCTTTGGGTGTAGCCCCTGCACATTCCACGCAACAGCCTGGAGACAAACTTGCTCCCATTGCTCGCGTGTAAATTGTCGTAGACCAAACCACAGCCATCGTCCAGTCATCAGCGATGGGAAACGAGACGTTTCATTCATAAGAGGAAATGTCCTTTCGTCATGAGGAAGAAAAAAGAGGAAATGTAATCGAGGAAAAGTGATTACATGGGTAAGAGTAGCATGGGTTAGAGAGAAAGTCAATACTGTTCGCTTGTTTAGGTAACTGTAGGGGTCTAATTCATTACACCTGTTGATAATCGACCGTGTTGGAGGAATGTTGAAACGCTGGCTATGTCCTGTAACATTGAACGTCGCCAACAGGGTGTAATGAATTAGACCCCTACAATTATTCGTGTTATTCTCTTGTACATGACCTATCCCTATGGTATAATACAGTTCGGGCGAGGACAGGAGTCCCCGCCCGAACTTGTGTGAGGAAACAACTTCATTATGGATATTACATGGCTAGGCCACTCTTGTTTTCAGGTACGTGGCAAAAATGTGACTCTGGTCACAGACCCCTTTTCTCCTCAGTACGGCGACACCGCACAGCTGAGTAAGACCAACGCCTCTATCGTCACCATCAGCCACAATCATCCCGGACACAATTATGTTGAGGGTATTCCAGGTGCCAACGGCAAAGCACCGCGTGTTGTACGAAGTCCTGGTGAGTATGAAATCAGCGATGTGCTGATCACAGGGGTCGCATCCTACCACGACAATAAGCATGGTCAGGAGCGGGGACGCAATACAATTTATATCATTCACATTGACGACATTGCGATATGTCATCTGGGTGATCTGGGTCATACGCTACAAGAAGAGCAGCTTGAAGAGGTTGCAGATGCGGATGTTCTTCTATTGCCCATTAGTGGGCAACATGGCATCAATGTCTCACAAGCGGTCGAGATTATTGGGCAGGTAGAGCCGCGTATTGTCATTCCAATGCACTACCGTCCAGTCGCACCAGATGAAACAGGTGAGGAACAAGCGAACCCGCTTGACAAGTTCTGCCGCGAAATGGGGGTGGATAAAAATAACGTTCAACTCAAGTTTAGTATCACGCGTAACACCTTAGCAACCGCACCTTCTGAACTCCAAGTAATCCTGCTTTCACAGCGTTAGTCATGAAAGCAGGATTATTTACGTATTCAGCAAGAACAGGGTTTTCTTACACATCGTGTGTTAGGCACTGATGTAGGCACGACGGCAAGGCTCCGAGTGCAGGAGGATTTTTTATGTCAAAATTTATCTTTGTTACTGGTGGTGTGGCCTCTTCTGTAGGGAAGGGCATTAGTGTAGCATCGCTGGGTCGTCTCCTCAAAAATCGTGGAGTCTCTGTCTCACTTATGAAATTGGACCCCTACATCAATGTCGATCCGGGTACCATGTCGCCATATCAGCATGGCGAGGTCTTCGTCACCGATGATGGAGCAGAGACGGATTTGGACTTGGGACACTACGAACGCTTTACCGACGAGCCTGCGTATCAGGCCAACAATGTTACAACAGGGCAAGTGTATGCCTCTGTCATCGGTAAAGAGCGACGCGGCGAATATCTTGGCGGCACCATTCAGGTTATTCCACATATCACGAACGAGATCAAAGACCGTATTCACGCGGTAGCACGTCGCTCAGATGCAGATGTGGTGATCGTCGAGGTTGGTGGCACGGTGGGCGACATCGAGGGTGAGCCATTCTTAGAGGCGATCCGTCAGATGCGTAAAGATGTCGGACGACGCGATGTACTCTATTTGCATGTCACACTGCTTCCCTATCTTGGTTCTACAAAGGAACTCAAGACAAAGCCGACACAGCATAGCGTGAAGGAACTGCTGCGCGTCGGTATCCAGCCTGATGTAATCATGTGTCGCTCGGATTATCCTATGACGGACGATTTGCGCGATAAAATCGCTTTGTTCTGCAATATCGAGACGGCCGCCGTTATTCCAATGCTGACCGCCGACACAATTTATGAAGTGCCACTTATCTTAGAAGAGGCTGGTCTTGGTGAATTTCTGGTCAACGAACTACGTTTGAAACGCCAGGAAGCCCAGATGCAGGAGTGGAACGCTCTGGTCGAGAAGATCAAGAGTCCACGTCCAGAGATCACGATTGGCTTGGTCGGCAAGTACGTTGAATTGCACGACGCCTACATGTCGGTTGCGGAATCCTTGAATCACGCAGGCTGGTTTCACGATGTCGATGTACGTATTAAGTGGATCAATTCCGAGGCTCTTGAGCAGATGGGTGAGGGCTACACTGAGGTCCTTGAGGATGTGGCAGGCATTGTCGTGCCAGGTGGTTTCGGGCATCGTGGCATTGAAGGCAAAATCAAGGCAGCAAACTTTGCACGTCGCAAGAATATCCCCTATCTCGGTTTGTGTCTGGGCATGCAGGTTGCCGTAATCGAGTTTGCACGTAATGTGCTTGGGCTTACCAACGCGAATAGCACAGAGTTTGACCAGCAGACGACCAACCCTGTTATCGACCTTATGCTTACACAACGGCAGGTCGCCGATAAGGGCGGCACGATGCGTCTCGGCAACTGGGTTTGTTGTCTGACGGCTGGCACAAAAGCGTATCAAGCATATGGTGAGCCAATCGTGTTTGAGCGTCACCGCCACCGTTATGAGTTTAATAATGAGTACCGTAAACGCATGGAGAGTCAGGGCCTCATTGTGAGTGGACGTTCTGCCGATAACAGCCTTGTCGAGGTTATCGAGCTAGCCAATCATCCGTGGTTTGTGGCTTCACAGTTCCATCCAGAGTTTAAGAGCCGTCCAACACATCCACATCCACTGTTCCGCGACTTTGTTGGTGCGAGTATTCAGCTGGTACAGCAGCAAAAGAAAACAAGTGAAGGAACATCTGTAGGAGTCTAATGAATGGGGACATATTGATTGTAGGGGCGCAAGCAATTGCTTGCGCCCCTACAATCAATATGTCCCCATTCATTAGACTCCTATCAAGGATATGTTCATCACGAAAGTTTGTAAGCGATGCTGGCATCGAGTGCTTGTAGCACATGCACGATGTCTTCGCAGACTTCGACGAGTACCTGTGGTGCCCAGTCTTCGGGGCGCGGCATATCGGGTTCGTGGAGTTCACCTGTTACGGGATCAAAGCCGTCAATGCGTAGGTCCGAAGGGTGCATGCCAAAGGGATATGATTCTTCCTTGATGAGACCTTCCATACCGAGCGGATGCCAAATAGGAAGTTCGACATGCTGCTGCAAACTCAGTGTATCGGGTTGTAAGCGGTTCTCAAGCAGCACCATGCTTACAGATGGACGCGCCTCAAGAGTACGTTGACTGTTTTCCCCTGCACGCAGTTTAAGTATCTGCATAAGCGAGAGCAATTTTTCCTCATTCGGCAAAACGCCGTTCAGCGCGAGCGAGTACGAGAGGTCGAGTACCAATGGTGGAATCTCGGCAAGGTGCAGATGCGGGCAATCGTCACGTGGTGCCTCGTGGAAGAAACTACAAATACCTACTGGACCCTCCAGGGAGATTACGGTATCAAGTGCACCCCATGTATAGGAGAGGACACAAGAACTACGATCTTGCATACCTTCACAACTTCCCATATGGCAAGTGCAGGCGAATTCGCGTTCGAGCGTACGCGTATTGCTCCAATATTCGGGATGTGCCGACAGCCCATTTGTCTTTGCCGCCTGAAGAAACGAGGCGGTCATGTCCTCAAATGTAAACAAAGCATTGCTCCTAGCCGTCCATCTTGAAAAGCACACAACCTTCTAGCATTCTCGTCCACGGCGTGTTCTTATATTACTTGTCAGAGAGGCTTGTGTCAATAGAACAATGAGAAGGAGACGATTACAAGAGTCCACCCCAACTACACAGCGTGTAGTTGGGGTGG
>CAXUIS010000319.1:1937-5679 GCA_964250915.1 uncultured Ktedonobacteraceae bacterium | reverse complement strand
CGTCCCCTTGCGGGCGCCCTTGCCCCAGCCACATCAAGATTGACAGACTACTACGTGTAGGGGAGACCCTTGCGGTCTCCCTGCTGCGCGTTTGAATATTATTGTGCGCGACACGTCTTAACCACGCTAATTGCTCGCCCTCAGCCAGAGCCGCTAAATTGTCGTTTTCCAGAGCTGCTGTAAAGACCTCCAACGTAACGTCCTCAGCATCTTCACGCAAGGCTATATGTAGCCGCACGCATGCAAAAATTATTTGACCATAACGATCAAAAAGCGTGGCATCATCAGAAGGTTCATAGATTGTGTCTTGCTGTTGTTACATACGCTCCCTCTTTGTAGTCTCACCCTTTGTATCGTCGCTAACTGCAAAACGTGACAAGAAACAGCACTGTGTAGACAAAAGCTCTATAAAGCTTGCTTGTGAATATTTGCAAACAAACTGCGTATTGTATTAGGCTGTTACACTTTTGTAACACATCTATATATTCAGAAGGAGAGAAAATGCATTCCTTTCATCATTCAGTTTCTCTTAAAATGCTCGTACTTTTTGCATTTATTCCACTCGCCGTTTTATCAGCATGTACAGGTGTTGCTAGTACTGGGGGTGGAAGTTCTAGTTCCGGTTCAGCATCTAAAGGCCCCATCATCGTAAGTGGCAAACAAGATGTCGAAGCACAAGTCTTGAGCAAGATGGATTCCTTGCTACTTACAAAAGCAGGCTTTACAGTCACTGAGAAGCTTGCCTTCGGTGATAGTCCAGTTGTTTTTAATGCGATTAAAAGCAATGCTATTGATCTCTATCCAGAATTTACTGTTACAGGACTTAACGTGCTTCATCTCAAATCATCACATGATCCGCAGAAGGATTATCAAACAGTAAAAGCTGGTTTTGAGAAGCAATTCAAGATTACATGGCTGAACCCCTCACCATTGAACGATACCTATGCCCTTTGTACCTCGAAGGCATCTTCACAGAAGTACGGTATTACGTCACTCGCCGACCTGACCAAAAAGGCGTCTGAGCTAAAACTTGCAGCAACGAGTGACGGCATTCCCTACATAGATGATTTGCAATCGGTCTATGGCTTCAGTAGTAGTAATTTCAAGAGCGTCACAAAGGTTGATTATTCACTTGGATTTCCAGCCGTGAAAAATGATCAGGCTCAGGTCAATGTCTGTTATACAACTGACGGTAGTGTAGAGCAACAAGGCTTCATTTTTCTTAAGGACGACAAGAACGGCTTCCCTGCCTTTAATCCAGCACCTATCGTCCGGGATTCAGTCTTAGCGAAGTATCCTAGTATTGCGAACGCACTTAACCCGCTCGCGCCTTACTTAACCACACAAGACAGTATTCAGTGGCGTGCGCAGGTCTCTGACAAGCAAAAAGGCGGTATGTCTGCTACAGAAGCGGTCAAAGAGGTCGCACAAGCGTACTTGCAAAGTAAGAAACTATTATAGTTAGAGATATCTGTACGCAGAGAAGTGTGGGCACCATGATAAAGCATACTCTGTCATGGTGCCTACACTTCTTTGCGTACAGACATCTCTATATGCTACTTGTATTTCTGAGCATTCTAACATACACTAAGAACACATACAGAATGATATCGAGTAAGGAGAATGCTCATGGACTGGAATCCAAGCTTCGAGCAGGAGCTACAACATATACAGATCGGACGCGCTCAACAACAGCAACCGTACGATCATGAATATGGCTATTCCGCACAACAATCACAAGCACAACAGCAGTATAGCCACCTTTCCAACAATGGTTTCGGCATGCCCTACGTTCCTACTATTCCCATTGGACAACGGTTTGCAGCCGCGATAAGCTATAGCTTTGCATGGGCTACCGGATTCATCTTTTTTATCTTCGCGGAGAAGCGTAACCGTTTTGTGCGCTTTCACGCCCTGCAATCATTCCTCTTCTTTGGAGGGATAAGTGTACTTGGCACTGTGGCTGGTATCATTATCAACTTTGGCATGTCCTATAATAGTTCATTCGGCTCTGTCTTGTTCGTTCCTCTTATCGTCGCGGTGATTGCCTTTATATTGCTTATGCTTATGGCTATCGCGGGTTGGTTTATGGGCATAATAAATGCGTTCCGTGGCCGCTACTACAAAATGCCCTTCGTCGGCGATTTCGTCGAGCGATATATTAACAACCAAGCAACCCCAAAGTAGGAGCTTTAATTCATTACGCCCTCGTTTAGCGCATGGTGCGTGGGTGTCATGATGCAGTTTGACAAATGAATTTGGATACGAAACGTCTCGTAGGGGTCTAATTCTATTACACCCTCGTGGCGATTGACCATGTTAGAGGAATGTTGGAACGTTTCATCAATCCGGTTAACATTGTTGGTTGCCGACAAGGGTGTAATAGAATTAGACCCCTACGAGACGTTTGTGTCTTCAATTAGCAATCTAGTTATTACATCTCAGCGTGACTAACCAGATGTTCACGAATACCGTGCCACACAGTAGCGCCTTCACCTGCTGCGCTAACGAGTTGCTTTGTGCTGCCCGCACGTACATCGCCTGCGGCAAAGATGCCAGGCGTTTTTGTTTGCAGGTCTAGCCCTGTGAGCACGAAGCCGAGTTCATCAAGTGCTACCACGTCTTTAAATGATGCGCTATTGGGAGATAGGCCGATGAAAACGAATACGCCTGCTGGATGGAGTTCTTCCGTCTTGTCCGTTTTACTGTCTCGGACTATAACGGTATCCAGGTGGTTATGTTCGCCCTTGAACTCGACAACCTCTGTATTGAAACGGACCTCCATATTTGATGAGTGCAAGGCTTTTTCCGACGCTATTTTGCTCGCTGACAGCTTCTCGCCACGCGCCAGGATCGTTACCTTTGGACTGAAACGCGTCAAGAATGCGGCCTCTTCCACCGCACTATTGCCACTGCCAATAACCATTACCTCGCGTCCCTTGTAAAAAGGACCATCGCAGGTAGCACAGAAATGAACACCTGCGCCGATAAAATCTTCTTCCCCTGGTACACTCAACCGCTTGTACACTGAGCCAGTGGCGAGCAAAATGGCGTTGCAGCGATATTTGGTACCGGTGTCGATTTCGACATAGTGTTTGTTCATATCGTTTCCGATATGGACAACATTTTGTGCTGAAAGTAGTTCGACGCCAAAGCGTTTCGCTTGCTCAATCACCCGTTCCGCGAACTCAGCACCCGTGACACCTTCTGGAAAACCTGGGTAGTTGTCAAGCCTCTCGGTGATACCTGCTTGCCCACCAAGACCACTACGCTCAATGACCAGCACATCATAGCCATCACGAGCAGCATAGATTGCTGTTGTGAGTGCCGTTGGACCACCACCAACGACAATGAGATCATAAAAATCACATTTGGCCTTGATATCCAGACCGAGCTTCGCCGCAAGTTGCGAGTTCGATGGCTCAATCAGCACGGACTCATCGTCAAACACAATCGTAGGAATACTCATACCACCATTTTGCACACGCTGTACAAATGCCTGCCCATCCTGATCATTCTCAATATTGATATATTCATATTGGATACGTTGCTCGCCCAGAAATTTCTTGCTACGTTTGCAATCGCTACACCAATCAGCCCCATATAAGCGTATACTATTCTGCGTCACTGCGGTCATAGTGTGTACCCCTTAGAGTTTAATGAACCCAACGAGTGGAACCAGGGCACCCCCCACCCGGGGGACCCCCCCCAAAAAATAGGGAGAAAAAAAAAAATATTATTT
>CAXUIS010000319.1:0-1927 GCA_964250915.1 uncultured Ktedonobacteraceae bacterium | reverse complement strand
CTCCCATATAATGGCGTACCACATACGTCTTCGTGTATGGGAGGGGCATCCCCTTGCGGGTGCCCTGGTTCCTCACATCACCCTAGTTTTAACAGCCATAACCCTAGTGTACCACTATATCGCTTGCACTGGTACCATGTCGTAGCCTTTTGAACCACTGGGGACCGTTCCTTGCTTCTTTTCTTCCTGGAGTTCCCCCTTGCCATTGGTAGCGCGAACTACGAGCGTGTATTTGCCAGCGGTAGGAGGCGTCCATTGCCACGTCCATAATACCCATGCATCTTTCGACAAGGCTGGTTGTAGCTTTACTACATTCCATGTTGATCCTGTATCCGTACTGACCTCCACTTTTTGAATACCCAGACTTCCACCAAAGGCGATACCACCCACCTCGGCAGGATGTCCCGCGACGACTCTTCCCATTGGACGATCTATACGACTGGTGAGATGCAGAGGGCCGTTGTACCACTTTTGGTCGGAATAGAGGCCACCGACAAAGGAATCGGTCAACTCAACTTTTGTCAGCCACTTTGGATTCTCTTCACCATAACGACCCGGAACGAGCACACGCAACGGAAAACCGTGACGTTGCGGCAAGACTTCACCATTCATACGCCATGCTAGAAGCGCGTCGGCCTCAAGGACTTCGGCGAGAGGCAAGCTCACGGTATAGCCATCGACACTATAGAACGCGACGTACTTGGCGGCACTCGTCGGACCTCCATGTTGCTCTAACAACGCACTCAGCGTCACGCCTTGCCAGATGGCGGTACTCATAAGGTGTGCTCCAACTTCATTAGCGATGCATTCAAGCGTAATGGCGCGTGAGGTCGAAGGCAGCTTTTGCAGTGTGTCATAACTATATGCGCCTGGTTTGTTCACCAAACCTGTCACTTCCAGTTGCCATACAGCGGAGTTGACGGTTGGATCAACCGTATTTTGCGTCACCACATAATGCTGGTCATTAGGCGTAATTGGTGGTGTTACATGTTGTGGCGAAGGTGTACGTGTGCCATCATAGCTTGTATAGCCTTTAAGGAACTGACTTATTGCTCCTGCCGTTCCTGCCGTAGCACCCACTCCTAACGCGGTTACACCAACCCGCGACAAGAGCAATCTACGTCCAGCAACAGGATTGTCAGCAACAGCTTGCTTTGGCAAAATCGCACGGTAGGCAAGGGGAAGCACAACGGCATATGCTCCAAAATCAAGCAAGAGACCAAGAATTGAGAGCAGCGTTGCTGTCAGTATAGGAAACCCAAATTGATTCTGACGTAGCTCATCTTGAAACAGAACTGCGGCAATCGCAGCCAATACGAGTCCGATAATAAGCGCAACAAGCCATTCGCGTCGTCGCGGACGATAGTTGTCTACAGGCAAACGCAGGCGTACAAGTGGGGCATACAGTAAGCTTATGACGGTGCCAGCTGCGATCATGCCAAGCACGGCAAGTCCAAGCGGAGCTGTTTTCGAGTTTGGCGAGAAGGCAATTTGTAGGTCTACGAACTTAGGGGCGGTTAGGTGTTTCAGCACATAATAGCTGAACAACTCAACTGGCGTTGGAATACCAACCGCCACGCGTAGAACACTCATGACACACACCGTCACGAGACTCGCGACCAGACCAGCACCTAACACGAACACACTTGAAAGAACACGGGTACGCACTTTTGAATAGAATGGAACGGGCAGCGGCACATCTCTCACCTGTGCAGCCGATGAATCAATTTCGCGCATAATGGATATATTCCCTTCGACGATGTATCTCTAATAATAGTCTACACGTCACATCATGCGTTCTTTTGCAGACCAAATAGAATATGTGTAGGGACCGATTATGCACATGAACGAAATAACGTGGCAATAAAACCAACGGACGCCCACAAGGGGCGAAAAAAAAAAAAAAAAAAACAGCGCGCACCCAAAA
>CAXUIS010000318.1:0-5705 GCA_964250915.1 uncultured Ktedonobacteraceae bacterium | reverse complement strand
CCCCTACATACACCTGTTTCTCACAAGAGCACGGAGACTCCCATTCTGTATATTGTTATCGTCCCTGGATGTATTGCAGATACTCATCAACGCTCATGAGATTAGCGAGTTCAGCTGAATTGCTCATTTCGATGACGAGCATCCAGCCAGCTTCATAGGGATGATCGTTGATCAGTTCGGGTGTATCTTTGAGGTTCGTATTGACCTTGACGATTTTTCCGCTTAGAGGTGAAATAAGTTCCGATGTAGCCTTGACTGACTCGATATCGCCAAACTTGGCCTCGTCTCCCACACTCTCGTCAGCGTGCCAGGGCAATTCGATATACACAATATCACCAAGCTGGTCCTGTGCATAATCGCTGATGCCAATAGTTGCTAGATTACCCTCGATACGCACCCACTCATCGGTTTTGCTGTATTTCAAGTCCTCTGGATGATTCAACTTCGCCATGTGGAAATTTCTCCCTTTACTTATTTTTGACGTTTGTAAAACGGTAGCGGCACGATGCGCGCTGCAAGATGTTTACCACGGATATCAACCTGAATTGTACTTCCAACAACAGCATGTGCCACATCGACATAGCCTAATGCGATATTTTTACCGACCGTTGGACCAGGAGCACCACTGGTAACAACACCGATATGTTGTTCGTTATCATACAGTGCATAACTTCCCCGTGCAATGCCACGGTCTACCATCTCGATGCCGACAAGCTGTTTCTGGGGACCATGCTCTTTGACCTGTTGCAGTACATCGCGTCCAATGAACGTGTCAGCCTTTTTGAGTTTGACCGTCCAGCCAAGACTTGCCTCTAACGGGTTCGTTTGCTCGTCGAGTTCATGTCCATACAGACATAAAGCAGCTTCTAAACGGAGAGTATCACGTGCACCCAAACCTGCGGGTAGGAGACCATGTGGCTTACCACGTGTGAGCAGTTTTTGCCAGAGTTCACCGACATCCACGGGTGCGCAATAGAGTTCAAAGCCATCCTCACCCGTATAGCCTGTACGTGAAATAAGGCAATGAATACCATCTACCATACCTGCCTCGCAATGATAATAGCGAATGCTTGCAAGATTCACCTTCGTGAGAGGTTGCAGAATGGCTTGTGTCTCTGGACCCTGCAATGCGAGAAGTGCGGTAAAATCTGATTGATCGGTGATGGTTACATCTTGCAGATGCTGCCCATGCTCTTTGACCCATGCCAGGTCTTTCTCAATATTGCTCGCGTTAACGACCAGCATATACTGTTCTTCCGCGAGACGATAGATCAGCAGGTCGTCAATGACATTGCCATCATCTTTACAAAATTGTGTATAGAGAGCTTGCTGCAGAGCGAGACGTGCGACATCATTTGGCACAAGCGATTGCAGGAACGCCAACGCGCCTGCTCCCTCTACCTTAAACTCGCCCATGTGACTTACATCAAAGAGACCCGCGTGTGTACGTACGGCCTCGTGTTCCACCAGAATACTACTATACTGTACAGGCATCTCCCAACCGCCAAACTCGACCAATCGTGCTCCTAGAGCACGGTGCTGCTCATAAAGCGGTGTGCGTTTTAGCTTGATGATACCTTGCTCGTGTGTTGTCATATATACACACTCCATCGTGCTACGTCTAAAAGTGTTTGTTTCATGATGCCATAATATCACAGATATTAGAGTGTGTAACAGATTAGAACAAACATGCATTGATGTAGGGCGCAATCAATTGCGCCCTACATCAATGCATGTTTTATTCATGAGTTCAACAGCGAATGCCCTGTCATATCCTTTGGTTGCGGAATACCTAGTATTTGCAGAATGGTAGGAGCAACATCGGCAAGGATACCGTCGGTACGAAGTTTCGCCTGTGCGAGTTGTGGGACCACGAGATAGAGTGGAACTGGGTTAGTAGTGTGCGCGGTAAATGGTTTGCCTGTATCGTATTCAACCAACTGTTCCGCGTTTCCGTGATCCGCCGTAATCAGTAGACCACCACCAACTGCAAGTGTAGCTTCGACAACGCGTCCCACTCCCGTATCTACAGCCTCAACACCCTTGATAGTTGCCTCCATCACGCCTGTATGCCCTACCATATCGGCATTAGCATAGTTCATGATAACGAGATCGTAGTCACGGCTGCGGATATGCTCAACGGCAGTATCAGTGATACCCGCCGCGCTCATCTCTGGTTGTAAATCATAGGTAGGAACCTTTGGTGAGGGCACGAGAAAACGGTCTTCACCAGAGAAAGGTGTTTCACGTCGTCCATTGATGAAATACGTAACATGTGCGTATTTCTCGGTCTCGGCAGTATGAAACTGTCGCATACCCGCATCCGCAATGACGCGTGCAAGGGGCAACTCTACCTCATCAGCACGGTATGCAGTTTCCGCATTAAGCCCCTCCTCATACTCGGTCATCATCACATACCGTAGGTCCGCGAGACGTGGCCCTCGGTTGAACTTGCCCTCGGCCTGGAGTGGCAACTCTGGTAGGACAAACGCTTTGGTCAGTTGTCGCGCACGATCAGGACGGAAGTTATAGTGTATCAAGGCATCGCCTGCTTTGACTACAGCGACAGGCTGATCGTTCTCCATAACAACTGTTGGCAAAATAAATTCGTCGGTGACTTTTTTATCGTAGGCTTGCTGAATAGCGACCAGTGCGGAGGTAGCATATTGTCCCTCGGCACGAGTCATAGCGTTATAGGTTGCACCTGTACGGTCCCAGCGATTATCGCGGTCCATCGCATAATAACGTCCACTCACAGTCGCAACTTTCGCGGCAAACTCACCTCCGATTTCTTGTGTGCGTGCCTCTAAGTGGCGCATAAATTCGAGACCACCAGTTGGCGAGCTATCACGACCATCAGTAAAGGCGTGAATATACACATGCTCGATATCATGTGTCTTCGCTAGACGCAACAATGCCTCAAGGTGTAGCTCATGAGCATGAACACCACCATTGCCAAGCAAACCGCAAATATGGAGTTGTGATGAATGTTGCTTAACATGAGCTATTGCCTTGAGTAGCGCGGGATTTTGAAAGAAGGAACCATCCTGAATAGACTCGTTGACGCGGGTATAGTCTTGTAGAACGCGTTTGCCCGCGCCTATGTTCTGATGTCCAACCTCCGAGTTACCCATCTGACCAGCGGGCAAGCCAACGGCAGCACCAGAGGTACGCACGGCAGTATGAGGCCATTTTTGCGCTAATGCGTCGATGTTTGGCGTGTGGGCAAGGGCAATCGCATTGCCATCCTTACGAGGATTGATGCCCCAACCGTCCATGATAATCAAGACAAATGGGCGAGGTCGCCCAGAAAGTGTACTCATGTTCGTTGTCGTCCTCACTACCGAAGAAGTTTTAAGTTTGAGAGTACGTACTTAGCCCATCTTAATGTTATTTGACAGAGAAAATTCGGCTTGTCAAATAAAGAGTCATACAAATCATAGTCTGCAATATTACGATTTTTACACATTCGTTCCAATGTCAGACCTATTTCTGCACGTACCTCGTCATCACTTTCCTTGAACTTCTCTCTCACGTACTCATGAATATTCACACGTTCACCATTTGTGTTTA
The DNA here is from genome assembly GCA_964250915.1 of uncultured Ktedonobacteraceae bacterium. GTDB lineage: Bacteria > Chloroflexota > Ktedonobacteria > Ktedonobacterales > Ktedonobacteraceae > JBBQVS01. Next base: position 2,132 of record CAXUIS010000318.1, on the reverse strand, counting down.
CAAGAGGTCGAGGCTCTCGTATCTTGTCTTTATACCGTAAATGATTGCGCGCTACTCCAAATGCTGCATAATATGCACGACTGATTGCTGCTCGTACCTTCGCTTCTTCATAAGAAGACTTCTTAGCCTGTTCAATAAGTTCTTGTGCGACATTCAAATACTCTGACCAATCAAAGCTCATTGAAACTCCAGTGTTACACATAGTTTTCCGTGCGACTGCTTCATTGCCTGCAACCACCAGCTTTTGTCGAAATGTGTAAGAGCATCAACTGCAACATCAGGTTCCATGTCTGTGATAATAGAAGCTACGAGTTGCTTTGTGTCAAGCTCTTCTGGCTCAGTATCTACTCGCAGGAGAACATTGGAGGATGGGAAGTTCCTTTGGATGTTGCTATAGGTTTCCAAAAGAAGAGGAATGAGAAATGGATACATCTCAAGAAAGTTGAGAATCTCTGCTCTCTTTTCTCTTACGTTGAATTCTCTTAGTATTTCTGTATACGTTGAGTCCTGATACTTTCTTTCTGCCACTCAACCCTCCTTGAAACAATACGTTATCGTGCATGCTGAACGATACAGTAAGTTTACTCTTTAAGCGGGTAATAGTCAACGCAAAAAAGTAAATAAAGAGCAGGTTAAGGATTGTATCCATCATGCATCCTATAGCGTGTTCCAGAGTGTAACATTGTAACTCTATTCAACGTGAAACGTAGATGTATCAACAAGAGGTGTACTGTGGTATCTCAATCATCGGGAATACTGGTCTTTGGAGTGGTCTTAATTATAGCTGCCGTCATCGCTGTAGGTTTCTTTATTGTAGGACTTACGCGCCGCACAAATCAGCGTCGTCAGACTGACGACGTTACTGGAAAAAGCAATATTCCGCGCGACCCAACTGTGAATAAACGTGCGGATGATGTTGAAGACACTACGGGCAACTTTAGCCGTACCGTCTCTGAGAAGCAAGACACAAATCGGAACTCACGCACATAAATATACACGGTCTGATTGCATCACACCTTTTAGCGATGTACTTCACGAGAGCGTGTGATACAATCGGGGGTACATAACACAACAATATAGATGAGTATTTGATATAAGGATAGTATCTACGTCTATCATGTTAGTAAGCGCGCATATATGAGAAAAGGATTTTTTATGCACAATACACCTGTTCATGCCAGCATAGGTTGGCGTAACAAAAGTATTCTAGCAACAGTTATAGCCTGCTGTCTATTATTCTTTGCCACGCTAAGCGTGTTTGCGAGCAACGTAACTATCTCTGATGCTGCCAATGTACTTAATAGATCGCAGGTGCAAAGTCAGGCTGCAAGCTTGAGTTATCCAGTCAGCATTTATACGGTAAACACATTTACTGGTACACAGTCACAGTTTGTAACGCAGACTGCAAGCAAAATAACTAACTCCAATCTGATCGTGATTGCGATTGACACAAAAAATCGTTACATACAGATTGATAGTGGAAATAGTGTTCCGCTAGGAACCAGTCAAAATCAAAGTGCAGCCAACGCATTCAAACAAAACTTTAGCAATGGCAACTATACAGGGGCAACAATAGCTGCGTTACAATCACTTCAAAACTCACTTGCATCAAGTGGTAGTTCATCGAGTTCAGGTAGTGGTTCTACTAGCCCAAATCCAGTTGGCAGTAGTGGAGCACTTGGAGGTTTTGGCTCTACAGCATTATGCTGTATCGGTTTGCTTGTGGTCGCGGGTATTGCAGCATTTGTCTTCGCTCGTCGTCGCAGAAGTGGCTTCGGGGCACGTGGCCCGGTCAATCCTATACAACCCCAAGGTCCGATGTATCCACCTAACTACCCCAATCAGGGCTATCCACCTAACTACGGTCCAGGTTATGGACAAGGCTATAATCAGGGCATAAATCCATTAATCCCTGGTGGCATAGGTGCGGTTGGAGGTGGTCTGCTTGGTTATGAACTAGGCAGGCAACAAGGTGAGAACGAGGAACGGCGCGAGGACGGTTACAATAACAATAATGGCTTCAACAACGATGGGAACAACTTTGGTGCTGGTGCTGGTGCTGACTTCGGCAATGGCGGTGGGGGGAATGACTTTGGAAGCGGCGGTGGCGGCAGCTTTGGTGGTGGAGGTAG
>CAXUIS010000317.1:0-5733 GCA_964250915.1 uncultured Ktedonobacteraceae bacterium | reverse complement strand
GCAAAGCCACACGTAAGCTAGGAAGCTAGAAGGATAATACAATGCGAACGAGGCCGATGTATTGGCCTCGTTCGCATTGTATTATCCTTCTCTCATTTGTTTCAGGGCAGCCAGTTCTTTCTGACCACGAGCCTCTAAATCCGTCTGCCACTCGTCTTTGTATTTATGCATCGTGTCGGCTACCACTTGCGCTATCGCAAGGTTACGATACCATTTATGGTTCGCGGGCACAATATACCACGGTGCCTCTTCTGTGCTACATTTACTGAGCACATCTTCATAAGCAGTTTGATAATCGTCCCAGTATTTGCGCTCGGCCCAATCGCTTGCAGACAATTTCCATGCCTTATCGCGGTCTTGTTCGCGTGCTAATAAACGTTGCTTCTGCTCCTCGTTGCTGATATGCAAGAAGAATTTGAGCACAATCGTTCCGCTCTCGGTCAGTAGTTTCTCGAAATGATTGATCTCTTTGTAACGTTTGCTCCACACATCCTCTGGCACAAGGTTATGGACACGCACCACCAGCACGTCTTCATAATGTGAACGGTTGAAGACACCAATCATGCCACGTGCGGGTGCGACACGATGAATGCGCCAGAGAAAATCGTGGAGCAATTCTTCTGGAGTTGGTCCCTTGAACGAATGAACTTCACATCCCTGTGGGTTAACGGACGAAAAGACATGCCGAATTGTCCCATCTTTCCCACTCGTGTCCATGCCTTGCAGCACAATCAACATACTATGATGTTGAGCCGCCGCGAGGAGTTCTTGCATCTTGCTCAACTCGTCGTTTAAATGCGCCGATGTTCCCTGAGCTGAATCATGATCCACATGCTTGTCTGTATGTCCTGGGTCATAGTCCTTCAGTTTGACCGTTGTGCCCTCATCGATTTTCCATGCCAGTGCCATAATGCCTTAACCTTTCATTATAGACAATTCACATACACCTACTATACGAGATATGTGCGATAGATAGCTTCATACAGACATCAATTTTTGAAGCACCGCAACCATATGAAACCTGTAACTATGCTCATTCGTTATACTAATGATATACTTTTATACACAATGACAAACACAATACAAAAATAAGAAGCACAATACTTCATGGGGGATGTATTGCTCTGCTTGTATCTTCTAGGGGTCGCATATGTCCAATACATTATCCGAAGGTGGAACACTTCCTCCTATTGCTGATTCTCTCATTCATACGCCAAGCGGACAACATACATCACGAATAACTCAACCCCTTGCCGAGTCAACAAACGGGCAACGCACGTCAAAGATAACTCAACCCCTTGCTGAGTCAACAAATGGGCGACGCACATCAAAGATAACACGACCTCTTGTCGAGCATGTCACGACTGCCACAGAAGTAATAGCTTTAACCGAGCATCAAGGTTCTACAACACCTACGGACCTTCCTATCCTATCTATAGATGTGTCACAAAAGAAGCAACGATTTGAACCAACAACTGATTCCATTTCAGCCGTAACCGCATCGCCCGTCCGCTCACATACAACCTTGCGTCAAAGGATGGCACGTCACAAGGTCGCCTCATTTCTCTTGCTCGTGCTCTTGCTTGCAGGTATTACCGCTCCCACAGTTGAGGGTGTGCTATATGGCATAAAGGCATATTCAACGTATGCAGCACTGCGTAGTCATGCCTCTAATGGAGTGCAACACCTTCTCAATCTAAAGTCGATATTTATTACGCCTAAGACAAGCACCTCTAGCACTTCGTCAAGCACATCGAAGTTACTCGATGCAACAACTCTGCTAAAAGCAAAAAAAGAACTAGATGCCGCGCACAGCGACTTCGGGCAAGTACAATCCCTGCTTGATCATACCTCGTTCATTCCAGTTATTGAGCAATATTTGCCGCAATACCGTCCTGAAATCACGTCAGCGCGTGCTGCAAGTCAGGTTGGAACGGACGTAACGAATATTGGAGAGGTTGTTATCAAGGCAGCAATGGTACTTGCGCCCAAATTTCGGGGACCATTATTGAATGCTTCACAGACTCCGCTTGTCACCTCTGCCGACCTTTCTCTTGTAGGGTCTACGCTTGATGCTGTACTACCCTATGTCAACGACATTCAGCAGCAGACACAGGGAATGTCACTTGCCGCTCTACCTGTGAGTCCACATCAGCGCGAACAGGTGCAGCAGCTGATTCAGCTTTTGCCACAGGTCAAGACAGCATTGGTACAGGGACGTTCACTACTTGGCGCGATGGGTTGGTTACTTGGTGTCGATGGGCAACGAACATTTCTTGTGCAGACGATGGACCGTGCAGAACTTCGTCCAACCGGCGGTTTTACTGGTCAATATGGCGAACTGCACATTGCAGGTGGCCGTCTCGCTCCCTTCTCGCTTCGTGACATTTCACTTATCGAGTATGCCAATAATAGTCCGACAACAGATCAACAAGCACCAAGTGCTTATCGTTCGTGGTGGCCTTTCGCCAACTGGGGGTTACGCGACTCGAACCTTTCCGCCGATTTCCCAACCTCAGCGCAGATTGCGATCAACGAGTATAACCGTGAAGTTCATCATTCGGTCGATGGAGTCATTTTGTTTACACCCTTCCTGATTGAGCATGTCTTACAGGTGACAGGGCCTATTCGTATTCCGTCCTATAATGAAACCATCACCTCACAGAACTTAGAGGCACGCCTACACTATTATCAACTCGACAATGCAGGCATCGCCAAACAAATTCGCATTTCGTCAGGCAATACCTCTACCTCGGACCGCAAACAATTCACATCGTTGGTAGCACATACTCTGATGGATACGGTGCGTCACGAGTCACCAACAATGCTGCTGGCATTAGCAAAACAGATGCTTGAAGACATGAAGACAAAGGACTTACAGGTCTATCTCACCAATACACAACTGCAAGGCTTGCTGTCGCAGTATGGGAACGCGGCACAGGTGGATCGCTCGACAACACATGATGGCTTGTACGTTGTACAGGCGAATGTAAGCGCAAGCAAGGCTTCGCAGTACGTAAAAACTACGATGCACGACACTGTGACACTTGACACTAACGGTGGTGCAGCACACCAATTACAAATGCAGTTTGCCTATAACCAGCTTGGCTTTGTCTATGGCTTAGATACGTATCGTGACTACGTGCGCGTCTATGTCCCACCCACCGCGAAGTTCCTGGGGGGCGATGGTTTTGATACTGGCACTCCGCTCTGTGGAGGGCCATTGGATGCCTGCAAACAAAACGGCATCTACCAGCATGATGAGATGGTCTGTGCGAGTGGTCAATACGATGCTGGCGCGTCTGCTCCTATGCTCAATGACAATTATACTGGACAATGGCATCCACTTGACACGATTGGAACACCAACCAATATGACAAGCGATGAGCAGGGACGTGCTATGTTCGGCGGCTATGTCGTCATTCCCAAAAACTGTACCATGACCGTCACGCTCTCCTGGTATGTTCCCCCAATTGGGCATAGTGCATATAATCTACTCGTACAAAGGCAAGCTGGAACGTTTCCTGAACTGGACCTGACCGTACTTCCCACACCCGGAAACTGTGCTACACTCCAAACACAGGGACTACACGTCGATAGCGTTCTAGGCAAGGATACATCATTTACGCTTGCTACGAAAAAAGTGAGTCATGCTTGTTATCCACAACCTAAGGTATAATCACCCATCCATAGACAAAATTGGAAGAAACAATGTCCTGTACGGGTCTGCTTCAGCACACCCTGTTGGCACCCTCCGATATTGAAGGACATACACGAACGTTTCACATCCTCTAACATTCGTGCATACCAATAGGGTGTGCTGAAGCAGACCCGTACAGAGTATCATATAAACAAGAAAAGTTGGTGTCGTTTGCAAGAGAACCCGAACCATAATAACGAACAGCTACCGTATAATGTAGAAGCGGATGTCCCCTATCATGAATATTCGTCAGTAAATCAGCCAGCACAACCGACGTTTCCAGCACTACCTCATACACCACCAATACAAGCACAACCGATACCAACCCTAAAGCAGACGCGTTCAAGAGCATTTCCGCTTATCCTGTCACTTATAGGAGTATTTTTAGTCGTTGCCCTTGTCTTACTCGTGGTTCTTTCACAGGTACTTGCTCGTCCAACGCCCTCTACAAAGATACCAACTTCAACGATACCAACACAATCATCGGTACAACCAGTTACACCAACTGCAAACTTTCATGCCTCTGATTGTCCTTTTCAGCTTGGCGCGGGGATAGTGAATGGGCAAAAGGTTCAGTGTGGCTATGTCACAGTACCAGAGAACCGTCAACATCCTGATGGGGCAAAAGTACAACTCGCAGTGGCAATCTTTAAGTCGCCAAATGTGCAGAACGATCCGTCACCTATTGTGCGTTTAGAAGGTGGGCCGGGTGGCCCATCATTGGACAACTGGGCACGTTATATCACTAGTTCAAATTTCTCAGATTTTGTGTTTCATCATGACTTGATTATGTTTGACCAGCGCGGCACTGGTTACTCCACACCATCGCTCAAGTGTCCCGAAACCTTGAAATTGCAGTATGACACACTCAATGTTCATCTAGCTGCAACTGATGCAGAACATATGGAGTTACAAGCACTACAAGCATGTCACGACCGTCTGATAAAGTCGGGAGTTGACCTGAACGTATTCAATGTATTGGAAAATGCCGCTGACGTGCACGATTTGATTCAGGCATTGGGATACAAACAGGTAAATCTCTACGGCGTCTCCTATGGTACGCGACTAGCCCTTACGACGATGCGTCTCTATCCATCGGTCATTCGTAGCGTCGTTCTGGACTCCGTATATCCACCACAGAAGAATCGTACCGATCTGCCCAGTACAGCACAACGTGTCTTCAATGTCCTTTTTCAAGGCTGTGCAGCCAACGCACAGTGTGCAGTGCAATATCCACAGCTGAACAGTGTATTCTATCAGCTTGTCACTGACCTGAACGCCAACCCTGTGCATTTTCAAACAACGAATGCGGTCACTGGCAAGACCTACTCGGTAACAATGGCAGGAGATGATTTTGTCTTTGTCCTGTTCAGTGCGCTGTATGCCTCACCAATCATTCCTGCACTGCCCAAGATGATTTTTCAGGTGCGCGATCACAACTACTCGATATTATCCCAAGTATACGGGGCAGTTGAGTTTGACGATACCTTCAGTGATGGCATGTTTTACTCGGATGAGTGCAATGAAGATTGGAGTTTTCTTACACAAAATGACATTAACAGGGCTACGCAAGGTATTGCCCCACAAATTCAACCCGCGTTAAAAAATAGTTTGCAACAAGAGTATGATGCATGTCATGTCTGGAACGTCCAAAAGGCACCCGCTATTCAAAAACAGCCCGTTGTAAGCACTATTCCAACGCTCGTCCTCACCGACGAATACGATCCAATTACCCCACCAGCGAATGGTAAATTAGCAGCACAGACGCTCAAGAATAGCTACTACTTTCTTTTCCCTGGCCTCGGTCATGGAGCGGAATACAGCGCACCCTGCGTGAACAGCATCATCTCAGCATTCGATGATATGCCCACGCAGCAGCCATCGGGTGCATGTGTAGCCAGTATGGGCGAACCTAATTTTGTGTAGTCATTTCGTAAGCATCAAAGCCAAGGCACCCGCAAGGGGATGCCCCATAGGAGTTAACTTAAGGGCAAAAAAGAGGTCTTTGGTGAGGCCAGGGCACCCGCAAGGGG
>CAXUIS010000316.1:1337-5736 GCA_964250915.1 uncultured Ktedonobacteraceae bacterium | reverse complement strand
AAGCAGGTATCCTCACATCTTTTTCTCTTCTTATTATTATATCCTTAAATTGCTTGACAGGTTGCCTTCTTATCTTTTACAATAACTTTAATAAAGTTATTGTAAAAGATATCCTTTTTGAAGGTGACTCATGCAAAAAGCATCGTCTCGCATTAGTATAACCCCAGTCACACCATCTAAGTTGCACGGTGTAGTCGTCATTACACTCCTCCTTCTGGCTGTCCAATTTCTAATTGGAATGGTGGTTAATCTCTACGTGCAGGTTCCCTCGGTTCATCCAGGAGCACAGGCACCAGAGTATTTCACGGGGGTTGTACAAGGAATAGGGTGGGTTTTGGTACATGGCACATTGGCATTATGGATACACACTGTCGTAGGACTACTCTTAGTCTTCGCCTCATTCATCCTGCTTGGACTTGCCATTGCCTCTCGACAACGTATATGGATAATCGCTTCGCTGCTCGGCTTAATGGGAATCTTAGGAGCAGGGTTCAATGGAGCGAGTTTCCTGAATTATGGACATGACTTCAGTTCGTTGATTATGTCTGCATGCTTTCTATTGGCTGTGATATCCTACATAGTAGGCTTCTTCATCACACGCTAAGGATATAAGATGTATGAACTGATTATTCTTTCTCTATTGATGCGCTGGCCCATACATGGCTATCTCATTGTGAAAATTATCAATGACCAGATTGGGCCTTGGGCCAAAATCAGTAGTGGAACTCTGTCAACCATCCTAAGTAAGATGGAGCAAGCCAATCTCATCGTCGTCTTGCCACCGGAACACGTCCCTGCAAAAGTAGACCGTCGCTCTAAAACCTTCACGATCACTGAAGAGGGTCGTAAGCGGTTTTATCAGTTGATGATGGATATGGCTTCCAACCTGGGGGACTATCAAAAGTTCTTTCACTACAAAATGGTATATTTCGACTTATTGCGTCCTAAAGAGCGTCTACTCTTAATGAACCATTACATCAACTACTGTCAGACCAGCGTCCTGCATACACAGACGGAGATGGAGAGTCTTGTTCACGAACTCGCAGATCACTCAACTCCCGCTTATCTGGAAAACTTACTGAGGGTCATGAAACACATTGAACAGCAATGGCAGTCCGAACTTGACTGGATTAGGAGCATTCGTGAGCAGGAATTGACGCAGATAGAAGTATCCTCTTCCGATGCTGTTCAAAAACAGGTTGATTAGACTAACAAGACCCACGAATGCCCACTGCCTTTCTCATTAAGGGAATGAGAAAGGCAGTGGGCATTCGTGGGTCCCCTCTTGGCAACGAAGCCGCGCAATGGTATCACGAGCTCAAAACGCTAGCCAATATGTGCAAGAGACTCTACACCTACTTCAGGCGGAGTTGCTACCTCTTCCTCAGTTGGCTTGTAAGCATATTTATCAGCGCGTCCTCCCGGCAAGAGAAACATAAAGCCAAGTCCAATAAGAGCAAGTACAAACATTAAGCCGTAGATCCAGAATAAGCTCTGTGAGAGCGCATTCTGTAACTGTGTCAGAAATGCAAGCGGAAGTGATGCCCGTAACGCAGGCGTGAGCAACACATTCGCAGGTGCAATATTTTTAGGTAAGCGACTGGCGTCGGCGGCGAATTGCGCATAAATCGGAGCGAAACGCGTCGCCATTTGTGCATTCAGTATCGTGCCCATAAGAGCAACTCCAATCGTTCCACCCATTGTACGGAAAAACTGAGTTGTCGCGGTTGCAACACCACGGAGACTCCACGGCACTGCATTTTGTACAGAGAGAACAAACACAGAACTTGCAAAGCCAAGCCCTGTTCCGATTAGCACCATCGCAATAATAATAAAGGCTAGGCTTGTCTGTGCATTAAAGAGAGTTGCCATCGCCACACCAGCCGCTGCTAAGAACATACCTGACACGGCTGTGATACGATAGCCGTAGCGAATAACAATTTTTCCACTAATCGTCGCCGCGATAGGCCATGCTAGTAATAAGGGACCAAGCGTGATACCAGCACTTGTCGCGCTCCCACCCTTAACACCCTGCACAAAGAGGGGCACATACGAGGTAATGCCAAACATCAGAACGCCAAGCACAACGCCACCAATACTCGAAATGGTGATAAGCGGATTTTTGAAGAGGACGAGCGGAAGAATTGGCTCCTCGGCACGTTGCTCGGTTCGCACAAAGAGGAGAAAGAGAGCAACAGAGGCAACAAACAGGCCAATACTAGGCAACGAGTTCCATGCCCATGTCGTGCCACCTTGCAGCAGTGCGAACAGTAGGGCAACCACACTTCCCGTGAGCGCCGCCGTTCCTAGATAGTCCAGGTGGTGTTTCTTACGCTCAACATTCTCTTTAAGATAAAAAAGCAACAGGAGCATTGACACAAGACCGAAGGGAATATTAATAAAAAAGACCCAGCGCCATGAGAAGTTATCAACGATAATACCGCCAACGGCTGGACCAACGATACTCGACAAACCCCATACGCCACTAAAGAGACCTTGTATTTTTGCTCGCTCTTCCAACGCGAAGATATCGCCAATAATCGTTAGCACGATTGGCAAGACAGCTCCTGCCCCTAATCCTTGAACAGCGCGGAAGAGAATCAGTTGCACCATTGTCTGCGCCGCACCTGATGCTGCTGAACCAATGAGAAAAAGTGTTGCTCCAAACAAAAAGAGTGGTTTACGTCCGTAGAGGTCCGCGAGCTTGCCATAAATAGGCACTGTACTAGTTGATGTGAGAAGATAAATGGAAAACACCCATGCGTACAGCGTAATACCCCCTAGTTTACCTACAATGCTCGGCATAGCCGTTCCAACAATCGTCGCATCCAATGATGCTAATGACATACCAAGCATAAGTGCAATGGTAACAATAATTTTCGCTTGTTTCGTCATCCCTGTTTTCCCTTATTATAACGTATAGTCCGTGTTAGAAAAACATTCTGTGGATAACGGGCAATGCTCGTTATCCACAGAATGTTTTTCTAACGTAGAGTTCCTAAGCCTCGACCTCGACACCCTTCCAGAAGGCGACGTGATCCTTGATCTGCTTAGCGGCATCCTTCGGCGCAGGATAGTACCATGCAGCGTCTTTATTTTCCTTGCCGTTGACTTCGATGGTGTAGTAACTAGCAAGCCCTTTCCAGGGACATGTCGTATGTGTATCGGTCTCTTTGAAGTATTCACGCTTTACGGAGTCGGCTGGAAAGTATTGGTTGCCCTCAACTACCTCTGTCTTATCGCTTTCGGCGAGTACAACGCCGTTCCAAGTCGCTTTTGCCATGTCGAATTGCTCCTTTTTCCTGCTAGCATACCTGCATGTGTGCAAGTATTGCTTACTATTTATACGATACGACATAAAATGAAGCGTGTCCACCAGATGAAATAGTTTGTCAACATTCATCCATCATCTTCAGTAACAAATGAATGTTGACAAACTATTCCGCAATACTCCATAATGCCTCCTACGCGCTGAATGATAATTAAAGCCTTGCTGTCCTTGATTGTTTAACATTGCAGGATCGATCTCCAATAAATACGCCTTGTCTGCTCCTATTGCAAGATATTGTCTGCCACCAGCAAACGACCACGCAAGCGAGTGTATAGGTGTTCCATGTGTATCAATGAGTTTGTTCGGGGTACTGCCATCAATTAATCTTCCAGATACTGGAGTACCATCTTTTTGGAAGACATTCCACATATACACACTAGCACTACTTCCCTGACTAGCCGCTACAAGATAGCGGCTATCATATGACCACGCGAGTGCAGTAACATCATTCGGGAAAGTATAGGACGTTGAAATGTAACCTTCCAAAGTGAAGGAAACAGTTACTACTTGATCACTTATAGTCGCAAGAGCTGTACCATCAGGCGACCATATAGCAGCTATGCCACCCACATTCGTTAACCTTTTATGTACCTGCCCTTGTAATACATCTATAATCATCGTCTCATTCTTCGTTGCCACACCAACTGCGATAAAGTTGCCATCGGATGACCAGGACAACGATGTAACAGCTTCCTTTGTATGAGTCTGACCTGTACTAAATTCTATCTGCTTACTCACTTTTCTCTGAGCAATGTCCCATATTTGCACGCCCACACTTGTAGGGAACGCAATAGAGTTGCCGTCAGGAGACCACGCGAACGTGTTCATGCCAGTACTTACATCGGTACCATGAGTATCAGCTGTGGCAGCAATGGAAGTAGTGGTGGATTTTACCATGTCCCAAATAATGATTGTCTTATCATTATAAGAACTATAAGCCAGGAGCTTTTCATTTGTGCCTCGCCCCCAAGCAAGATATGTTGCAGGCACGATAGCATACTGCTCGTACTCTGATGTACCTGAGTCTCCTCCGATCACTTTATCTACTGTCCATACCTGTATAGTACC
>CAXUIS010000316.1:0-1237 GCA_964250915.1 uncultured Ktedonobacteraceae bacterium | reverse complement strand
TGTTGCTGTCCTGTACTAGATGTGCTAATTTGTTGCTGTCCACTTCCACCTCTTACAATCGGAAGTGCGGGTGGTGTTTGACCGATAGGAGGTCGCCAAAGGCGCGGACTATCTTGCAGGTCCGCAATGCGTTGCAGTTCGGCTTTGACTTCCACTATGGTTGTGGGACGGCTATTCGCGTCGATTTGTACCATACGTAAAATAAGGGCTTCAAGGTCTGCAAGACCCGGTACTCCATAGATACGCAGAGGCGCGAAGTGAAACGGATTATCTACAGGATCATCGCCTGATAACAACATGTGCAGTAGGGCACCGAGGCTATAGATATCAGCGCGTGGCGTTGTCTGTGCCTTGCCATATTGTTCGGGCGCAGCATATCCTGGTGAGCCAAAGGGAATAGTATCTTTGAGTTTTCCGGGCTTGAAGCTACGTGCAATGCCGAAGTCGATGAGATAGAGTTTGCCCGCAGGGGTACGCATGATATTGGCTGGCTTGAGATCACGGAAGATGATAGCGGGTTCGCGTGTGTGCAGATAGTCAAGGACGCTACATAGCTGGATGCCAAGTGTCAGCACTTCATCAAGTGAAGCTGTATAGTTCGCGCCTTTTGCGTCGAGATAGCTTTCCAGCGTCTCGCCTTCGATAAAGTCCATCACCAGATACCAGTGTTCGGGATCGGTGAAGTTATCATAGATATGCGGCAGATTCGGATGCGAGAGATTTGACAGTAACGAGACCTCGCGGTTAAAGGCGTCGGTGGCCTCAATCGTTTCTTGCGGCGTCAGGCCACGCAGGTTAATTTGTTTTACCGCGACAATGCCACCATGCTGATGCATATCCTCGGCACGATGGACTGCGCCAAAGCCGCCTTTACCTACCTGTGTCAGAATACGATAACGATCTTGTAATAGTATTATGTTATCGCTTGCACCAATTTGTAGTGGCTGCTTGCAAGCAAAACACACACTTCTATCCGTTGCGTTTGCCGCGCCACATGCATGACAATAGAGAGACGAAGGGATCATAGTTTGCGCACTCCTTACTCGTCCTAACATAACTAGTATAGTTGAGAGAAGACGTGAGTGCAAGAAGTGGTAGAATATGTCATAACACATTCACGTTACAGGAGACCACCACGCATGAGCATTTCTACCACTTCACCTCAAACCTGGATTGATGCTGCAACATTGCAAGCTGACATAGACTACCTCGATTCACACTGGCGACGCGTAGCAGT
>CAXUIS010000315.1:0-5781 GCA_964250915.1 uncultured Ktedonobacteraceae bacterium | reverse complement strand
CACACGCTATAACCACGACGCGAAGGGAATGAGGGACGAAGAGTGGCATCAACACGTACCCCTTTTGAGAAACTAACACCGATTTACCCACACAAACGTATTACGTTGGAGACAGGGGCGACGCCAATTGCGCCGCGCCTGATGGACCTGTTCGTCCCGATTGGCTTTGGACAACGTGCCCTCATTGTCGCACCACCACAAGCTGGCAAAACCACTATTTTACGTCAGCTCGCTGCTGCCATTATCCAGAACTACCCACAAGCTAGCCTCTTTTTGTGCCTCGTTGATGAACGACCGGAAGAGGTGACGGAATGGCGTACGGAGGTTCAGGGACCCAATGTCAAGCTCTATGCATCAAGCTTTGATCAGGCATCAGGCAAGCATGGACGTATCGTTGAGCAAGCGTTACAGGATGCGAAGCGACAGGTCGAGCAGGGGCGCGACGTAATTATACTGCTGGATTCGCTCACACGCCTTGCTCGTGCCCACAACCTCAATAGTGATATGTGGAGTAATCCGCGCAGTGGCGGACGTACTATGTCTGGTGGTGTTGATGCACAAGCCTTAGAAATTGGTCGCCGTGTCTTTGGTTGTGCACGAACACTTGAAGAGGGTGGTAGCCTGACGATTATCGCAAGTTGCCTTGTCGAAACCGGAAGTCGCCTGGATGAGGTGGTCTACGAAGAATTTAAGAGCACCGGCAACCTTGAAGTTCGTCTGTCGCGTGAACTAGCGGAACGGCGTATTTTCCCCGCGATTGACCTGATGGCATCGAGTACACGCCAGGAAGAACGACTGCTTTCACCTGACGAACTGCATGCCATGTCGATTGTGCGTCGCCGTATGGCTGATCTTCCCCGTCGAGATGGAGCCGAGCAAGTTGTGCGTCTATTTGAAAAGACGAACACCAACGCGCACCTCGTTGAAGCTATCGTCAAACAAGCGTGATGAAGAGAACGGAGGATAAAGCAATGCGTTGTCCTTATTGTGGTGGTTTGAATGGTGAACGAGCAAGTTTTTGTGCTCAATGTGGGCGTGACCTTGTTCCTGTACAACAAGCACGTCAACAACCAGGACAAATCCAGCAACCACAACAATCGCCATTTTTACCTGCGCCACATTCTAAGCCGACAACACAAGGGGCGACGAGGCCAAATCCACCACATCAGCAACCTCCACAACTCCCCACTGTTCCACGTCAAGCTCCTAAAGTACAACAACCTCCTCGTATACCTGTTCCTATACCACAGCCTCCGCAACTGCAACAAGCTATAGAGCCTCCTGCACAATTTCCGCCACGAACGATGGAGCAACTCAGAGAGTTAGAAGCTGAGGCTGTACCCTATACATTAGCTGACGACAGCGTTGCGGCCGGACGCAAAAGAATTGTGCGTATTGTCTATCGTCATTGTGCAGCATGGCAACAGGTCGCAACTCTACTGAGAGCGTTTCACGAGCAAAAACAGCTAGAGACATTTGATACCATTCTCGTGCAAGGTGTTTTAGAGCAAGATAAAGCTCCCTATGCGTTTACAAATGGACAACTACAATTTGATCGAAATGTACGTCTTGGTAGCCAGACGCTCAATCGCTATCAAATCGAAACGGGCAACGGCTTTGAAAGTGACTCAGTACGTATTCTATTGGAAGAGAAATAGTCTATGCAAGCGGTAGAGATTATTCGGCGTAAGCGCGATGGTGCAGTACTGATGACAGAAGAAATTGACTGGTTTGTTTCTGCCTATACTCATGACGAAATTCCTGATTATCAGATGTCCGCATTGTTGATGGCGATTTATTGGCGTGGTATGTCTACACGTGAGACGAGTGACCTGACACTTGCCATGATGCGTTCAGGCGAAGAACTGCATGCACGCGATATTATTTCCCCTGTTGTAGATAAGCATAGTACTGGTGGTGTTGGCGACAAGGTGACGCTCGCCGTTGCACCTCTCGTCGCGGCTTGTGGTGTCGCTGTAGGCAAGATGACCGGACGCGGGTTGGGGCATACGGGTGGAACGGTTGACAAGCTAGAGTCGGTAACAGGTTTTCGTTCTCAGCTCTCACGTCAAGAGTTTGTGCGTATTCTCCAACAGCATTCTATGGTCATTGCTGGTCAATCAGCCGAACTCGCCCCTGCTGACGGTAAAATGTACGGCTTACGTGATGTCACAGGCACAATTGAAAGCATCCCCTTGATTGCAGCGAGTATTATGAGCAAAAAACTCGCTATTGGAGCATCGCATTTACTGCTGGACGTAAAGGTTGGCGCAGGTGCCTTTATGAAAAACATCGCTCAGGCACGTGAACTCGCGGAGGCGATGGTGAACATCGGACGCGCAGCTACTATGCATACCGTTGCTGCGATTACCTTGATGGAACAACCATTAGGGCGTGCAGTCGGCAACGCGTTAGAGCTACAAGAGGCCATCGCTATTCTACACGGTGAGGGACCGCAAGATATAGCCGATCTGTGCTATCACGAAGCGGCAGAACTTCTACTAATGACAGGTAAGACGGACAGCTTTTCGGAGGCGGATGCGATAGTGCAACGTGCTATTCATTCAGGGGCAGCAGTGGCGAAACTTGCCGAGGTTATCGCCGCTCAAGGTGGCGATGCACGTCAGATAGAGCAACCACAACTCCTTCCACAAGCACCTGTACAGCGAATGCTGACAAGTCCACGCAGCGGTTATATTGCAAGCATTCATTCAGAGCAGATTGGCCTTGCTAGCATGCATCTTGGCGCGGGACGCTTCAAAAAAGGTGACGATATCGACCATCGTACAGGTTTTGTCTTACAAGCAAAGGTAGGAGATTCCGTGCTTCAGGGCGAACCGCTTATCGCGATACACGCTCGTACAGGGCAAGAGGCGGAAGCTATTCAGGAGACGCTTCTTGCTTGTTATCAATGGAGTGAAGAACCAGTGGAAGTGGAACCATTGATTCACGATGTGATACGCCCTTAATGGCGATCATTCGACGGTAGGGGTAGCAATTCATTGCGCCCAAAGATGGGTCGGGTGGGGATCACGTTGAGTCAGAGAATCATAGCCGACGTGCTGCCCACCACCGCTCCCATCTTTGGGCGCAATGAATTGCTACCCCTACCGAACCGTCAATTCCCAGAAATCAGCCGTGGGTTGGCTAGGATCGCTTGCACCTCTTACTAAAAACACATGGCCTTGTCCATCACTAGCGGCTGTACCCAGAACGGAGCTACCGGTTGGAAGTTGCGCCAACGGTGTCCATTTCATCGTATGTATATCGACAAGCCATGCTGTATCAAGTCCCTTATTGCGTGTGTCATCATAGCCTCCGATAATCGCAAGCTGTCCGGCTCGGACGATACAACTGGCGGTTCCACTAAGCGCGAACGGTGCGTTTGTAGAGACTTGTTGCCATGTATCTGAGCTAGTATTGTACGTGTAGACAGTATTTGTTTGTTCGTGTTGACCTGCATCGATTGCTCCACCAATTAGGACGATACTCGTATCGCTCTGAGCCGCAAGTACCACGTAGCCCAGCCCTATTGGTAGTGGTGCCAGAACATGCCATTGCCCAGTCGCAATATCGTAACGATACCAACCCGTTCCCGCTTGTTGACTATTCCCACTTTGTGTAAAGCCCTGAGTGATGTAGAGATGCCCATGTGTATCTGCTGTCATGCTATCACCAAAGCCAAGCGTCACCTGCGATGGTGGTACAATTTTTTGCACCGTATCACTTGTGGGCGAATACATATAGAGCAAGGAAGTCACTGCGTAGGCGGTCGTAGAATAGCCAACGGTATAAAACAGACGATGAGATGAATCAACCGCGACGGCATTGTTGACCATACCAGGAAATTGTGTGTTTGCGGATGTCTCCCATTGAGCTGCCGCGATATCATAGCGGTATAGGTGACGGTCATAGTGTGGCGATGCCTTTGCCCCGCGATATCCACCATTGACATAAATGTATGAACGTCCCTGTACCTGCACATATGCGGTGGTGTTATCGGCCTGCACGGATGGTAGCGAGGGCAAACGTTGCCATGAGCTGTTCGTTGTAACAGGGCTAGGAGTCGTTAGGGATGGAGACGTATGAGGAGACACGCTAGTTACTATATGTGGTGCTTGTGAAAGAAGCGGCATATGGCGAATAGTACGAACAACTACGAGGAGCGATGCTAGCAGGAGGCAGAGTACAAGCACGACGACAAAACTTGTGCGAATAATACGCCGTGCAGGAAAGCGGAATGGTTGTCTTGGTTGCGTCACCTCTACATCTGCGTCTGAGTCCAATACAGTAGGAAGTGTGAATTGTGAAAGTTTCATTGATGCGCGCAATCCCAGGTTCTCATCAACGGTGGCGAGTTCGGTTTCTAATTCCGCATCCTCTCTGCGCTCCTGTCGCATCTGCTGTAGCACTTCACGTATCTTTTGCCTCTGCACCGGATCGAGTGAATTGACAAGGGGTGTTTCAGCCACTGGTGAACTCTCTTCTTGTTGCTCTTCACTATTTGTAGGAACCAATTCACTGCGTCTCTCGTCAGTATTTGATAATGGAATCGTTGGCTCGTCCTCGTTTAGCGCATCCATCGCTTGTTCCAACATGACACGCTGTTGATAGATATGTTGCTCTTCAAATGTATAGGCGCGTTCTAAAGCGAGAAAGAAGGTGTGCGCGGACTGAAAACGGTACATCGGCTCAGTTCGTGTGGAAAGTGTGATAAGGCCGTTTAAAACTGCTGATATTGGTGGCACGTCTTTGCGCGAAACATCTGCTGATGCTATTCCATTAGACGCGTTAGGACGTTGACCGCTTAGCATTTCGTAGAGCAAAATACCAAGACTAAACAGGTCCGAGCGTCCATCCGTCTGTCCTTCTGCCTGATACTGCTCAGGGGAGGCATAGCCAGGGGAGCCGAAATCAGTAGTGTCATTGCTCTGACCTTCTTTAAAATAGCGCGCGATACCAAAATCCACCAGCATCAAAGTACCCTCTGGTGTGACAAGAATGTTGGAGGGCTTCAGGTCACGGTAAATAATTGGTGGTGTCTGTTTATGTAGATAATCAAATACATCGCATAGTTGTATTGCGTAGTTGAGAGCCTCCAGTGGTGGTAGCGGTCCCTGTTGACGTAAATATTGAGTGAGGGTTGGCCCTGGAATGTAGTCCATCACTAGATACCAATAGCCATCCTCGAAGAAATAGTCGTAGAGTGATGGCAGTGCAGGATGATGCAGGCGTGCTAGAAAAAGAGCTTCCCGCAAAAAACGGTCTGTATGCACACCACCGCTACTTACCGTATCCTGTAGCGAGGCAGCATTGGAGGAGGAGTCTCCTTGTAAGAGTGCGTCTAACTCAGCAGCAACGTTTTCTGGTAACGGTTGATCGGCGCGTGCCTGCTTCAGTGCTACTGGTACTGTTAACTCTGTGTGGGCCGCGAGATACACTTTACCCATACCACCATGACCAATCACACGATGAATATAATACTCATCATTGCACAGCGTCTTGCCGATCAAATTCTCTTGTGGTGTTTTTTTCTTATCTTGTATCGTTGCCATTGTGATGCCATCCCCTTCCACATAACTACCCAATGTATATTATACTAGCGAATACTACACACTTTTTTAACGTATGAAACGTGAAGTACTATCATGCGTATAGCTACAAACACATCACTGTACCACAATGAAGTCTTGTCTCACACATACACACTCAAGGTTTGATATGAAAAGGCACTCGCGGGACAAGTGGCGAGCAAGGGTATTCGGGTCAATGTGGTGGCAC
>CAXUIS010000314.1:0-5801 GCA_964250915.1 uncultured Ktedonobacteraceae bacterium | reverse complement strand
TCGACACGGCTGAAATCGTCCGTAAGCGTTACAACTATCGTGGTTATCTGCATCTCAAGGTCATGCCAGGCATACAATATGAGCAACTCTATCGCTTGATGCAACTAGCTGATCGCGTTTCGGTAAACTTGGAAGGACCAAACCAGGAACGCTTGGATGCGCTTGCTCCAAAGAAGGACTTTAAGCGTGAGTTGCTCACCATGCTGCAATGGGCTGAGGTGATACGACGCGAGCATCCGTATGAGAAACTAGCGGGAACCGTCACACAGTTTGTTGTCGGAGCGGTTGGTGACACCGACTCCGAACTACTGTTGATGAGCAACATGCTCTATCACAAGGCTGGCTTGACGCGTGCTTACTACTCCGGCTTTCACCCCATCGAGCAAACTCCCTTTGAAAATCTTGCTCCAACAGACCCACTACGTGAACATCGCCTCTATCAGGCCAGCTTTTTGCTGCGCGACTATGGCTGGAGAGTCGAAGACCTCCCGTTCCTCACGAACGGCAACATGCAACTCGATATAGACCCGAAACGCGCATGGGCGGAGATGCATCTACGCTCCGCTCCCATCGAAATCATGACCGCAACTCGTGAGCAACTGTTGCGTGTTCCTGGTATTGGGCCTAAAAGTGCCGATGGGATAATTCATGCGCGTCGGCAAGGGCGTATCACAGAACTATCCCAATTAAGGCAACTACGCATTCGTACCCCTGAGCAGACTGCTCCCTATATTCTGTTAGATGGACATAGCGCGCTAAGACAGATGAACTTGTTTTAGCTGCTATCAACACCTTCCATTCGTGCGATTCGCCAGAGCTTGCCACCGTTATTGTACGGCCTCGCTTCATCTGGGGTAAGGGAGATACAACTGTACTCGCCCAATTTTCGCAGTCTGTTCGCTCTGGAGGCTTTATGTGGTTTGATGGTGGTCACTACCTGACCTCAACATGTCATGTAACCAATGTATGTGAGGGCATGATGCTAGCCGCTGAGTGTGGTCGTGGTGGAGAGATTTACTTTCTCACTGACGGACAACCTGTAGAATTTAGACGCTTTATCACTCAACTTTTACAAACACAGGACTTGAACGCAGGAAATAAGAGTATTCCACGTTGGCTCGCACAACTCGTCGCCTCTGTAAGTGAGTGGGCATGGCAAACATTTCACCTGAAAGGGGTGCCACCACTTACGCGTGCAACGGTTCGTGTCATCGGTGAAGAGGTCACGGTCAACGACACGAAAGCTCGTCGTGAACTCGGCTACACAAGTGCTATCTCTCGTGCAGAGGGACTTGCCGCAATGCAATCGTCCTCATCTTCAACCACCTCTCCTATGCATGTATGACAACTGAGTGTACCCTACGTGTTTGAAGTTCACCATTTCATGGTTTGCTGAGCAAGAGCGTTATGCTTGTCACATTTACGGGACGAAAAAGTGGGAAGGAGTACACGACTCCTATCAGCTATATTCAGAATGGAAACGATGTGACAAGCCTTACACATGGTCGCTGGTGGCGAAATGTTTGTAATGGCGAGTCTGTATCAATTCGTATAAAAGGGAAAACAATGCAGACAACTGTAGAGTCGATTGTCGATGACAAAGAAGCCACTGCTACAGGGATACAAGAGGTACTACAAAGTATACCTCGTGACGCTCGTTTTTATCACGTGACCTCTTTTAGTTCTGACGGCATAGCGATCGTACACAAGCTTTGTTTGGGGCGCAGGATACTGTAATGCTACGTTTTCATGTGCTTTAGCGTCTGTATGGTTCTATTTTGCCTGTGGTCCTCTTATAGCACTTGGATTTTGGATTGGAGGTTTCCCTTACGTCTTCTCTATTCTGCTGAGTGTTGGTTGCCTTTGTCTATCAATACATGTTTATAACCGTTTTTGAACAGAACTCATGTATGACACTTTTACATTGAGAACCATAAAGTACATCCTTATTCGTGTTACAGCGTGACATGTGTTGCTTGACATAAATATAAAGAAAGTGTTGCAGCGATAGCACAGTTATCGCTGCAACACTTTCTTTATATTTATGTGATATCTTAGCGGAAACGCGCTCTGCCTGAGCATCATTTAGAGAAATTGCTAGAGGTGTATTTGCTACCAGAGCGGCACGAATTTCGCGCTTTACTCTTCCGCTCCTGCTTCAGTCCCGTGTTCAATTTACACGCATAGTATGCCTTCTTTCTGTCTAAAAGCCCATATCATCAATATCGTCAACACATCATCTTTTAATCACTAAAAAGTGATACATTGATTGATAGATTTAAAACTGTAATATTTGTATGTATTAGTAGTTGATAGAGCTAAAAATGAGGAAAAATTTGAGTTGCGAAGCTGTCTAAATAGCACATGGGAACCTGATATAGCGGCCCGCCTGGGTCTCTGGACAAAAAGAACAACAATTGGTAAGCTGTTAGTACGAGAATGGCTGATCTGGCTGGCATGGTGCTGGCGATATGAGAGGGAGTATCCATAAGTATGGATCAGGAATATATTGAGATTCGGGGCGCGCGCGAGAACAATTTGAAGGACGTCTCGCTGCGCTTGCCTAAGCGCAAGATAATCATTTTTACGGGTGTGTCGGGTTCGGGGAAGTCATCGGTGGTATTTGACACCATCGCCAACGAAGCGCAGCGGCTCCTGTTCGAGAATTTTAGCATGTTCGTACGCAACTTTCTGCCGCGCTATCCGCAACCAGACGCCGATGCGATTGAGAACCTGAGCATGGCGGTGATTGTTGATCAGAAACGCCTGGGCGGGGGATCACAATCGACCGTGGGGACCGTGACAGACATCGCGTCTGTACTGCGGCTGCTCTTTTCGCGGCTCGGCAAGCCGTATGTAGGTTTTGCCAACGCCTTTTCCTTCAACGATCCACAGGGGATGTGCCTGGAATGCAATGGCTTGGGCCGTAAGATCGGCATTACCCTGGATGCGCTGATTGATACAACAAAATCGCTGAATGAGGGAGCTGTCATCGCCCCAGGACTGGTCGGCTGGGAAAGCGAGCTTTATGTGCATTCTGGCTTCTTCGACAACGACAAGAAGATAGACGATTATACAACAGAGGAACTGGACCTGCTTCTCTACAGCGAACCGCGCAAACATACGGGTCTAGCGTACAACACCTATGAGGGTCTGGTGTACAAGTTCAATCGCAAGTTCGTCGCGCGAGACATCCAGACGCTCTCGCCTCGCATACGGCAAAAGGTCGAGCCTTTTTTGAAGCTTGGCCCCTGTCCGCTCTGCAAGGGTGCTCGTCTCAACCAGGCCGCCCTAAGTTGTAAGGTCAAGGGGTACAATATTGCCGATATGGCAGCGATGCAGGTTGATGAGCTTTTAGAGATTGTCAAGGGTATCACAGAACCGGCAGCAGCACCAATCGTTCGCACGCTGACCAAACGGCTGCAGCATCTGGTGGGTATTGGCCTTGAGTATCTCAGCCTGGATCGACCCACCGATACCCTGTCGGGAGGTGAATCGCAGCGGGTCAAAATGGTCAAGCACCTGAACGGTAGCTTGGTAGATGTCATGTACATCTTTGACGAGCCAAGCATCGGACTTCACCCGCGCGATGTCCATCGTCTGAACGAACTCCTGGAACAATTGCGCGACAAAGGGAACACGGTCATGGTAGTAGAGCACGATCCTGATGTGATTCAGAGGGCCGATTACATCGTCGATATGGGACCATATGCTGGGAGCGAAGGAGGCAAGATTGTCTATGAAGGCGATTTCATCGGTCTGCTTCAAGCCGACACGCTGACCGGCACCCATTTGTTGCGTAAGAGGCCGCTTAAGGAGAGCTTTCGCCAAGCGACCGCAGCATTACCAATCGTCCATGCTACGGTGAATAATTTGCAGGATGTCAGCGTGAATATTCCCACTGGCGTGCTGACGGTCATCACTGGCGTGGCCGGTTCAGGCAAAAGCTCGTTAATCAATGAAGCCTTTCTCCGCCAGCATCAGGAAGCAGTGGTGATTGATCAATCATCTTTGAGCACTTCCAGTCGCTCCAATCCCGCGACCTATACCGGCATCATGGATGATGTGCGCAAGGCTTTTGCAGCAGCCAACAATGCCGATGCCAGCTTGTTTAGTTTTAACTCAAAAGGTGCCTGTCCTAACTGTCAGGGACTCGGTGTAACCTATACAGACCTCGGCTTTCTTGAGGGGGTCAAGCTTCCTTGCGAAGTGTGCGGCGGGAAACGCTTTAAGGACGAGGTATTGGCCTACACATTGAACGGGAAATCCATTGCTGATGTCCTGGGCATGACCATCCACCAGGCACTAACCTTTTTGCAGATCAAAGAAGTGCAGCCAAAGCTCCAGGCTTTGAGCGACGTGGGTTTGGACTACCTGACCCTCGGCCAGCCCTTGAGCACCCTCTCCGGCGGTGAATGCCAGCGTATCAAACTCGCTAGCGAACTCCACAAGCGGGGCAGCATCTATGTCATGGATGAACCAACAACTGGTCTGCACCTCTCGGATATTGGTCGCCTGCTCACCATCATGAATCGGCTGGTCGATGGCGGCAACACAGTGATTGTGATTGAGCACCATCTTGATGTGATTCGTAACGCCGACTGGATCATCGATATGGGACCCGAAGGCGGTCACAAGGGTGGCACCGTCATCTTTGAAGGCACTCCCCGCGACCTGCTCAACGCCAAACAGTCCCTGACCAGTCGGTATCTGTAGCAGGTCTGGCTAGTCGCTAATACGTTTCAGGCGGCAGAGTGAGCGGATGTCGTAGCCTTTGCAGATGGTCCGGCATTAGCAGGATAAATACGATTTGTGCCATTCGTGTCCCTCCCTCTTGACTTTCACCCTACCCGAAGGTTGTATGCTTGTGACAGGAGTTGTTCCCCTATCCGCAAACGGGCAGGAAGAGATGAGATGAGATGTTAAAGATTCGTGACTTTGCCAAGCTCGCCGAGGTGTCGATGACTACCCTGCGCTACTACGACGAGATCGGACTCCTCAAGCCGATCCAAGTCGATCCTGAAACCGGCTATCGGTTCTACACAATGGATCAGTTGCCGTACCTGCATCGCATTCTGGCGTTCAAAGAGCTTGGACTGGGACTCACTCAGATCGTCGAGATTCTGAACGAAGGCATTTCTCCTGAGGCATTGCAAGGGATGCTGCGGCTCAGACAGGCACAACTCCAGCAGCACATGCAGACAGAACAGGAGCAACTCGTGCGGATCGAAGCACGCCTCCGATCCCTTGAGCAAGGCAGGTGTTTGCCGGTCTATGAAGTCGTGCTCAAAGCTGTCAAGCCGATTAGCGGAGTCTCTGTGCACCTGACAACAACAGATTTGGCATATCAGGCAGACTGGAGTGACGTAATCGACGCCACATTGAAGCACTACGGGGTCACTCCCATCGATTCTCTGCTCGTCCTTCATGCTGAGAGTGAGGACGAGCACACCCCAAGTTCCGTGGAGATTGTCGCACCCGTTGATTGGAGAGACGCCAACACTCTGATTACACGTAGTGAGGGACGGCTAACACAGTGCGAGTTGCCAGCCGTTTCCCGCATGGCGAGTACGCTCCATCATGGCCCTCCCGCGCTGGCACTGTCGGCCTATCAAGCCCTGGGAACGTGGATGGAAAACAATGCTTACACCATCGTTGGATCACGTCGCAAGATTTTCCTGCGCAAGGGAGAACAGCTTGATGACTCTCTCACCGAAATCCAGTTTCCGGTCGAGAAAGTGATCTGAACGTGAGATGGTCTGAGACGTGAGCAAAAAAGAAGAGAAGAGGAAAAGACACAT
>CAXUIS010000313.1:3383-5919 GCA_964250915.1 uncultured Ktedonobacteraceae bacterium | reverse complement strand
TCGGTAGTAGTCTATCAAGCGACATGTGTCAGGGGCAAGGGCACCCGCAAGGGGATGCCCCTCCCATATACGAAGCGGCGTGGGAAGTAGCGTCCTATGGGAGGGGCATCCCCTTGCGGGTGCCCTTGCCCCTGACACATGTCGCTTGACAGACCTACTACATTTATTTTCGTCTAGCTAATGCAAATGTTTTATCCGCACTTAGATTGCCCTTAAACGAGAATGACTTCAAACCCTTCATTTTTAGCGCATCTGCATTAATTGTTAGCTCGATAGACGGAATATAACCACCCTGCTTCTGTACAAGCAATGCATAGGGACTTTGACCAGCAACATTTTTCACAGCATGTGGTACATACCATGAAAGCGAGATAGTCGAGATACAGTTCTTTGGTGTCTCGGTCAATCCTCCCCACATAGCATGTCCAGGTAGATCGCTGGTAAGACTTGTTGGTGCGCCAAGGCTATCAATCGTCCATGCCTGCTGATAACCGCGATCCCCTAGTTTATAGTCTCCATCAGGACAAGTTCGTGCACTACTTGGAAAGTAGGTATCGTACTGACTACAGCCCGTGACTGGTGTTGTTCCACCAGTTCCCGTTGGTGGCGTTACACCTTTATTAGGTGGTGGCGACCCAACA
This sequence comes from uncultured Ktedonobacteraceae bacterium, assembly GCA_964250915.1. GTDB lineage: Bacteria > Chloroflexota > Ktedonobacteria > Ktedonobacterales > Ktedonobacteraceae > JBBQVS01. Next base: position 5,278 of record CAXUIS010000313.1, on the reverse strand, counting down.
GGGGTAGGATTGCACAACGCTTGACCTGTATCAAAACCATCGCCAGAAAGAAACTGTGCATTTTGTGGCGCATAGACACGGATATAATCGGCATAGGTATCAAAGCCGTAGACCTGTCCCGTCTGCTGATAGTCCAACGTGATCGTCAGATTGTGTGTCGCTCCACCCTGAGCGTCAAGGACAACATCATCATGCTCAGTCGTATGCACATATTGGCTAGCTTTGCTGATGCTGATATTCGCTTGCACAACCTGAAATCCATCCTGTTTCGTGAAGTTATTTGTTGCACCACTATAGCCATGATCGCTTAGCCACTGCTCAGCCTGCGGATTGGCAAAATAAATTTCCAGGTCATGTGACTGAATATCTTTGATTGCACCCTTCACAACGTCAAGCAACTGTTTCGTAGAGAGATGACGCACCCGGTCAAGCAGCATTTTTCCCACAAGCGAGGTGAATGCTTTACGTGCTGCGTGACTATTATCGTTGCTCTTTTGATGCTCTACCGCAATCGCGCTATAGTTCTGCTGATAATAGTGTAGTCGATCTTCCAGGTTTTTCGAGGTAATGGTCTCGTTATATTCTGCGACATGAATAGGTCCGGTTACGTCCAGAATGTGTCCAATAAATGTCGGCGTAAACGAAATATCACCATCGACGGGACCACCACCCTCGTCTTGAAAAACTTGCATACTCATACGGGCCGTCGTCGGATAATCGCCTGAAAGATTGGAGTCACGCAAACCCCAGTTGCCAAAGTTCATCCAACTACTATACGCTGGTGGTGCTTGTCGTCCAAGTTCAACGCCGTTACCAGCATAATCAAGCAAGGCAACGTCACGCAGACCAAATGGTGCCATACGTCCATCTTGAATTTGTAGCACTCCGTATTGACCCGTAAAGCCGCCACTTGGACGCAGTTCAGCACGATCCATTGTTTGCACAAGGAACCTGCGCTCATGACCTACACCGAGCAACCATGAGACAAGTCCTACAAGTCCTTGTCCCTGCGTTAACATATCCTGTATCTTAGGCAATTGAGCCAGCAAGCTCGTAAGCTGTGCTTTCTGCTTATCGCTAATAGGCACGTCACTCATACGCACCTGACTCATCTGCACACGAATATCATCTATATAGTAGAGAGCGTGGATCATCGCGCCATCGATAGCAGCAATGTCATCACTACTCACAAGGGGTTTTGTTACACCACTGGCAAGCGGCGAACTATGGATGAGGTCTGCACCCATAATGGCGACATTGCTTACCTCTTGCCCCATATTTGACACATCAAGGGCCACACGTACAAGATGTCGTGCCATCAAAAACTTGTTCGCATAATCGGGCGAAAATTCTTGCAAGAGTGAGAGGATATCCGAACGGTTTGTGAGGTCTTGCAACTGTACAAAATCGCCTTCAGCAAGCTTGAACTCTGTATGTGCCTGCTGCAGTTTCTTCGCGTCAAGGGCTGCCATCGGATCGCTTTTAGAGATGGTGAGTAGATTCTTGACGTTTAAGAGATGGTTAACTCCATCCTGTGCCACACTCCGCACATTGCTATACACGCTATAGGCTGCAAGCCCTGCCCCTAATGGAACAAGTACACCTAGCAGCACTATCGCAACCAGCACCAAACTTACAAGACTATACAAGCTTCGTCGCTGACGCGTCTGCACCAAAGTATCCTGAATGCGCCGCTTGCGTACAATCTTGTGCGGTCCTGTTTTTCCACTTCCTGTCCCACGCATATATGCTTTAAGGGATGGATCGGATACCTGTAGGGACCGATGTATCGCGTCCTCTTGGCCTAATGATTGCCGACGAGGACGTGATACATCAGTCCCTACAGGTGCCTCTTCCATTGGCATAGGAAATGGAAATGAGAGTATTGTAGGTAT
>CAXUIS010000313.1:0-3283 GCA_964250915.1 uncultured Ktedonobacteraceae bacterium | reverse complement strand
TGAGAGTATTGTAGGTATAGGGATAGAAACTTTTGTTTCCAGAAGCAACGTACTAGGAGAAAGCACGACAGGGCTGGAAGGCATGACAGGGGCAGAGCTATCTGTCACTACTATACTTTCCGCCGCCACTTCGTGGCTTTGTTGTGTAGGTTCTTCGTCTATAGTAGTGACAGATAGCTCTGCCCCTGTCATGCTCCCACTCTCATCAATAGGCTCATTATCATTAAGCGTAGAACTTGACGTTTCATGGAAACTGAGGATAGTAGGTATCTTCACTGATTCTGCAAGCACAAGCGCGGGACGTTCCACCGTATCCTCATCGTCCAGACGCAGTTTGCGCTTTACCAAGATATCTTGAACAGTTGGTGTTTCTTGCTCCACCGAAAGCGTATGGTCAGCGACATGTGTACCTGGAAGCAGCGCACGAAAACCCCATGCGCGTCCGTCCGCATGACGCATCAAGCACTTTTGAGTCATTGCAAGTAGGCTAGACGCGGATATATCCTGCTGTTTCGTTATCTCGTTGAGCGAAGCATCAGTGGTAAAGTACGCAGTTACGGCAGCTTTATGTTTTAGGAAACGCCGCTTCTGGCGTGCATTCAATCCGGTAAGAGTAACTTCTTCCCAACACGTAATATCAGTAATGCGTTCATCGGATAAAGAATTTTTCGTATGTGTATCGAGCAAGGTTCGCTCCTCGCTAGTGGCGAATACAGTATGATAAAAAATAAGGACAGAAAGAGTAGGTAACACATTTCCCTATTATAATACAAGACGCGAGAGGGGATAGGTTTGTTGCGTTTACGTCAAATTGGCTACTTCTTGAGGAATGTGGACATACTCCTGTTCTCAACTGATTGAGAACAGGAGTATGTCCACGTTCCTCATTTTATCCTTGCTTCAAGTGCGCCAAGTTGCTCTTTGAGTTTGCGGTTCTCTTCGCGCATCTCGTCGAGGTCCTTGCGTAAGCCCTTGAACTGTTCATCGTCTTTGTCGCTCGAACGAAGCGCGTATGCAGAAAGACGCATCTGCCGTTGTGCTGGTGGATTCAGCTCACGGCTAGCGACACGCTCTAACGGCTCAATAGCACGTTTATCGTTAAACCCTGCCAGAGCCATACCTGCGACCATGCGGACCGGCGACCATGTATCATGCTCTATCGCGTCACACAGTGCAGTCACAGCGCGTTGACGTGCATCCTCACTGTACTCTACACGGTTGCGCCCAACCGTCCAAAGACCGTTAGCGGCAGCAACTCGTAGTGTTGGATAGCTCTGTGGATTACGAAGATAGCTAGCAATGATATCCACCACTCGATTGTCACCTGAAGCAGCAAGACCAGCGAAGATGCCACGTTGCACAGTATAGAGCCATGACGGACGCTGAATAAGTTCCGTTAGGAACGACACGCTTCCCTCTGTACGCGTCTTGCCCAGAGCGGACGAGGCGGCGGTCTCTACGCGATAGCTCACATCACCATTGTCAAGGACGGTGTGCAATGCTTGTGCAGAACGCTGTGCTAGTTCTGCGCGTTGTGGTGCCTGGAATGTGCCAAGCGCATTGGCAATGGCGGCACGTACACGCGAAAACTGTGTTGGGTCAAGTTGCTTAAGTGCCTCTATGAGTATCGTTTGTACCTTCTCACTCCCTATCGTGCCAAGTGCCGATGCAGCTGAGGTAGCTACACCCCAGAATGGATCACTATACAAAGCAGTTTTAAGTGCGGCAATACTCTCATCATCGTCCTTCGCTCCTAGAGCTTGCGCTGCATCACTCCGTCCAAGCGTGTCGGGATCGTGAGCAAGTTGGTAACGCAACATCTTCGTTGAACGCTCAAAACTCAGGGTTTTCAACAACCAGCCTTCGGGATCAAAACGCACCATGAATGGCTCACGCGCTAAGGAAACATAAAAACTTTGCTCGATCTGACCATCTTCGCCAACCATGACACGTAAGGGCACGGTCATCGTCTTCTTCGTCTGCTCATCTTTCGCGGCTTCATCAGAGATTGGCACAGTGAAATCGAGATCGATAGGAGTCACAAAGCAGGGTGTCAGCTCGTCAACCTTCTGTGTCTGCTTAATTTTGATTTTTGCCAGTTTACTCTCGCCATCCCATGAGTAGTTCACTGTGAACTCAGGATAGCCACCACTGTAGATCCATTGCTGGAAATAGTGCGCGAGACTGCGACCTGTTGACTCCTCAAAAGTACGTTCGAGGTCTGCCGTGATAACCTCTTTTTCACGATAGCGTTCGAGATACGTTTTGATCGCACGCTTGAACGCTGCATCGCCGAGTTGATGACGGAGCATGTGCAACACCCAAGCACCTTTACCATACATATGGGCGTCGAATAGCTCAAAACCATCACTGTGAAAGACATGATACACAATTGGACGACGATAGTGCTTATCCTCACCCAAATACCACTCTTTCACATCGGTCATCGACTGCTTGAACATATTTTGTCCAAGATCATGCTCGATCCACATAAGCTCGAAATAGGTAGCGAAGCCCTCATTAAGCCAGCCATTCGACCAGTCACGGCACGTTACAAGATCGCCGAACCACTGGTGTGCAAGTTCATGAGCGACAACAGGCACAAGCGTATCATTGTCAAACGCAGCTTTTTTATCCATCAACAACGTAAAGCTATGTGTAGTAGCAGTGGTATGCTCCATCGCCCCCGTATAAATCTCGACAACGGTTTGTGCATATTTGTCGTAGGGATATTCAACCCCTGTGAAATCCGAAAAGAACTGCATCATCTGCGGCGTCTTGCCCATCAAGAGAGGCGCATCATCCTTGCGGTCTTTACGCACATAATAGGTAACAGGCTTCCCATTATAACTATCTTCGAGCACAGCAAAATCGCCCACGACGAGCGAGAGTAGGTAGACGGCATGTGGAATATCATGTAACCAATGATGCGTTTTAGTTGCGCCATTGTCCGTCACTTCTAACAAACTACCATTCGAGATGGTCAGAAACTGTGAGGGCACAGTGACAATAATCTCTGTTGTAGCGCGATCATTTGGCGCATCATGACAAGGAAACCAGTAGCTATGATAGGTCGGTTGCCCAAAAGACCATGCCTGTACAGGACGCGTTGGGTCTTCCAGCGCGGGTTTAATGAAATGCAGACCAGTACGCGGTTTGGCATGATACGCTACTGCGATAGTAAAAACTTCATTGTTGAAATAGATGCGGTCCAGTGTCACCGTCAACTTTTTGTCAGTGGTCGTGTAGGATACAGTTTTGCCATCTATCATCACCTGCTCAA
>CAXUIS010000312.1:0-5928 GCA_964250915.1 uncultured Ktedonobacteraceae bacterium | reverse complement strand
TGTGCTTCCAGCAGTCAAAAAAGATGTACCTAGCAATGCAGGCAAAAAGTGGAATTTAGCGTACACGCATACGAACAGTTAATACGGGTGGTATCTCCCTGAAATTTGCCCAGCTTAATGTACCCTTGCTCTTGCTGGAAGCATCGAAAGCAGGTTCTTCGAGACCATCCATAACCAGACCAGTATTGAAAGCGGTGCCAAATAGTACGTGAAGGGGACGATGAAAATAATAGTGTGGCACTGGTTGCCCGACTATTCCCAAGCCTTTTTGTGGCTGCATATGTAGATACGTCGAAACTTTGACTGCGTAGGTCTCTACAATTTGCCCATCACGATGCTCTTCTTCCAATGTTAAAGTACTATTGCTGTTAAAGCATGGATGCATAATAGAGAAGACAAAACGTCCACTATTCGGTTTGAGCAGTTTACTAATTGCAGTTATGAGTGGCTCAATTGTTGACATATCCATGATGCCCATATTACATACAATGGCGTCAAAGTGATGTTGCCCAAGTGCTAAGAGTTGTTCCATGTTAGTAGCATCAACAACACGATACTCAAGACGGTCAGCATACTCTGTGGAGCGAACTTTTGCACGTTCTATAAATTGTTCGCTAAAATTTGTAGCGACAACATACGCGCCTAATTGTGCCATTCGGCGTGCAAAGGCACCATTGCCACATGCAATCTCTAGCACATGTTCTTCGGGTTGTAGCTTGAGGAGACGTTCAGCAGCTGGACTCACTAATAGCTTGTGAAAATCGTTGCCTTCTCCCATATAGTCATCCCAGAAGGATGCATTCTGATTCCAAATGTCATGGACTTCTTGATTTAGAGATTGCTCTGTACTCACAATTCTTTCCTCACGCTGATATAGAACAATGTTGCGAAGAAACGTATTCATTCTTAAACAATCTTATTCCACCACGAAGCCGCGTTCTTTCAGGAGGTCTACGACCTGTTCAACATGCTCAGCTTGTATGTGGACGAGGCGACTTTCTCGCTCTAGTTCGGTGCCGAGAAGTGGTGCAAGTTCACCATCGTTACGCAGGTCTTGTAGGACTGAGGCAGATAGACGCACCATCGGTGTGTGCTCGATGGTTATGGTGTGTTGTCCAGGATAGCCACCGCCCCACAACTTCAGTCGAATCAAGAATGATGGTGGTATACCACCCTCACAATACTGTTGTAAAAAGTGCGTGATGGCACCGAGCGAGAGGTTCGCGTTACGCGCACGCTGTAGGGCTAGCGGCGTAATTCTGCGCCATCCTGTCAGGTCGTCAAGGTCGCTGAAACGCTCAACAGCCGCCATCAGGTAGAGATCCGTCACAGCATAGAAGGGTTGTAGCAAGCCATCATCATGCAGTCTCCATTGTGGTTCACGCACAGTGAGATGTCCGTTATCCGATACAATATCCTGCGTTGGTGCCGTGACGAGCGAGGGCAAGTAGTCGCGCTGCCAGAGAAACGTTTGAATCGCGGGCAATTGCTGCGGCAAAACTTCGACCAGACATGGTGCGAGACGACGACCTAGCAAGGAGCGCGTCTGCTCGTGGGCAAAGAGTTCGTCCAGTAAGGCCGACTCATCAACCTCAAGCAGAGTTGCATTACGCCACATCTCTATGCGTCGTGCCTGACGCTCCCACTCTACAAGCGAATAATGAACGTTTTGTGGCACATCACCACCCGACGCTTGCTCCAATATTCTTTTGATATCCTCTGCGTGCAATCCTGTCTGAACTGCACGTGTCACGCTGGCTTTTGTGATGCGATACTGTGCAATATGTTCAAGGCTGACACGCTCTGCGAAACGGTCAAGTTTGACAAGCAGAGCTTCGGAAGTGGGAGCCAACGCGACAAGCTCGAAGTTTGGCTGCACAATAAGGCGCCCAGTTGGAATTTCATCCCCACGAGGCGCGGTACCACTTAGCAGGAAAAGGGCACCAGAGGTCAAGCGGAATGTTGTTGGCGTGGCCTCGTTGTCTACCTCGATCACACCTAGCCAATGCAGGGGACCCGTGATGATGGTGCGAATGAAACCACCCTCCACCATATGCCAGCCCTCACGATGCGTTAGCCACCCACGCCGAAGCCGAAAATCCCAGCCGTAGGGATTGCTGCTACTCATATAGCGTTCCGCACGTGGTCCATATTGGCGCGGGAAGAGCAGATAGGGCGCGTAGAGCTTGGTACGAGCGATGAAGGTTGCGAGATCATGCCACTCGTTGAGCTGTTCATGCTCGACACGCTCTATCACCACGTGCCGTCCTCGCATCGTTTCTTCGTGTGGAGCGTCGAGAGGTGATGGGCCTGGACGTACATTGATATCAGGCAGGTAGAGCATCTCATTCCAAAAAGGCGTGTCTTGCCAGATTGTATAACAGCGACGCGCCCGCTCAAAAAGGGAGAGCGAAAAGAACGCGTCTGCATCAAGAACATGTAGTGCGCCTTGTCGCTCAGAAAGCAATTGGAGTTTCATCAACAGAAGTCGTAAGAACAAGAGATAGGGAACATCACTTTCCTGCCGTACCAGTTCGCCCTGTACCCGTTGTGCTTGCCCGCTGTATCCCATATGTTCCATGACTTGACGCAGGGCAGCACGCGAGAGAAGACCGTTATTGACAAGTGCTAAGCCTTCGCGCAAAGATGCGATCAGCGACCAATAGAGATAGAGGGCACGTTGCAGATTGCGTACGCCTTCGCCAACGTCCTCTCCTTCGGCACTTGCTTCATGGCTCGTGAGAAATGTACTAAATGGCTCTTCCGTCCCCCATAATTCGCGCACAATTGTTTTCACCGCTTCAGGTACAATCAATACGCCATCGTGAATACCACTTGCATAGTCGCGCCCTACAAAGTTTGTTTGTTTACCCCAGTAAAGCAGACCTTGCAGCAACAGAAGGCGAATAGCTTGCTCAAAGACTCCATGAGGATGAGCAACAGGATATTGTGGCGGTGTACCTAGGCTCATTGTACTTCTGACTACTTGTCCCTGCATTCGTTCTAATGAGGTGGAAGCGACTTCTTGCTTTACTGCTGCAAGCACATCGCCGTTTGTAAGGTAGAGCGCGAGATCACGGCTATTCGCACGTCCACCACACGCAACCAATTCACGAAGAATGTACGCTTCGGGAACGTCGAGACCGCGTATAACGCGTACAAGGTCTGGACGATTAAGCAAGTATTGCGCAACCTCTAGCGGTTCTGTGGGCAGGGCTGTTGTCGCTGGAGACTGCTGGTCTCGTGTGAGACGCCCCTTCAGAACCGTTTGTAGGTGATATTCGGGTGCCGTCTGCAATAATTCTACGTCGCTCTGTTCCATTATTACTTATCCTCGTCATGCAGAAGTGGCGTCTGTCCACGACGCTTGAGATCGTCAATAATAGACTCCGCTCCAGACCTTTTAAGAATATGGAGTGTAGGGGAAATCGTTTGCACGATCTGTTCATCTACCGTGGTCGTAGCGGATAGCTCACGCATGACCACAGCATCCGCAGCTTCTAGCATATGCACCTCTGTATAAATACGCGCCCGTCCATAGCCAGCCAGCCAGCGCTCCAATTGTGCGAGCAGGCGCGCAACTGGACTTGTTGGAAGTGCACCTGTCTGCTTCTCAAGAGCGCGTAATAAGTCAAGTAGGACTGTCAGTTGGCGTCCTTCGCCGAGTGCACGGCTGATTGTTTTAGGCGTAATACGGTAGTGAAGCCGCCCTTGATGTGTCCCGGCAGGCTCTGTCAAAGACTCCATTATCTGAATGATAGGCCAAGTTGCTACAGAACACTCGACGAGAGTATCTTGCTCATTGACCACTTCTATTGTATCAGCAAGTGAGGAAAGTCCAACATTCGTGGGTGTTGTACGTTCCTCTTCTTGCTCACTTGACAACCCGTTCAGAAGCCACTCGGCAAACGGTGTCAGGCGAAAAGCGAGCAGGTGCCCATCACTGGAAAGAGCTACGTCGCATGCGCCCCACCAGTGTAGGGGACCGCGTAAAAGGTGCGAGAGATAATACAGTTCAGCATGCAACCAATCGGTGAGTTTTGTTGGTTGAAGTGGGCGTCCCTCTTCTTGCTCAATCCACCAATGCGGTGATGCATAGAGACGTTGCCGCTTCTGCAAAAAAAGTGGGTTGATACGGTAGACAAAGCGAGCGAACGCATTGAAGCTAATCCACTGATTAACTGGTGTTTCTGCCAGGAGCGCAATCAAGGTTTGGCGTGCCTCACTATTTTCTGCTTCTAACTCGCCTGAACGCAGAATGGGATGGTTCATAGAAACTGTGCGGCAGCGTAGGCGTAAACCATCCTCTTCCAGTGCAGACAAATCCTCATAGGAGTGATGCGTGAGCCAGAGTTCAAAAAGGTCATGGAGCACCTCATCGCACGTTGGGCCGAGTAGTAGTTGTGCTGTATTTGAAAGGACACGCAGATGTGCAGTGCCTTTATCGTCTTTATGCAGAATATCTGAAAGACGTAAAAGACGTGTGGCAAAGCGCAGAAGTGCGGGTGAAGCAGGAAGTGTTGCCTGGGCCGTCGTGATAAGTAAGCTTTCTGGCTCGTCGGGTGGTGGTGGTAAAGCAATTGAACCATCACCTGTGATCGGACCTGTGCTACGAGCAGTGAATGTACCAGCAGGGCGAACTTGCGCAAAGCGGTCCTCACGTGCACCATCAGCACTTGATTGCATACCATCCAATGTACGTGCGACAAGTAACAGCGTCGCAGCTAATGTATAGGGATCGGCTTCTTGAATAGAATGCACCGCGTTTTTGTCATCATGAACATCGAAGAGCGTTACAGGGGCCGAAACGCGCAGTGCTGTTCGTACCTCAAGCGGCACATACCAACCAACATCAAGCAGAACTCCGTTCAGGCCAATACGTTGCTGTGAAGAGCTATTCAAGCTTGTCCGAAAGAGCAGGGCTTTGCCTTGTAAGGCAAGCAGTACGTTTTGAAGTTGATGAGGTTGCCCCAGATTAAAACGCTCGAAGAGTCCACGTAGGTCCTCGTCCATCATCGAGCCTCCTGCAAGAGTCAGCGCAGCCAACAATTGACGTTGTGACTTTTCAAGCGTTGCGGCAACTCGACGCACGGCTTCGGGATGCTGTAATTCTTCCAGAATCGCGTCCGTGAGTTGTTGCTTGTTCATGCCGTTGGTGACGATTTCGTATTCACGTGCGATGCTCCGTAAATCGCTCAGTCCAAGTAGTGTGATAATGTCAGCAAGATTGGTTAATGGTGCAGGACTCCGTTGTGGAAGTGATGGTTTGCGTACACCAAGTGAATGTACTGGTTGTGATGCGATATCATCCGTTTGTGGTAGGCTCATATCTTGTGTTTCGTGTAAAGGTATATCGAGTGGAGGAGCATCCGTTACAAAGACCATTGGACGTGCCAACCATTGATAGAGCAACGCGGCGGCATGCGGGCAGATCGTCGGAACGGCCGGTGGATGTTGACCACAGGGGCAGCGATTTTCCCATTGCGTCACGCTTTGTATCTCAAGATCGACAGGATAAGCAGTGCTGTGTGCTGTCTGTGCGGAGTTTGGAGATGGCTCTACTAGTACTGTATTTGTCGGTAATGCAGTTTTACGTGATGTATGAGGAACATCAACAACGCCAGCGATACGTAGCCCCTGACGTTGTGTCGTATGTACAGCCCCAATACGATAATATTCTTGTCCCAACGATGCAGCCGCCAGCCCTGCCATATGAATAATATCGGTGGCGCGTAAACGCTGCAAAACGCTGGGTACAACATTCTCCATATGCAATGCCTGTTATACCACTACTAAAATAAGTCAATACAATAATATAGTTCGACTATGATAACATGAACGCGCACAAGGGTCAATCTTGGGGAGAAGTGATTTCGAGAAGAGAGGTACTTTGATTGAACATGTTCAATCAAAGTACCTCTCTTCTCG
>CAXUIS010000311.1:0-5938 GCA_964250915.1 uncultured Ktedonobacteraceae bacterium | reverse complement strand
AGCGAAGCGGCCCTAATGACCGAACGGCTTCTTTCTCTCAAATTCGAGAGAGTGTAGGAGTGAGAGTATCTTCGGGTGATGAAAGCGAGAACGTGAGAGTTCCTCTGGTTCGACTCCTGGCAGCAGGGTAGGACTGGAAGGGAAACAGGGCGTTCGGCAAAATTGAGGTATTGGGTTTCTCTTCAGGAAGGTTCACGACACGTCGTCAGATCGCTGACAAAAAGAGTTCGCATAGAATATAATAATGCGAACTCTTTTTTGTTGTTAATTGTTGAACGATTGGTGTGTGGAACCAGGGCACCCGCAAGGGATGCCCCTCCCATATCACGTCTCAGCATCATTCATGTATGGGAGGGGCATCCCTTGCGGGTGCCCTGGTTCTTATGATTATCGACGTTCATACGCATATATTTCCGCCTGATATCGTTGTGCACCGCGAGCAGTATTGCGCTCGTGATCCGTGGTTCGAGATGCTTTATCGTAACCCTCGTGCGCGTATGGCGACTGTAGAAGACCTCATCGAGGAGATGGATAGGTCGGGCGTCGATATTTCTTTTACGTGTTCCTTCGGTTGGCGTGATGCTGGGTTGATAGAGGAAACAAACAACTATGTTCTTGACGCCATACAACGTTATCCTACACGTCTTCGTGGCTTAGCGGGAATACAACCCACTGTGGGTGAACGGGCTATCTACGAGTTGGAACGTTGCGCGCAGTCTGGTATGATCGGCGTGGGCGAATTGATGCCACATGGACAGGGTTACAAACTCAGTGATATTGCGTTACTGACTCCTCTTATGGATATTGTACGTCAGCACCGCTTGCTGGTTCTATCTCATTGTAGCGAGCCTGTTGGTCACATCTACCCAGGAAAGGGCGACGTTTCGCTTTCGGATATCGTAGCGTTTCTGGCAGCGTTTCCTGATATTCTTTTTATCGCAGCACACTGGGGCGGCGGCTTACCTTTCTATAGCCTGATGCCAGAGATACAACGTGTCACTGCCAATGTGTGGTATGATACGGCTGCAACACCCTATCTCTACCACGATACCATTTTTCCTATTGCTGCTCAGTTGGTGAGTGCCGACCGTATTTTGTTTGCCAGTGACTACGGTTTGTTATCGCAGCAACGTGTCATTACTCATATCAAGCAATCAGGTATAGACGCGGAAACGGTAGCGAAAGTGTTAGGCGGAAATGCACAAACTTTACTTCGATTACGGGAAACACAATAAGTATGCGAGTAGTATCTCTTGGTAGCGGCAGTAGCGGAAACGCACTATTTGTCGAGGCGGGTCCACAGGGACGTACAAAACTTCTGGTAGATGCGGGCCTGACAGGTCGTGTACTCACTGATCGCCTACGAAAACTGAACGTCTCTCCCTCTGACTTACAGGGCGTCTTATTGACGCATGAACATAGCGATCACACTGTTGGTGTGTCCACCTTAACAAAACGTTATGGTGTTCCTGCGATTGCAGACCCTCGAACCTATAAGGCTGTGCAAGAGAGTTCGCGCTATGGTACGTGGCGGACCGACTCCAGCAATCTTATAAACGCATCCCCTATTGATACTGAACCGCAATCTCCACTTAGTGAAGAGGCTATACTCGTGCTTCCAGTCGGGTCACAGAGGACTGTTGGTGATATCGAGATAACCTCGTTTCCTATCTCGCATGATGCCATTGCGCCGTGTGGCTATCTGCTCAAGGCTGGTGGTTGTCGCGTGTGCATTGTAACGGATAGTGGCGAGGTCACGCCTGCGATGCTGAATGTGATGCAGCATGCTGATCTGCTTATCCTGGAATCCAACCATGACCGAGATCGGCTTATTCGTGGTCCCTATCCTCAGCACCTCAAAAAGCGCATTCTTAGCCCCACAGGACACCTTTCTAATGAGCAAGCCGCCGATGCGGTACTGCGTACATGGCGACCCGATGGTGTGCGTTGGCTCTGGCTCGCACATATCAGCAAGACCAACAATACCCCTACGCTTGCTCTCAATAGCATGCGTACACGTCTGCAAGCAGCGAACGCTAACCTCTCACAAATCCACATCTCTGTATCCCCGCCCGACATGGGCCATATATGGGATTCTACTCAATTGTGGCAGGCGTCGTCATTGTGGGAGATGAAGCATTAATCTCAACTTCTGCCTCGATTTCAACAGGAAGGCTAAAGGGCAATTCAGCCATACCTACAGCAGAACGAGCATGCTGTCCAACCTCAGCTCCGTACAGTTCGAGAATGAGATCCGAAAATCCGTTGATTACTGCTGGTTGACGTGTGAAGCCTTGTGCGGAATTAACCATACCAAACACTCGTAACCATGCTGTCACACGATCCAGGTCGCCAAGTGTGCGTTTGAGACTGCCTAGAATCGAAAGGGCTGTGAGCCGAGCCGCTTGATAGCCTTCCTCAAGTGAAACCTCTGCTCCCACTTTGCCTAATGGTTTTGCAAGTGAACCATCGGGAGCCTGTGGGCCGTGTCCAGAAATATATGCTCGATTGCCTCGTATCTTCACTTGTGCAAAAGGCAATCGTACTGTTGGTGGTGCTGCGAGAGGTTTGGGTAAGACGAGTCCCAGCTCTTTCAGTTTGGCTTCAACTCTGCCCTGCTGTTCTTGATCCATCTTGAACATATGCCTTTCAATCGTAGGGACCGATTTATCGTGTCCTAGGGGCGGGGTTGGGGGAACACATTAGAGAAAACGAATTGTTGCCGATGCGCTACCCAACCGCCCCACGCCAGGACGCGATACATCGGTCCCTACACCGTTTCCCTGCTCTCTTGCATCAATGCCAACCGTACACGCTCAATGCTCGGCACGTCACGAATGGACTCGAAGAAGCCGAGGGCTTGCTCGAAGTGGTAGCGTGCACGTTCCAGGTCGGTAGTACGTCTGTTTGGCGTATCTTTGTCGAAGGTGGACGCACGACGTTGATATAGCATACCTATACAGTAGAGCGTGATGCCGCGCTCCCAGGGAATATCGAGGGCTTCGCAGCGTTGCAGGGCCTGACAAAGATCGTCTTTTGCCAATGCCCACTTTTGTTGCTCTATATACATACGACCCCGCGCACGAAATGCGAGCGCAAGACTTTTGCATGCACCAGACTCTTCGGCAAGAGTAATCGCACGATCACACATGTTTTCCTGTACTTCCACGTTCTCACCTATTATCACCATGAGTTCTGCTAGCGTTGTAAGTACCTCTGGTGACGGCAATGGCTCGCTGCTGTGAAGCTTTTCTTTATATGCAACGGTAGCGAGTTCCCAATCCTCGCGTGCCAGATAAATATCGCGCATACGTATTGAAGTGTTTGCCGTTGCTGCCTCATTCTCTTCTATACGTTCTTCTTGCTGGTCAATGAGACGCTTATATTGTCGTGAATAGTTGTCGCCTTGCTCTGGGTTGCCCTGTCGATACTCAATCATCGCTAATGTCTCTAACGCCCAGAGCTGTCGCTTTTCGTCTTGTTGATACTGCTCAGTCAAACGCAATATATCGAGCGCGACTTCATGCGCTTCTTGCCAGCGATTCCATTGGAGCCATGTCCACATCCGCCATGCCATACTCGTGAGCAGGAGCGAGGGACTTTCCATCGTCTGCGCGTTGTTCCAGGCACGTCCGAACCACATCAAGGCGGTGGGATAATCGGCGACCTGTGTATGAATTTTGCCGAGCGAGATGTAGAGATCGTACAATTCTTCGCGGTCGGTCAACTTGTCTTCGAGTTGTTGCCGCCGACGCTGTATCTGTTGCGCCTCGTTATACTTATGATATTCGGTATAGATAAAACCGACGGCATCGAGGGCCAGCGAGAGCGCGCTAGGATTATCTAGTTGTTCCGCGAGACGTAGTGCCTCGTGTCCACTTGCAAGTGCTTGCTCTGCCAGTTCCGCTTTTTGCGCATGAGTTGTGGTCTCCAACTGACGAATATACCAGAAGGCTTGATAGGTGAGGAAAGCGACGCGTTCTGTATTTAATGCTTTTCCATCCAGAAGTTTGAGGCCCGCGTCAATGTAGCCACGTGCCTCCTCTGCGCCAGGGGGCGTATCGAAGCCACCCAACCAGCGTGTCGCAAGCTCTGCGAGCCGTTCATAGAGATAGAGTACATCAACTGTCTCAGGGTCTACACCCTCTCCTGTTGCAAAGCGCAGTGCTTTGCGGTAGGCTTGCCACGCCTCTTCCTGTGTGCCACGTTGTGAGTATGCATCGCCTAATTTTTCGTACATCGAGACGAGTGCTGGAATATCGGCGTTGTGTTCAAGTAGCAAGTCCAATGCATCATTGTAGGCTTGCAATGCGCGTAGTGTATAGTAACTGTTCAACGCTTGATCGCCTGCCAACGTCAGATACTTGATAGCACGTCGCCGTAACTCTGGTCGCGTTAAACGCACTATAGTGGCCTCGCCGTCAGGGAAGAGTACTTGTGTACTGACCGCTTCGACGACACGCACCGCCGATGACCATGTAATAAGTGCTTGCTGATAGTGGTAGGCCAGGAGTTCTATATAGCTTGCTTGATTGGACGCTGTATGCTCCTCTAACCAGAAAGCGAGTTGTGTGTGTTCTTGGGAACGGCGCGCACGCGGAATGTTGTTATAAACCACATCACGAATCAAGATATGTTTAAAGCTAAAGACGCGATCATCCTCAATAGGGCTACGGACCTGTATATCCTCCTCATCCTCCACGACAAAATCGCGGTACATGAGCGACTCAAGAGCTTTCAAGATAGTTTCTGCTGATAGGCTCTGCGCAAGTTCCACGAGTGAGGAGAGCCAGAATGTGCGTCCGATAACGGCGGCGTGTTGCAGAATAAGTTTTTCTAGTGAGTGCAACAGATCGACACGAGCGGCAAGTACGCCTTGTACGGTGTCAGGGACGCGTGGTAGAGGTAGCACGTAGTGCATATTGAGCAACGTGTCGTCGGGCGGTTCAGCGAGTGTTGTTAGCTCGCTTATGAGTGTTTCATTCGCATGACCAAGCCGCCAGCAAAGGTCGCCATCCTCTTCATGTTCACGTACAAGCAGTCCCTGGTCGATGAACATACGGATAATCTCTTCAACGAAAAAGGGATTGCCCTCAGCACGCGTAAGGATGGTATGACGAAGCACCTCTGGTAGATCGTCGGTGTTGAGCAGGGCATTCACCAGATCGCTACTCTCCTCTGTCGAAAGCGCGTCAAGTTCAATGGTGGTAAAATTGCGCTGTCCACCGCCCCAATCGCGTCTACGATCAAAGAAATCGGGACGCGCGGGACAGAGAAAGAGTACTGGAACAGTGGTGATGCGTTCCGTGAGATATTCAAGCAGGTCAAGCAGTGCTTCATCGGCCCATTGCAGGTCGTCCACCACAATAATTAGTGGTTGCACCTGTGCCAGAGCTTCGAGCAGAACACGCCATGCGCGAAGGAGTGGTGCCTGGGTTGTTGTTTGCTTGGTACCACTAAGCGTATGTGTACTTCGTTGATACTCACGTTTTGGACGCTCACGTGTGTTCTGCCCATCGAGAGCCATTGGGTTTGTGCTCAAACCTTGTCCAATACTGCGCAGAATTGTGGAGACAATCTCGTCGCTTGCCTCACTACGTTTCGCGTTCGCCAGGGTTTCGTTGACAAACGTTGTGAAGCGGAGTTGCAGTGTCTCATTGTTCTCATCCTCCTGCACCTGTAGCAACGAACGCAGAATTTCGATAAGGGGCCAGTAGGTGATACTCTCACCATACGGTGGGCAGCGCCCTTGTAAGACACGTGGCGGCGTATCGTTTGAGGCTGCGCTTTTGACTGACTCTTGTTCACGCTCTACAAATTCGCGTACCAGCCGCGATTTACCAATCCCCGGTACACCAATAATGGTGATAAGGTGTGGATTACGCTCAGCTACGACACGCGCATAGGTGGTATGCATCAGAGTCAACTCAAGCGAACG
>CAXUIS010000310.1:0-5966 GCA_964250915.1 uncultured Ktedonobacteraceae bacterium | reverse complement strand
GTGTTAGGCACGCCGCCAGCGTTTATCCTGAGCCAGGATCAAACTCGCCATTCATTTTTTATATGCAATCTTCCGAAAAAGACGTGCGTTCTATCTAATGGTGATGAGCTTTATCACTCGCTTGACAGTTACATCTGTGTTCTAATGTTTCCTTACCACTCTTCAGTTGTTCAAGAACTTGTTGCTGCTTTCGCATCAGTGCACCGTTCAGATTTCTGTTGGGTGCAAGTGAGATATTATCACTGTCTCCCAGTTCTGTCAATAGGTTTCTTTGCGAGTTTTTTAAAATTCCATAATCACTATGCAAAAGAACTCATAGCCGCCCAATTGGGCGGCTATGAGTTCTTTTGCATAGTGATTATGATTCCTGGCGTTTCTTGTCCAGGTGCTCTTTCAAGGGTGTGATATTCTCTTTACTGGCATCTTCTGGCGTTTGGGTTGTTTGCGACCCTTGTACATTTTGCTCTAAATAGTAACTCACGATAAGGGCAACACCCACGCCAAGCGGAATGAGACCAGGGAGGAGCCACGGACCGAGATGAAAGGGTGCTGTGATTGTTGCAGGCAAGAAAAAGCCAACAGGATAGAGTCCCACCGTGAGTGCTAGACCCACCATCGCAATAATCAGCCCCGCTCGCAACATGCGCCGACTCCGTATCAGCCGTTGCGGGTCTTCGGTGCGGTGCGGTGCAGCAGGATTAATTCCTTGCGTGATAAGAGCCATGCGCTCTTTATGATGTAGATAGCGAAGCAAGACAATAAAGCCAAAGAAAATAGCGAGAGCCATCAGCCATCCAAGCAGAACAAGAAATGCATTTGAGAACATCACAATACCCCTTCATGTTATGATACGTATATATGGTATGATACATAAAACAAGAATGGTGTTTCACTAGATGAAACATTTTGAGTCTAATAGTCTTCTAAGAGAACGTATGAGTGAATATCAGTTGCACCCACTACAGAGTATAGGGATGTCCCTTTCACATAACACGCCTACGATAGCTAATTCGACAGAGCAAGATGATGCGAGACTTGTTGCTGCAAGCAAAAGTGGAGATCAGGACGCTTTTGCTTTGCTTGTCCAGCGTCATCAGCATCGTGTCTTCAACCTCGTTTACCGTATGTTACAACAATATGACGAGGCAAATGAAGTGACACAAGAAACATTTCTTGCGGCGTGGCAGGGTTTGCCATCGTTTCGTGGGGATGCCCGTTTTTCTACCTGGCTCTATCGTATTGCTTATAATTGTTGTTTGAAACAAGTAGAGCAGCATAAACGTGATAAGGCTTTACAGACTGCGATACAGGCTGAGCAACATTTAGAGGATGCAGGCAGTGAAACACGTGTAGACACTGAAATCGACGCCCATGATCGGCAGACACTTGTACGAGAGCAACTTTCGGCCCTTCCCACAAAATATCGTCTTGTTTTAGTGTTGCGGCATCTGCAAGAGAAGACCTATGAGGAAATGGCGGAAATTCTGGCTATGCCCATCGGCACTATTAAGACACACTTGTTTCGCGCACGTAACCTGCTCAAAGAACGGCTGCAAGCGTTCGAGCCAGAACAGAATACACCATCGGGAGGCGATTAATGCGATGTTCGCAAGTTACTCAACAATTGCAACTCTATATCGATCATCAACTTGCGTGGGAGAAGATACACGCACTTGAGATGCATCTTGCTACCTGCGCTGAATGCGCAAGAGAGCTAGCTGTGCTTGAAGAGATTGCAGCCGCTTTAGAAAGTACTCAGCCTGTTGCAGAACCAGCCAACCTTACCAGCAATATTATGCAACTTGTGGCGCGTGATGTGCAACAACGGGAACGCGAGAAGGCTGCTGCACGTGACGTTTATATTCCATTGCGTCCGTCCTTGAAGGAAATCATCGCTGCAATTGTCCTGGCAACGGTGACGATGCTTGGCATTCTGCTAGGGCAGCCAGCACTACGGACAAGCCTGCCATTTGCCAGTGCATTGAACCATTTTTCGCAAGCCGCCATTTCGACGATACAACTTTTGGCAAGTACGAACAGTGGCACATTAGATGCGGCATTCTGGGTAGTTGGCACACTACTTGGTGTTTGTATTACGCTCGCATTAGCTGGCGACGAGATGCGCGGCGAGTGGTTCAAAGCCATTAGCCATCGGTTGCCAGTGTGGTAAGACATGGAGATTGTCAAGCACCGTCGCCCTGTTGAAACGCTCTATGGTTTCTACCTGTTAAGCCATCCCATTCCAGTGCTCTTCCATACGCTTGCTGTTACTGTCTTCGCGCTTGTGGCTGCATGGCCTTCTTTTCATTGGAGCGTTATCGCGCTTGTTATCGGCGCACATGTAGCCATGCAACTTTCCATCGCCGTTCTCAACGATTATTGTGATCGTCGCCTCGATACGCTTGGCAAGAAGCAGAAGCCAATTCCGTTGGGTTTAGTGCGTCCGAGAGAAGCACTTGTGTTTGGACTTCTCATGATTGTCGTCATGTTCCTACTTTTACTACCCCTTTCTCCTCTTGCATTGCTTGTTTCGTGCCTCTATCTCGCGTTTGGGCAGAGCTACAACTTGGGACTCAAATCAACCCCACTAAGCGGCGTTGTCTTCGCGCTAGCAATTCCGCTCATCCCCTTGTATGCATTTCTCGGTGTCGGTCATGTCCTTCCCGTAATTCTATGGCTTGTGCCTGTTGCTGCCTTACTTGGTATTGCGCTCAATCTTGCGAACGCGCTGGCGGATATTCAGGAAGATGCTACAAATGGTGCTCATACACTTGCTGTCGTGTTGGGTGCAAAGGGTGTATACATAACTTGTCCTCTCCTGCTTATTTTTAGTATGCTCTTAATAGGTCTACTTACGTTCGCTTCTATTGTGCCTGCTCAAACACAACTAGTGTTACCAACGCTTGGAATTACAGGAGTGGCAGCGTTAGGCTTGTTACTTTTCTTTCATCCAAATAGTGTTGTTAGAACAGGCAAACGCTATTTTTATATTGTCGTCTCGACATGCATCATCCTTGCCGCAGGCTGGTTGATAGGAGTTCTGCTCTAATGCCACTACGTCTTACCGTACTCGAAAATATCCTAGCTCGATTCAATCTGCTCCCCATGCCACTTGTGGATAGCCCTTTATCCGCAGGCATTGCGAAAGTGCTCGTTACCGCTTGCGAACTCGATCTGTTTGATACGCTGGGCAAGCGGAGTATGACATTAGAGGCATTAGCGCAACGTGTAGACTGTAATCCACAGGGTTTACAATTGCTCCTGCAATTGCTCGTCTCGGCTGGCTATCTCAAACAACGTGATGAACAGTATTCCAATACTGCGATGGCACGGCGTTGGCTCACCAGCACCTCTTCTGTGAGTATCGCTCCCTACGTTATTCATAGTCCCGATATCGTCGCAATCTGGGATTCTATGCCAGAGGTCGTGCGTACCAACAAACAAGTCGTGCGTATGCCTTATGACGAGGATGCACGCAATCCCGAAACGGCGCGCTTATTAGCACGGCACTATGCGGGTCTCGCCTCGCTCGCAACCGCGTTGGGGCGTGAGATTACGTTGCGGATACAACTGCCGCGTGGCTCAACGCAATTGCTGGATGTAGGTGGTTCGCATGCGGCCTATAGCGCGCTCTTCTGTCGCAAATATCCACGTCTGCACGCAACTGTTATGGATATCCAGCCCGGTATAGAGGCGGGACAACGGACTGCTAAGATAATGAAACTCGAACAGCGCATGAACTTTCTCTGTGCTGACATCGTACAGGAAGACTTTTCGGAGCAACTCGCGGGACAATTTGATGTCGCGCTCTACTTTCATATAGCACATCTTTTGCAACCAGAACTCAATCAAGCGACCTTGACAAAGGTTGCTCGAACCCTCAAACCCGGCGGTATGCTCGTCTACGTCGATCAAGTCACCGACCAAACCCACGGCTCAAAACTGGCCTCATTGATGGTACAATTCATGGCTCTAACTGTCACAACCATCGGTGGCACCTGCTATCCCTTCCCCACTGTAAAAGGCTGGCTAGAAGAGGCTGGCTTGGGAGAAGTGAAGAGCTATAGGTTGGTTACGCCTGGGGCATCGCTGATTACGGCGATCAAGTCTTAAAAAACAGAGAGAACGCATTGTTGAAGGCAATGCGTTCTCTCTGTTTTTCATATATTTATGCTTCTGGGATGTTCATAAAAAGTTTGCTAATTTGGCACTGAAATCCTGGTAACAAAGGAGTTTCTAGGAAATCGGTTTCGTCAAGTATTTGGTCAAGTGACAGGACATCATTTTTACGTCGGTACACTTCAATAGTTCGTCCTTGCCAGTTGATAATCCAATATTCTAGTGCATTGCGACGTGAATACAGTTCGAGCTTAATTTTTCGGTCTCGACGCGTATTTTCTGAACCTGGGGAAAGCACTTCAACCACAATCTCAGGAGAAGCATGTAACTTTCCATCTGGATGTAATGCACTTGCTAATCGCTCGTAGCTAATCCAAACAACATCAGGAGCAACAGCATTCTCTTTACTAAAAACTACCCCCGGCGCAAAATTTGCTACTCCTGCATTTGTTGAATTGTTCCAGACTTGAAGGAAGAAAACGAGCTGCGTGCAAACGAACTGATGTTCCCAGTTTGGCTGTGTTGACACGTACAATTCTCCATCTATAATCTCGTATCGCTTGCCTTCATTGTCTGGTAAACGCTCCAAGTCATCTACCGTCCAGTTTTGTGTTTTCATAGGTCCCCTCTAATACAAGCATCAACGGTTCTAAATCTGTAGTTGTGAGATAATTGTAACATATAACTAAAAGCACCCAAATCTGTGTTCCAATCCGATGAACAACGCTCTTCATATTCTATTGCATACTTAGAAAATGGCAAACGTGACTACCTTTGATGACTGGCTACAGGCAAGACACAACACATGGAATACACCACCTCAGTTGATACATAAGTATGTCCAAAAGGCAACGGGTGATGCAATTGCTCAAGCGAGCCGCATAATTCTTGGTCAAGACAACGAAGTCTACGATATTACGTCTGACAAGAACCACCAGTTCATTGTCAGAGTTTCGCATAAAGAGAATCATCGTTTCGAGGCTGAACGTTGGGCATTGAATGCTGCTCGTGAAGTTGGTGTGCCAACGCCGCGTGTGCTGTTAATTGAGCAAGCAGTATATGACGATTCTATTGTAACGTTCTGTATCGAAGAAAAATTACCAGGCATATCGCTTGATGTACTTCTTCAGAGTGGGTTGAATCGTGATCTGAACAAAGCAATTGACCAAATCGGTGATGTGTTAGGTAAACTGCATAGCGTGAAAATAGATGGCTTTGGCTACCTTCAACTAGATGGAAAAGGACAACAAACATCCTTTGCTGAAATAATGCTAATGGCGAATGAAAGACAAGCTGAGTTGTATGAGGCAGCTAAGAAATGGAATGTACCAATAAAAAACATAACCTCTGGCTTAGAATTGTTGAATAAGCACAGTGAATTGTATCAATTCAACACGCCTATATTGGTGCATGGTGACTTAGGGCAGAAGCATATCTTAGTAGAAGGAGATCACATTAGCGGTATTATTGATATGCAGGATTGTTCAGGCAATCATCCTATCATTGATTTTGTTGCGTGGGACGCATATTGGAGTGAACGCATACCAACGAGTAAACTTATAGCCTCATACGACAACAAAAGTATATTTACTAGTAGTTACGATACTCTTTTTTACCTAGCTCTGTTACGAGAGTCGTTCATTATGCTCATGGTTCATGCCGCACGTGAAAACCCAAATGGTATTCAAGGCTTTATAACTAGGATTGAACGTGCTTTAAGCTATTTTGCAAATGCCTATTAAGCAGACTCGTACTTACTTTTATTGTTCTCGCGTGTTTCGTGCTATACTTTGGACGTAGGAACTACCTAGTTCGAGCTTCTACTATCTCTCAGTTCCACAATGTGT
>CAXUIS010000309.1:4308-5988 GCA_964250915.1 uncultured Ktedonobacteraceae bacterium | reverse complement strand
TCGGTAGGGGCAGCAATTGATTGCGCCCAAAGATGGGGGTGGTGGGGAAACGTGTCGGCGACGCTTCTCTCGTGGCAACGTGGACCCCTCCCGACCCATCTTTGGGCGCAATCAATTGCTGCCCCTACCGGGCCTCATATGCATTTATCCGTTTTATGTATTAAGTCCAACAGCTTCTTATTGTTTCTTTACCACCTTCCAACATTCTTTGGCGATTTCCCAATCCTCTTCGGTATGCACAACCAGGACGCGTACGTCTGAATCGTCGGTCGAGACCTCTGTATCGGCGGGCGATTGCTGATTTTTCTCAGCGTCCAGTTGAAGGTTGAGGAAACCAAAGCCCTGACACACCTCGGCTCGTATTCGGTCGTCGTGTTCGCCAACGCCGCCCGTAAACGAGATCACATCGACGCCACCGAGGACCGCGATCATCGCACCGATGAAGTAGCGCAAACGATAGGTGTAGATGTCGAGTGCCAGCTTCGCGCGTTCGTTGCCCTCTTCAACTGCTTTATGTATCTGGCGTACGTCGTTAGAAATACCAGAGATGCCTTTGAGTCCCGACTCTTTGTTCAAAATCGAGTCGAACTGATCGGCGGTATAGCCCTTCTCGCGTTGCAGGTAAATGAGAATGCTAGGGTCAACCGTTCCTGAGCGACTGCCCATCATCACGCCCTCAAGCGGTGTGAAGCCCATCGTCGTATCAAAGCTTTCTCCATTGCGTATAGCCGCTAGCGAACAGCCGTTGCCAAGATGACAATTGATGATACGCAGGTGCGACTCGTCTTCCTGCAAAATTTGTCCGATGCGCTCCGTACAATACTGGTGACTGATACCATGAAAGCCATAGCGACGAATGCCCTGTCCATACCATTCATAGGGACCTGGATACACAACGGTTTCCATTGGCAGCGTTTTGTGAAAGGCGGTATCGAAGACCGCAACCTGTTGCGTCTTGTCGCCAAACACATGCTCAACTGCCTCGATGCCTTCAAGATTGACAGGGTTATGGAGAGGAGCGAACGAGGCATATTTTTGAATATCTTCTTTGACTTTCTGGTCGATGAAGACACTTTCACGATAATCGGGTCCACCATGCACAACACGATGCCCCACGATATCAATATCCGTTGGTCCGTTGAGCACCTTCGTCTCGCCCGTCCAGATTGTTTTAAGCGTTTGCTCGATTACCTCTGGACGCGAATCGGCTGATACCTCTTGCTGTACTCTCTTGCCACTCCTAGTCGAGATGTCGAGCGAGGCCGACCCCTTATCCTTTGTCCAATCGGCATCGGCGGCCCATAATGGCTCTGATGTGGAGCCTGGCAATGTCTCGCCAATCTCATACAATCGGCTCTTCTGGCTGCTTGAACCTGCGTTCAGCACAAGTATTTTCATGATTTTTTCCTTTGACCGTTCGTTTATGGTAGGAACCTTTATGTGCTACCCACCACAATCAGGGCACCCGCAAGGGGATGCCCCTCCCATAATACACGAAGCCATCTCATAAGCATTACCGTTATATGGGAGGGGCATCCCCTTGCGGGTGCCCTGGTCCCCATTGAATCCTTACGTTAATACATATCGGGCATCCCCTTGCGGGTGCCCTGGTCCCCATTGAATCCTTACGTTAACGCATATCGGGCATCCCCTTGCGGGTGCCCTTGCCTCTGCCATATT
>CAXUIS010000309.1:0-4298 GCA_964250915.1 uncultured Ktedonobacteraceae bacterium | reverse complement strand
TATTTTCATTTTTCTGTCCCTTTAATAGCCTCTCCGTAAACAATCAATTGCTGCCCCTACCGTATAGGATTGTCAACATTATAAAACCGAAGGGGTATATATGCTAGTACGCATGCAAGGAAGAGGATGTGACATGCCCAAAGCGTAGGTGGTGTATCCCTCTAACAGAGGCTAGCGTGATATTCTGTAAGCATCTAATTACACTCCTATCGAACAAAGGATACTTCATGGTCAAAACATCTTTTCATACAGTACAGGTAGGTCAGTATGGTGTGCGCTATCAGACAGTTGGGGAGGGCGAACCTATTGTACTTGTGCATGGCTTGTCTGGCTCTACTCTGTGGTGGAGACGTAATGTGCCAGAACTTGCGCAACGCTACAGAGTTTATCTTGTCGATCTGCCAGGGTTTGGCGCGGCAAGACATAAATACGGGCGTTTTGCGCTAAAGCAAGCGGGAGAATGGCTTCTGACATGGATGGATGCAATAGGTTTGAAGCAAACACATTTCATCGGACACTCGATGGGTGGCTATATTTGCATGTGGATCGCAGCCCATCGACCCGATGCCGTCATGCGGCTCGTGCTGGTTGATCCCGCCTTCAAAGCACGCACGCAGAGTGTTTTGGGGTATATGATTCCTCTGCTTGAAGCCATACGCTATCTCACGCCGCGCTTCTTTCCTATTCTGGCGTATGATAGCTTACGTGCCGGTCCCATCACATTGTTGAAGGCGACACGAGACCTCATAGCACTTGACATCAGTGAAGAGATTCAGAGCATCACGGAACCCGTTCTGCTCGTATGGGGTGAAAACGATACACTCGTTCCACCATCGCTTGGGCATATGCTACGCGAAGAACTGCCTAATGCGCGCCTCTTGATATTCAAACACGCCGCTCACGTCGCCATGTTCGACCAACCACAAAAATTCAACGCCGCCGTCAATGCTTTTTTGAGCGGGGAGGAGATCGGGGAATGATGGATTACGCATTTACGTAATTGACTAAGAAACGCCTGATGACCGCCTTTGGTTGTCAACGTTCATCAGGTATCCGTACCAATTTGTTAAACGGCATCATCGGTCCCTACGATAAACCCGCGTACGATGTTTGCTAATTGTTTAGGCGAATTGTAGTTCGCATCGTGCGCGGCTCCCGCGATAACAACAAGTTTGCCGTTGGGAAGTAGATTTTTCGCCTCTTCCGCCCAACGTTGTGGCACGACAGTATCATGTGAGCCGCGCACAATGAGTGTTGGCACCTGCATATGTGGCAGGTGTTCATCAATATGGTCTTCTAATCCATATTGTAGTGTTCGGGCTGTGCGTCGAACGCCTGCATGAAAAAAGTCTCCAATCATGATAGGGAAAAGATGTGCTGGTTCAAAGGGAACGTTTGCTAGCCAGCGCCCAATCTCTTGATGCACTGTAAGTGCTCGCGGGTCCATTGATGGTCCAACAAGAATGGCACGTTCGATACAGTCGGGATAGCGTAACGCGAATTGCGCGATCACCTGACAGCCAAGCGAATTGCCAAGGAGTGTCGCACGATCAAGTCCAATCGCTTGCATCCATTGAGCGAGTACGTCAGTCAATTGCGAAACATTCAAGGCTTGCGGAGGTTTTGTGCTTTTGCCAAAACCAGGAAGATCAGGTATATAGATAGAGTAGGAAGAGACAAGCTCCGCTGCGGTCGGTAGCATATAGGTATTGGAGGTTGCGAGTCCGTGAACCATGACAATTGATGGTGCATCGATAGGTAATGTGTTTGATGAGACACGATAATGTATAGTATGATCAGAAACTTGTACCTTTCGGCTTTCAAGTATAGAGTATTTTGTATTCATGCGCTCCTTATAAGTCAAATGATAGGTTGTGCATCCGCGGCAAATGCATAGCGTTTGCCGCGGACGCACAACCTATCATTTGACTCCAGACATTTCTTCCATGAATTGTATCATGACTGAGAAGTCCTCGTCGTGTCCCTGCGCGAGCGCGGCAGCGTACATCTGCTCGGCAGCAGCTGTGGCAGGCATGGCGACAGAAAGTTCGGCGGCAAGACGCATAATGAGGCTAAAGTCTTTACGCATGGTCGCAAGCGCGAAGTTTACAGGATATTCTTTGTGTTCCGCGTTGGCAAGTTTCGCTTTATGGGCTGGTGCGATCACCGTTGTTTGTCCTAACACATCGAGCAACTGTTTCCGGTCCAGTCCTGCTTTTTCGCCTAGCGCGATAGCCTCTGCGAGAGCTTGTAACTCAAGGCCAAGCATTGTATTCACGACCATCTTCATCGTCGTGCCCTTACCACTTTCACCCATATAGAAAGTGTTTTTGCTCAACGCCTCAAGAATTAGCTTACATTGCTGATATGTAGCCTCATCGCCGCCGACAAAGTAGACAAGGCTTCCCTCTTGCACCTGTGGTGTGCTACCAGAAACAGCCGCGTCAAGCATCGCAATACCATGTTCTTTTGCCGCTTGAAAAAGATGACGCGAAGTTTCAGGTGAAACGGTACTCATATCAACGAGGATTGTATGCTGAGGTTGCACACCAGCCAGCACGCCATCGTCACCATACATCACGGCGTCAAGCGCGGCATTGTCTGTCACCATAGAAATAATGACATCTGCTGACTTGCCGAGATCGCGTGGTGTATCGACGGTGGTTGCGCCCTTCTGCGCTACCTCTTGTGTCTTCTCTTTCGTGCGGTCATAGACGCTCAGTGTATAGCCATGCTCCATCAAACGCTCTACCATCAAACTGCCCATATGTCCTAAACCAATGAAGCCGATAGTCGGCTTTGTGGATGTGTTGGATGTGGTCATGATGTATCTTTCTCCTCTACTGCTTGTTTTTAGGTTGTCTCTTGTAGACACGTTTAGAGGAGGGATGGTGTGACATCTACAAATTGGCTCGGCGGGGTCATGACAGGGCTTGTCCCTGCCGTGCTCTCACCTGACTATTAAATACCTCCGTCTAATGTGGAGCATTGGTTACTGATTGTGGCTAAAGAATGCTATAATGAAAGAACATTTTAGAGTTCTTTCAGGTGCAGGATGATGTATGTTTCAATCATTTCCTCTTTTTGCCCTTATTCTTATTTTTATTGGTGGTGCCGTTGCGGTATGGATTGCTGGTATTCAGCTTTCCAATACTACAGATGTGCTCTCTTCTCGTCTAGGGCTTGGCGAGGCACTTGGCGGTTTGCTCTTTCTTGCCATTGCGACAAATCTGCCAGAGATTGCGATTACGGCAACGGCAGGCATCACGCATAATCTCGGTATCGCCATCGGCAATATCCTGGGTGGTATCGGTATTCAGACAGTTGTGCTTGTGATTTTGGATGTGTTCGGGCTACGTGGAAAAGCTGCACTGAGCTATCGTTCGGCCTCATTACAACTTGTGCTAGAGGGTGTGCTGGTAGTTGCCGTGCTGGTTATTGCCATTATGGGTACGCAACTTCCGAGTTCATTGATTTTCGCACGACTGGCACCAGGGGATGTATTGATTTTGCTCACATGGCTTGTAGGTGTATGGCTCGTGGGCAAGGCGCGAACTGATCTTCCCTGGCAAGAAAAGGGATATGCGCCCGACACGGTTCGCCCTGATAAAAAGAAAGATAGTCAGAGTAAGACAGATAAAATGAGTACGCCACGTGTTGTGCTCGTGTTTGTTTTTGCTTCACTTGTGACGCTCCTGGCAGGTGTCGTTTTAGAGGAAAGCGGCAATGCTATTGCTACTCATATAGGGGTAAATGGTGTTATCTTTGGAGCAACTGTTCTGGCTGCCACGACCTCATTGCCTGAGCTATCGACAGGGCTAGCATCGGTGAAATTAGGTGATTACTCGCTTGCCTTTAGCGATATCTTCGGTGGTAATGCCTTTCTTCCAGTCCTCTTTTTGCTCGCAACGCTGCTTTCTGGGCAATCGGCTTTGCCACAGGCGAAGAACAGCGATGTCTATCTTGCCAGTCTTGGTATTCTGCTCACAGCTATTTATATCTATGGTCTTATCTTTCGTCCTCAGCGACAAATCCTGAATATGGGTATCGACTCGTTCGTCGTGCTTATTGTGTATATCGTTGGCACGATTGGGCTGTTTGCCATCGCACGATGAGTGTAGCAGGCATAATGATGCTGTTTTAACAAATTGGAACGAATACCTAATGAATAATGACAGCCAAAAACGATTATTCTTCTCGGTAGGGGCAGCAATTCATTGCGTCCAATGATGGGTCGGGAGGGGTTCGCGTTAGCGCAAAAGAGTAGTTGCCGATACGTTTCCCCACCACCCCCATCA
>CAXUIS010000308.1:0-6056 GCA_964250915.1 uncultured Ktedonobacteraceae bacterium | reverse complement strand
CTAGTAGGGGTCTAATTCATTACACCCCTGTCGGCAATACACAATTTCAGAGGACGTTGAAATGCTTCTCATCATCTGTAAATATGGTATATTGCCGACAAGGGTGTAATGAATTAGACCCCTACAATTGGTATACTATTATACCAATATCTGCCCATCCTTCAAAAACAGTGTATCATCAACCCATACTTCACCAGTTTTACGCAGATCACAAATCATATCCCAGTGTAGCGCGGAATGGTTGACACCACCTGTCTCTGGATAGCTGTTGCCAAGTGCGAGATGAACTGTGCCACCTATTTTTTCGTCGAAGAGGATATTTTTGATGCCACGCTGAATACGTGAATTGTTACCAAAGGCAAACTCGCCGAGATAGCGTGCACCCTCATCAATATCGAGCATGTGCTGCAATATCTCTTGTCCCTGTCGTGCGCTTGCTTCGATGACCTTGCCTTCGCGGAAGACCAGACGAATACCCTCTACGCCATGCCCATCATATGTCGTAGGTATCTCATAAGAAATGACACCATTCGCAGTGTTCTCGACGGGGCCAGTGAAAAATTCGCCGCTTGGAAAGTTGCGCTTACCGTCGCTATTGATGAAGATGCGGTCCTCAATTGAGAGTGTCAGATCGGTGCCTTCGCCCAGGATATGAACTTTTTTGTGTCCCTTAAGCCAATCAACGAGGCGTTGCTGTTGCTCGGAAAGTTTCTTCCATTGCGCCGCTGGGTCCTCATCGTTTAGGAAGCAGGCATTGAACACGAATTCCTCGAACTCGGTAAGCGACATGTTTGCATCTTGCGCGTAGCTCTGCGTGGGATACAAAGTCAAACTCCACCGATACTCGCTT
This sequence comes from uncultured Ktedonobacteraceae bacterium, assembly GCA_964250915.1. Lineage (GTDB taxonomy): Bacteria > Chloroflexota > Ktedonobacteria > Ktedonobacterales > Ktedonobacteraceae > JBBQVS01. The sequence goes on along the minus strand of CAXUIS010000308.1, from coordinate 5,206 downwards.
GCCTGTTCGCGTTTACTCATCAAGCCTCTTGTCGCCATCAGTGCTTTCCGTCGCAGAGCAGAACGTTCGGGTGCGATACCGCTCAACGCTTGTGTATTGTTACTCGAATAAATTGTAAGTTGAGCGTTAACTTGCTCTGCAAGTGCTGCTGCCATTGGAGAGGGCAGCGTTAATTGAGCATCATTGCCTTCCCGCAGCAATATCTCATTCAGGCTTTCAAGCGAAATTTGCGGTACTGGATGTGCACCCACACGCAGAACCTCACGGTACACAGCCTCTATCAGAGGAGCCGCTGCAGGAGTCGCGTTAATTGCCACAACGTCCCCCGCCTTGACGTATAGAGAATAATTGACCAATGTACGCGCCCAACGTTCTATCCGAATATCTTGCATAGAAAACTCTTTTCTTCACGATAAATTGCTGGGTGTGCTAAAGCAGACCCGTACAGGAGCGATCAACGGTGTGAAGTGAAAGTCCTGTACGGGTCTGCTTTAGCACACCCTCTTCGCGTTTGTACATTAATGCTTGACAGGGCCACCAGTTGGTCCAGGTTTTGGGTTGCCACCAGGATTACCTGTACCTCCTCCTGTTGGCGTTGTTCCTGTCGAACCAATCCCTCCTTGTGTGTTACCCATGACGAGCGTGAAGAAGGCGGCACGTGTACGATCCACTGTGCAAGGAGGAACACCATCTTTTGTAAACTGGACTGTGATTAAGGTAAGTTTATTGATCGCATCGCCTCTGTTAGCGGTAGAGATAGGAAAAGATGTTAGTCCATCAGCACCAGTTGTTCCTGTTATTTGTGCTTGTGTGCCATCGGGCCAGAGAACCGTTGCTACTGCATTCGCGCCTTCTATACCCTGCGGATTGCCAACATCATTAGGGTCGTTAGGATTTGCTTTGACATTATGGACAAACTTGGCATACACACCGACAGTGGATGTTCCAAACGGTGGCGATGATTGTGTGGCCCATGCTCCACACCAGTACTCTGGTAACGTTGGCGTTGGCGAACTGTTGCTACCATTCAAGTCAATGGTGACAGTCACAGGTGGGTTGCCAAAATTAGCAGTGCTTGCGGCACTGCTAGTAGTACCGCAAGCAACTATAAGCACGCTCACAAGAAAGAGACTTACCATTGCTCCGACTTTAAGCAAGAATAGGTGAGAGAAAACGTTTTTCCATTGTGTAAACAACCGCAGACGCATAGACAAAAAGTTCCCTTTGATTAGTTCTCGTATTTGGAAGAGTATAGCATATTCTTTGTGAAGAACCGTACAAACGCAGCTTTGCTACCACGAAAGTACCAGAGGTTCTGCTCATAAAAGTGAACGTGTGGCAAGCGGAATTTCTTGGAGATATATGTGAGGTAGGAGCAATGAGCAAAGTCAGGGAGACCCTTGCGGTCTCCCTGAATGACAACGAATCTTGACAGAGATATTAACTGACTATAACCTTGATCTGCATGCCCGCGTGGATAGTACAGTACAAATTAAATGAACCTGCTTGCGTGAAGGGACCAACAGAGGTAGCACCACCATTGATGCTTGCATATACCTTAGGAGCACCTGGCTCAAGTTTGGGGGCCTGTGTTGAGCCGTTCCACGTGCCGTTGACGATGATGTGCTGAACGGCTACATCGTCAACAAGAATAAGCTTCTGACCCTTTTTGACGTTGATAGAGGCTGCTTTAAATACTGCGTTGCCCATATGTGCCTGCGGACCATTATTTAATGTGGATGCATCAACGATGGTGCATGCCGCGAAGAGGACTGTCATGAGTGCAAATGCAATCATGCCTACAATTACTTTCTTATACATAAAGTTCCTTCCCATTATATGATAGCTTTGTGTATGTTTCCTGATACACGTCTGAATTGTGCTCTATGTAACTATAACAAAAATGTTCCCACTTGGCAAAAAATGATAGGGATATACTTTCTTCATCGCTTAAAACAGCTTGAACGTTGATGCAGGGCTTAAAGACAGTGAAGGAATTTCAATCATCTTTACTTTTATGTGTATGCTTATACTTGTGCTTCTTCTGTTTGTCACTTGTGTTCCCGCCATTGTTACTTTGACTATTGCTCCCGTTTGTATGGCTTAAAGGCAAGGTGGATGATATGTTTATGCTCTTTTGTGCTGATGTATTACTCACATTAGGGGTTGTACGCGTTGTTAGCGATACACCTCCTGTAAGCGTTGGTTGCACTGTAGGCATTGTGGTCGCAATATGGTTACGGAATGTCAGGTTACTTGCATTCAGTAGTAATGGCTGTGGACGATCATAGCCATACGAAAGCGAAAAATGCAACAGTATGGGCACAAGAAAGAGTAGGGATGCTGCTAGTATCAATAATGCGCCTACGCGTAAATTCATTGCTCGATAAAGAAATATTCTATTCTTACGCGATGCGGTGAGCGGTCTTCTAATAATGGTAGACGGTCTAGTAGGGCTTGCTTTCACAACACTCATTGTGACTTTATGTTCATCTTTTCTTGATGCTTGATATGCCTCTAAGAAAGCCTTCGCACTTTGAAAGCGTTGCTCTGGTTCCTTGGCTAGCGCACGAAGAATCACTAAGTCAGTTGCAAGTGAAAGTGCTTGATTATATGTAGATGGTGCTACAGGTTGCTCGTGTAAATGTTTCCAATAGATGCCAAGAGGAGTGTTGCTTTTGAAGGGAACTCGCCCTGTGAGCATGTAGTAAAGAACGACACCAATTGCATAGACATCACTACTTACTGTGGCGGGACGTTCAGTTAATTCTGGTGCCATATATTCAGGCGTTCCTAGTATACAATTGGTCTGTGTCAAGTCGCTCATCTCCTCCATATGCTTGACCAACCCAAAATCCGCAAGATACACATGCTTCCCATCACGTAACAAGATGTTGGAGGGTTTTATATCACGATGCACAATGCCGCGATCATGCGCGTATTGCACTGCATCTACAAGCTGCATAAGTATTGTTTCTGCCTCTTGTAGCGGAAGCGTGCCTTTTGCTAGGCGGTCACGCAACGAGCCTTGTTCAATGTAAGGCATTGTCATATAAAACCATGAAGCGTGTTCGCCATAGTCAAGAACTGGCAAAATGTGCTCATGTTCCAGGCTTGCAAGTGTATGTGCCTCGCGTTGAAAGCGTTCGTAGTAGTCGTGCTCACTCTTATGAACCAACTTCATTGCTACGTGTTGCTTCGTATGGATATCGTGTGCAAGGTAGACGAGAGACATGCCACCGCGAGCTAGGATGTACTGGAGATGGTAGTGGGCGATTGTATCAGGTTCAAGCTCGAATGAAGGCATGGGCATTCCTCAACAATGTTCTCACTTTATATACGACTAAACGCTCGATTTCGTGTCAGAGGTAGTACTACTTTGTGTAGATAAGGCAGATGTTTAGATGAGTAGTTCATTCTATATTTTATGATATACTGAAACCTCTATCGAGTTCTAAAGAGAAAGGAAAGATACTTTTGGTTGCTGCAACACAGGCATCTATAGAAGGATTGCTACGAGCTAATCAGGCAACGGCACGACTCTTACAAAATCTCGCGGCTATGGCTCGTCCAGGTACGACTACTCAAGAACTGAACGAATATGCAATGGATTATATGGCTCAGTTAAACGCAGTGCCAGTATTTTATACAGAGGAAGGCTTCCCAGGCTGTATTAATACCTCTGTGAACGATGCTGCTGTCCACGGAGTACCAGGTAGTCAGAAGCTGAAAATAGGTGATGTGCTGAGTATTGATGCTGGGATGCTTCTGGATGGTTATGCTGGCGATTCTACTATATCCATTGCTGTAGGTAAGATTAGTTCTAAACATCAGCATCTCATTGATACAACATATGAGGCAATGATGGAGGGTATTCGGGCTGCTTTACCAGGAAAGCGTATTGGCGATATCGGTCATGCGATACAAAGCTTTGCTCAGTCACGAGGCTTTAACGTAATACGTGAGTACATAGGGCATGGGCTGGGTCAGCGCATGCACGAACCGCCAGATGTGCCTAGCGTTGGTCGTCCTGGAACAGGTTTAGTGATACCGGAGGGACTTGTCATTACGATTGAACCAATACTGGTGGAGAAATCGGCACGCGTAAAAGTCGATGCTGATGGATGGACAGTACGCACAATAGATGGTGGGTGGGCAGCACAATTTGAACATACTGTGCTGATTACTCGGCAAGGCGCAAAAATCTTGAGTGAAGTCTAAGAGTGTGTAGCCCTATTGTATAGTTGACTACAATAGTAGTCTGTCAAACGAAATGTGTCACTCGAACCAGGGCACCCGCAAGGGGATGCCCCTCCCATACGCGAACGCGCCTAGAGAGCCACGTCATATGGGAGGGGCATCCCCTTGCGGGTGCCTTGGCTTTGACAAATGTGCTTTGCCGGTTCAATAGGGCTACTTACAAGTGCTAGTGACTAGTGTTGTTCGCCGTGTAGCTCCTGAATCTGTTTCTCCAACAGAGCAATACGAGCCTCTTGTTCTTGGTTGTGGCTTTCAGCTTGAGCCAAACGACTTTTTAATAAGTCGTTTTCCTCTACAATGTTTTGAGGATTGGTGCTATCGCTCTTACGCCCTCGATTAGGAATACTTATTGGAGAACTACCGGTAACAATAGATAGCGCATTAGATATCCATGCAAGAAGAGTTTCCACGTTGTCACCTTTTCTTTTGTATTCAATGAGAACATAAGCTCTTTGTTATTGTATTATGCTCTATTATCCTAGGAATGCCCCGCCTCCGCGGAATGCGAAGGTGTATCTGAGAGACTGTCCGCGATCTTATCTGCTATTCCTGCTTTTGCCTCCTCGAACTGTTCAGGACGAGTCTCACGCCAGTGTATCCACAATGCGATGAGTAGGGCCTGTAAGACTCCTGCCAATGGAGAGGCAAACAGGGCACCAACGATTCCAAAGAGTTCAGCACCTGCGATCAAGGCTGCGATAGAGACAATGGGGTGAAGTCCCACTGCTTTGCCAACGATACGTGGCCCGATGATATCGCCTTCGAGTACATGAACAACGATAAAGTAGATCAACACACCAAGTGCGATCAACCATCCTTGTGTTAACGCGACGACTGTACAGATGAGACCAGAGACGAGTGTTCCTAGGATGGGAATGAATTCTAAAATGAATGCAAGGACGCCGAGCAAAAGCGCATAGGGAACATGAAAAACGGTCAAGCCACC
>CAXUIS010000307.1:0-6114 GCA_964250915.1 uncultured Ktedonobacteraceae bacterium | reverse complement strand
TGCTTCTTTTGATTGACACGCTTCCTATACTGAACATAGAAGAGGTTTTTAGGAAAAGATACTATCATTTCTTAAAAAAGCATTTAGAGGGTGTGAGTGAGTGGGGTGTATAAATGTATCTCTTTCTGTATTTTTTCCTCTTAATTAATATGCTCATACACGCCCATACAATGATATTTAAAGAAGGATTGTGTATGCAGCGCAATTTTGTCACAAATCAACTCTATCAAGAGGCTGACCAAGTGCGGTATAAGCATTTGAATCTGCCATCTTATCCTAGTGGTCCTCTTGATGAACAACCAACAATAAGTACACTCGCGTATAAATCGCCTCAATCCTCCTCGTCGTTTGCATTAATGCCAACAGAAAAGCATAAAGTGGTAGAGGAAGACCTTTGCGAGCTACCAACTGAACGTGTTACAGCCATTGCGACATTGGCTTTAGGTGAACGAGGTGGCTCTTTTCGGGAAATACCTCAACTCATCGTATATACAGCTGGAGCTTCTGTAATCGTTGGTCTTTATATGGTCATTCCACTTATGGTTATGCTTGGTGCCTTTCTGCCTGAAACATGGAACAGATTTCTTATTGCTATAGAAATACTTGTACTTGGTGAATTTGCTGTTTGTACTATTTTAATGAGAACAACAAAAAAACGTCCTGCCGCTACACTTACTGTTCAACAACCACTACAAGAGAAGCGGGTAGTACGTACTGGCGACTCGCGAGTGTTTAGACGAGCACGTTTAAGCAATAGTACTGCTGGTGTTCGTGCATATCGCAGCATCTCAATGGCTTCACGGAAGCATCAGGTTTCATAAGAAGGAAGATGTACGAAATGGACCATTTTACTCCCATAATAATGATATGGGGAAGGTACATTGGCTATCCTATAGTACTTCTCATTAGTGTTATTGGGATACGTTATCTCTCCTACTTTCATAGCTTTCTCTTTCACTGGCGGCGTTATCGACAATTACAAACTGTGACAAACGAAGAGATAAAATCTCTTCCTCGCGTTCCTTTTATAAAAATACAGATTACCACGCGTGGCTCTACAGGCAGTACAGAGGTCATTCGACGTGGTATTCAGTATGTTGTGGACCTCGTGAGAGAGGATCCAGGTTTTTACAAGTCAGTTATAAGCGTTGAAATCGTTACCGAATCACTCGACCAGAAACTGCGTTTAGAAAAAGAATTTGCCTGGGTCCCTGTCAGTGTGCAGGGCTTTGTTCTGCCCAGCCCGACGGACTATCAAACGCCGAATGGGACAAAGTTGAAGGCACGAGCACTGCACTACATGGTTGAGTTACGTCGTCGCGGGATGAATAGGAAACCCAGTCAGACCTTCATCGTGCATTATGATGAAGAGAGCGTTATGGAACCAAACGAACTAAGAAGGCTCATTCTTTATCTTGCTACCACAGATAAAAAATTGACAGAAGGTCCTATTTACTATCCATTAGAATATCGAGAAGCGAGCGTTATTTGTAGAGCAATGGAAGCTAACCGTCCAATAGGGTGTTTCGAGTGTCGTGATGTGATGGAAAGTGGAACACCTCTCCATTTGCATGGCTCTAATTTAGTAATCGACGAAGAACTAGAAAACGAACTGGGGTGGGACATCGGTAATCTGAACGGACAGCCATTTATCGCTGAGGACTATGTATTTGGTGTGCTTGCATACCTACGGCGAGGACCGCAAATATTTGGCTGGCATGGCTGCGTCATGTTAGAACAGCCACCATTCTCGTTTAAGAGTGCTTTTAGGCAGCGTTTTCGCTGGATCGTTGGAGTTCTACAAGGTATGGCAATGATGCGTAAAATGCCAGAATTTTATCAACTGCCATACAAACTCCGCTTTCATCTCACGTGGGGAACACGATATCGCATCCTCACCTTTGCTCTCGGGTTGCCTACTGGCACTGTTTCGCTGCTCTACCTCTTTTATCAGGGATGGCTAATGCTCTTTCATCAATCATCACTTTCTCTTCCTATACCTGTAATGTGTTGGATGGTGATTGTTGGGTTTTTATGGCTTAATTCTGTCTTTATTGGTATGTGGTATAACCTCGCCGATGCAAAAATGTCTCAGCGTATACGTTGGCTTGAAGGTGTAAAGGTCATTGCTGTCGCACCAATTGCGAGTATCTTAGAGAGCACCGCGGGTTTCTGGGCAGTCGTACAATGGATGATGGGTAAGCGTGATGTAGTATGGCAGCCAACGCCAAAGACAAAAGCTGCGGACAAAGGTTTACACACGAAGGTACCGACGACTGTGACCTCTTCAGCCAAAGATGCAGTAAGTAGATGAGTAACTATAAGAGAAAAAAGAAGGTTGTGGGGTTGTGATGGGACAGTTTTTAGGAAAGCATAAACTTAGTATCGTTGTGATTATGTTGGCGTCAGGAATATTTCTACAAATCATGCTCTCAACAGGAGCAAATACATGGCAAGCAATCGCCTCTGGTTTGAGACCACCGCATTCAGCAGTAGAACCGCTTGTAACAATACACCGACCGTCATTCCAAGCTGGTATGATTTTTCCTCAATGGGGAAATACAGCCTATAGTAAGCAAGATGCGAACTGGTCAACAGGATTAAAAGATATCTCTCAACAAACAGGCGCGAGGTGGATTGAGATGACGGTAAATTTGTATCAATCTTCTCTTACTTCAGTGACTGTGAAGGCGACGCAAAATACACCTACTCCACAAGCACTCGCACAAGGTATTTCTGCCGCCCATGCTATGCATTACCATGTCTTTGTTGTTCCATTGCTGACTGTGCAAGGAGTAACGGCAAAAGGAGGACCACTGTGGTGTGGCGACATTCGTTTTACGAAGGATGTACAGGCGCAGCAATGGTTTGATAGTTATTGGAGCGCGTTCAAGCCATATGCGACAGCAGCCTCGTCGGCAGGTGCAGAGCAACTCGCCATCGGTACCGAGTTGGAGGAATTGCAATTTGTCGCACCACATATATGGATACAATTGATCAACCGAATACACTCAGTATTTCCAAGATCATTAACGTACGATATGAACTGGTCTTCACTCTCATTGCCCATTACTTCATGGATGCATAACTCATACTTGTCTGCCCTTGGCGTCTCTGAGTATATCTCGTTGACTAACGCGCGTCAACGCCTCGATCCAAATACGTTACCTCAACTATGGCATGACAAGATCAAACCGCAGTTGGATACCTTCTCGCACAAAAGTGGTAAGCCAATAGTAATTTCTGAGATTGGTTATCGCAACACCTCAGATGCGCTCTATCATCCCTGGGAAAAGGACACTCCTGCTCATGCAGACGAAGAAGAGCAGGCAGCGGCCTATGGAGCCGCTCTTACAAATAGTACAGATGATCCAGCGATTAATGGAATTTTTTTCTGGGCGTGGTCATTTTATCTATTTGAACCTAATCAACATGCTGCCATTAATATACTCCATGAATGGTATACCGTTCGATTAAGCTAGTCTAGCTTACTCCGATTAATCCCCCTTAATGAAGACGACAATCTCCTAGTTGTCGTCTTCATTGTGTCATCAGCAATCTGTAACCGAATCTCAACGCGCTCGTAACCGTTTCTTCCTTCTTTTTTCTCTACAATTTTACCATACTTTACATAGATACATCTATATGAATTCAAGTCAAATATATGTGAACCGGACTCACTAGTATTGTTGAGAGACACTATAATGAATGGATTTTTTGTAGGCTTCTCGGTCTATTGTAAAAGAGGGTAGAGAATGAGCAAAAAATGGTTGGAAGGAAGCGTTTCGACACGCTACAAAACTTCGTACTCCCAAGGTAAAGATAACTTTCTTCGTCTCTATAAATTTCGATGCCTTTTGCTACTAATGCCTTTCATTCTAGTTCTCATGGGCAGACCTGTTTTTTCAGTGAGACCTGTCCAGCTCCAGCCATCACTGTATCTGGGCGTACACGTACAAGGTGAGCTACAAAATATGTCTGCTGTGACAACATTTGAGCAACAGTCTCATAAATCTGTCTCAATTGTGATGTGGTATCAAGGTTGGGGCTTGCAAGATGGTACACAGAACTTTCAAACAACATGGATGAATAATGTACGTAATCATGGTTCTATTCCACTCGTCACATGGGAGCCGTGGCTATATACGAAAGGTGTTAACCAGCCGAATTATTCACTGGAAAGTATCATAAATGGGAGTCATGATGCCTATATTACTGCGTGGGCGAAGGCATCGAAAGCATGGGGCCATCCCTACTTCTTGCGTTTCGCACATGAGATGAACGGGACCTGGTACCCTTGGTCAGAAAAGGCGAATGGGAACAAGGCGGGCCAGTATGTGCAGGCGTGGCGTCATGTCCATGACATTTTCAAAGCGCAAGGCGTGAGGAACGTTACTTGGGTGTGGTCGCCGAATACTGAATATGCGCATAGCATATCCCTAAAAGAATTGTATCCAGGCGCATCGTATGTTGATTGGGTTGCTATGGATGGCTACAATTGGGGAAGTGTTAATGGTAATAGCTGGCAATCATTCCGCCAAGTCTTTCAGCAAACCTACAGCGACATTACTGCTTTGGCGAACAATAAACCTTTAATGATAGCTGAGACTGCATCGGCAGAGCACGTTGGCAATAAAGCTAACTGGATTACTGATGCGCTTACGGTAGAGCTAGCACACGTGTTTCCTCGCGTAAAGGCGGTCATTTGGTTTGACGAAAATAAGGAGACTGATTGGCGTACCGTATCCTCGCTTGCCAGTCAAACCGCTTTTGCTAAAGCAGTAACCACAAGTCGATATGCATCAAATATATATAGGAATATAAGAGTATCACCAATTCCGGTTCCTGGTAAATGAGTATGAGCAGGGAGACTTTTGTAGTCTCCCTGCCTGCTGCATTTTACAACCGAAGTGTCTTAATGCTTTGACAGCATTGCTTGAATAGGCGTAGGAATTGGAGAAACGTTCATGTTGGCATAGATGTTCGAGGCGTACTGGGAAGAGCTTACTGCGTTTGCAAACGCCTTTTGTGTGGCGGCAGATGACTCAACACGCCAGTTAGTCTCTTTGTTCTGGTTGAACCATATGAATGCTTTGATCTGTGGAAAGTACTTTGGTAACTGAACGGTAAAGGCATCTGTGATCCAATTGGCCTCGTTGACCTGCGTGTTTGTACAAGCTGTTTCAGCAACCATCATAGGTTTGTGAAGAGACATACCAAGCAGAATGTCATACGTGTGTTGAAAGAGTTGCGAGAATGTCTTAGGTTGATGTCTCTTCCCAACATAGGCCCAGTTGTAGCCATCCATACCAACCCAATCGACATATGCCGATCCAGGATAAAGTTTCTCTAAAGGAATGTTGCCGGGGAAAACAATATTGGGGCACCAGACCCATGTTACGTTTGTTGCTCCCTGTTTCGTAAAAATGTCATGAACATGACGCCATGCCTGCACATACTGGCCCGCCTTGTTCCCATTCGTCAATTCTGACCACGGAAACCAATAACCATTCATCTCAGGAGCAAAGCGTAGGAAGTAGGGATGGCCCCATGCTTTCGATGCCTTCGCCCACGCAGTAATATAGGCATCATGACTCCCATTTATGATACTTTCCAGTGAATAATTCGGCTGGTTAACACCTTTCGTATAGTCTTGCGGCTCCCATGTGACAAGTGGAATAGAGCCATGATTGCGTACATTGTCCATCCAACTCGGCTCGAAGTTCTGTCCTTGTGTGGAACCCCAGCCCTGATACCACATTACGATTGAAACTCCTTTGTGTATATCTTGCTCAAACGTGGTAACAGGAGAAAGATTTTGTAGCCAACTTGTGGCATGAACGCCATAATAGATACTTGATGGTGGTGACTGATTTTGTATCTGTCGGAGCTGAACCTGAGAAACAGGAAACCCCCCAGCGGTGAGCAGAAGTGCAACTAACGACAGTAGCGATAATGCAATTACTGATCGTCCTCGGAAAGAAAAAACATGCATGAATAGATAATCCTCACTATTGTATATTGAGCATACTCAAGAATGTGCTCTTTCTTTTTATATCGTACAGAGGGCGCAGAACTTGAGGGCGTTTTCTGTATTTCTCTCTACAACTTGAC
>CAXUIS010000306.1:0-6129 GCA_964250915.1 uncultured Ktedonobacteraceae bacterium | reverse complement strand
AGATAGTACCAGATAGCTTGGAAATCGCTAGAATCCATATCTTTCATTGTCTGATCGGCGAGCTGTGTTAACTCTTCTTTACTCAAAGAAGGATTCAGTTTGAGAATAAAAGGGCTTATCAGTAAGAAACCTAGTTGAGCATTCTCATACATATAGCCTTTCGCGTCTCCTCCTGCGGAAAAATCTATTGCAAAGGCTGTATGCTGTATATTCTGATAGCCGACATTTTGCAGAAAGCTACTAAGCATGAATGTTATACCTATTTGTCTCCCATCAGGAGAGTAAATCATATCTATGCTATTCATTGCCTGCATTGATAATTCGTTCCAATGTTCAAAGGCAAGACTATTGCTAAGAGGGTGTTCACATTCCGTGAGACGAAGTATTCCACCAGGACGCAAAATTCTCATACACTCATTGAGTAAAAGAGGCCAATACGTCTTTGGAACAAAAGAGAAGAGTAAGCGAGCATTGACGAAATCAAAGGTATTATCGGGAAAGTCAAGCGGTTGTAGGATATTCATAATGCGAAATGAGGTATTAGGCCATTTTCGGCTATTGGCATGGCCTATCATTTTTTCGCTCAGATCAATGCCGATAACTTCCATATGTCGATAGGCAGAGGCGAGATCAAGCACCCATCCACCCGGACCACAGGCGAGATCAAGTACTTTAGAAATGCTGGAAGGATCAACATCTTTAGGAAGCAAACTGCCCATTTCTTTGGTTAAAAGACGGTCCTGTATCATAAGCCTATTCATCTCAGCCGCACTCTCAGCATTGATAAAATAGGTATTTTCTGGCTGTGGAGTTTCTTCTGATGCAGACATCACTTCCTCTTTTTTCTGTTGCGCCCTGTATTCCTTAAGCAGGTTTTTTGCCCCATGCACTCAAAAAGTACCAGATGGCTCGGAAATTGCTCGATACCATGTCCTTCATCGCCTGATCGCTCAGTTGCACTAAATATTCTTCGGTCATAGATGGATTCATCTTACGAAGAAATGGACGTACTAGAAGGAAACCTATCTGTGAGTTTTCATACATGTAGCCTTGTGAGTCTCCTTCTGCAGAAAAATCTATCGCAAAAGATGCATGACGTATATTTTGGTAACCGGCATCTCGTAGGAAGCCACCTAGCATAAGTGTGATGCCTGTTTGTTTCCCGTCAACAGAAAAACTTAACCCCGATACATGCATTGAGCGCATAATCAAATCGCCTAACTGCTCATAAGCAAGGCTATTACTAATAGTGCGTTCGCATTCGGTAAGACGAACAATTCCACCAGGACGTAGAATCCTCATACATTCCTGGAGTAGTCCGGGCCATCCAGATTTGGGCATAAACGCGAATAGCAGACGCGCGTTGACGAAATCAAAGGTATTATCAGGAAAATCGAGTGGTTGTAGTACATTCATGATGTGAAATGACGTGTTAGGCCATTTTCTGCTATTAGCATAGCCTATCATTTTTTCGCTCAGATCAATTCCCACAACATCCATATGACGATAGGCAGAGGCAAGGTCAAGCACCCATCCACCAGGACCACAAGCGATATCAAGTACATTGTGAATGTTAGCCGGGTTAACATCTTGAGGAAGCAAGCCACCCAGCTCTCTGGTTAAAAGACGGTCCTGTATCGTGAGCCTGTTCATCTCTGCCGCACTTTCAGCGTTAAAAACATATGTGTTTTTCGGCGCGGAATTGTCTGCCTCCGATGCCATACAACCGTTTCCTTTCTTGTATGATACTGTATTTTAACGCATTGCATTCCTGGGATAGCGCACGTCATGCTCTGGTTGAGCGAGCACGTTCTGTAGCTCAATGGTTTTGCCACGTTGCGGGCTAACCGATATTTTCGCAATCGGCGTTTGCAATAACTCTTCAAGGCGTCTCAGATATACTTTTGCTGCCGAAGGTAGTTCTTCATAGGTGCTAATACCAGTTGTACTACATTGCCAACCTTCCATCTCTTCGTAGATAGGTTCGCATGCAGCTAAATCGCTCAAGGTCGCAGGAAGACTATGGATAATTTTGCCGTGTAGCATATACGCAGTACAAATCTTGATTGTGGGGAAGGTGTCGAGCACGTCGAGTTTTGTGATAATCGCGGCATCGAGGCCATTGAGTTGAGCGACAAAGCGACCCGCCACCGCATCAAACCAACCGCAGCGTCGTTCTCGCCCCGTATTTGTGCCGTACTCGTGACCACGATCACGAAGTATTGTTCCCATATCATCAAACAAGCCTGTTGGCATTGGACCGCTCCCAACTCGCGTGATATAGGCTTTGTATACACCGATAACACGGTCAAGTGAGCGTGCAGGCAAGCCTGCGCCAACGGCAGCATTTGAGGCCATTGTTGAAGATGAGGTTACAAAGGGATAGGTGCCAAAATCTATGTCTAGTAACGCTCCTTGTGCCCCTTCAAGCAAAATCGTTTTATGATCAAAGAGTGCTTCGTGCAGCATCTTCTGCGTATCCGCGATATGCGAACGAAGCTGTAGTCCATAGTTAAAATATTCACCATGAATCTCTTCGAGCGAAAGTGGCGGTTGCCCGTAGATTTGTGTGAGCATGCGGTTTTTGTGCTGAAGGATAGTAGAGAGCTTGGCACGAAAGGTATCGACATCGAGGAGGTCTGCCATACGGACACCTGTACGTGCATGTTTATCAACGTAAGCAGGTCCGATACCGCGCTGAGTGCTGTCGATCTTGTCAGCCCCACGTGCCTCTTCTTCCATACGGTCTAAGAGAAAGTGATAAGGCATTACAACATGTGCGCGTTCACTGATGTAGAGCCGTGAAACGTCTATGCCTTTGCTTTGGAGTTCATCCATCTCCTGAATCAGGCCCTTGGGATCGACGACAACGCCATTGCCAATGATACAGGTGGTATTTGGGTAGAGAATACCAGATGGGACGAGACGAAACGCAAATTCGCCCTTCTCATGCACCACGCGATGGCCTGCGTTGCTCCCTCCTTGATAACGCACCACAAAATCTGCATGCATTGAAAGTTCATCGACGATTTTTCCTTTGCCTTCGTCACCCCATTGCGCTCCGATAACTGCAACTACCACCATAATAGTATTTCCTCTCGGTTTTCTTGTTTTGTCTCAGCAATGTACATGTTTCGTGTATTTGTGTTGGCACACGGCCCGTGTCACATTACAACCTGCAAGCCTTCAGTGTCAAGGCTGTTGGATGTAATTTAACAATAACTGGTCGGTGATCTGTTCGATGGGCGCGCGATCATCACTGAACACTAACCCGCCGTCTGGATGTCCTTGTGTCACCACTGGCACTACTTCATTTGCAACCTGGCCCATTACCGTCGTTGGTGGAATGCTTGCAAGATTGGAACGGAATGTATCTATCGAAGTACGGTTCATTGTTCCCATGATCTCTGTATTGAAGGTTCCGGGGACATTGAACACGTAGACGCTGGGAAAAACCTGACTCATCGTGTTGATGAATGCCTGTACGAGTCTGTAATCATGCGTTGTGTGAGCCGTATTGAGGGCTACAACACCCTGTGAGGACAGGTGTGAACGAATTGTTGTAAAAAACTCGCGGGTCGTAAGCTGGAACGGAATGTATGGCTGCTGAAAGGCATCAATGGCGACAACATCGTATTGCTCATGCGTGGTCGCTAAATAGGTTCGTCCATCCTCCACATGTATATGCAAGTTCGGCTCATTCATCGCAAAATATTTGTGCGCGACATTCACAATCGACGGATCAATTTCTACGCCATCTATTGGCACAGGTCCATACACCTTTGTAAATTGACGCGCAATTGTGCCACCCGCAAGTCCGATGATGCCCACACGATGGAGCTTATTGGGTGTAAAACCTGCGTTAAAATAGGGTGCCGCAAGAAAATAGTCCCAATACCAGCCTGTCAGCACTGTATTAGGATTGGCGTAGTAGATCGAGTGAATCGCCTGCCCCTCGTTCAGAATAAGCTCTCTTGTCCCGTCGGATGTTTGCGTCACCTGTATATAGTTGTAGTATGACTCTTTATCATAGATTAAATTTGGAATGTCTTTGAGCGGTCCTAGTGGAAGTAACAACGCGACAATCACAAGTAAAAAGGATGGTCGCCAGATTGGACGTAAACCCCATAGTGATGCCGCGAAAAGAAGCATGCCAAAAATCAGTAACGTTCGTCGTACACCAAAGGTTGGTATTAGCCATAGCACAGGAAGAAACGCACCCAAGATGCTACCGAAGGTCGAAATGGCATATAATGAACCACTTGATCTCCCGCTTTGTGAGACATCTTTTGTCAACAGACGAATAGCAAATGGGGAGACAATGCCCAGGAGCGTCACAGGAATTGCAAAGAGCAGAATCGTTCCAACCAGTGAGCTTAGAAAAATGCTGACCGAAACTTGTTCAAGTCCCGTAACTGACCATTGTAAAATTTGTTGACTTACGAGCGGGATGAGCGATGTCGCGAGTGCTGCCGCTGCTGTAACAATGCAAAGCACTTGCTCTGACGGATGGCGGTCTGCTAAGCGTCCCCCTACGAAATAGCCAACAGTGAGATAGATCAAGATTAACCCGATGAGGCTTGCCCACACGATGAGCGATGTTCCAAAGTATGGTTCCATGAGCCGTTCAGCACACATCTCCAAAGCTAAGCTAGTCATACCGCTTACGCATACCAAGACAATCAAGAAGTATTTCATGTGTGCTCCGTCTATGTGTACTGTACGTTATTGAAACTGAAATTGATTTTTGATCGTTGCGAAATCTGGCGTAGTAGCGGTCGCAAATTGGTCTGCTGATGCCTGTAACTCTATGATATATGCCTTGCCTTGATGGACATTGGCATAGACCTCGACAAATTCTTTTGGTTGTGCGGCTTCTTGATACGTGATGGCCTCTTTAAACCACGTTTCGCCACCGAGCGAGTCGGTTGCAGCAGGTGTGACCACTGCATAGTTCCCCTTTGTGGCGAAGTTCTGCTGCAAGTCATTGGCAACGATGTCGTTGGGACTACTCGTGGTTGCCCCTGGCGTCTTAAATGTTGCCATTTGGTCTGTTGGATCAGAGTTGACGAACTGTACGCCTTGTGTACCTGTCAATGGTGAAGCAGACCACCCATGTGGATACTGTGTAGAGAAGCCGTTATCAGTGCAGAGCGTTCCGCAATAGGCAAAACCCGGATTGGGTGTTGCCGTAGGGAGCGTTGTCGCTGTCGGCGTAGGTGCTACCGTGTCCGTTGGTGCAACTGTTGCCGTTGGTGTCGGTATATCTGTTGGTACAGTGGTGGCGGTTGGAACGATGCCTTGCGTTTGAGAGTCTTTAGGAGTCGTATTACGTCCTTTTAAAACGTAGAGCGTACCCATGCCAACCACGCTGAGTAAGGCAATGACAAGACAAATACTCACGATGAAGATGATCGCGCCATTATGTTGTTTTTGCGGTGGTGTAGGAACACTTCGATAGGCTTGTCCACCTTGCACTGGTTGTTGCTGAGGATATGGTTGTCCTGCATAATTGCCTGTCTGCAACGGTTGTCCTTGTGGTGGTACTTGACTAGGAAATCCATAACTTGTAGGCGTACTTTGAGTCGAATATGAATTCGACTGTGGTGTTGTAGGATATGGCTGCGGATAACCCACATTGGGATTACTTGGCACTACCGACATTGCTTCTGTTGCGTCTCGGTAAAATCCTGTACTTTGACCAGAAGAAGACTGCGGCATTGGTTGTGGTGGCATAGATGCTGAAGGTGGAAGCGCAGACCCTTGCATATGTATTGGAGGAATACCCCCACGAGGATTGTTTTGTACTCCGAACGTTTCGTTAGGGTGATATCCGTTTGCTTGTCCATTGTGTGGTGGTGGTGTATGCATCATTTCGGTTTGTAGTGCTTGCGGAGCAGCGATAGGGGTACCGCATTGCCCACAGAAAGCCTCTTCTGAACTAACCTCGTTTCCACACATTCGACATTTCATGCGCGTCATCTATCCTTGCTCCAGGCAGCGTAATTTCTCTTGGTGTAGTTTGTCTATACGGGCGTATTATAACCTATTTATAGTGTACTGACTACCTGATTAGCTCATTATCCTATAATCTTTGTGTTTCCTCGGTCACAATCGGAATTTTTTGCA
>CAXUIS010000305.1:243-6142 GCA_964250915.1 uncultured Ktedonobacteraceae bacterium | reverse complement strand
CGCTTCTCTTGCACATAAAGACGAACGCGCGGCTCTTTCAACGCGATCTCTGCGACAATTGGGACGGTACGATCAGTGCAACCACTCGCAACAACGATCACCTCCTCTATGCGAATAGATGGCCCCTCTTGTTTAAGAACAGCGTTAATGGTACGGGCGATGTTTGCCTCTTCGTTATATGCCATAATGCCAATACTACAGCCCACCCGCTCGTCACTTATTTCTACCTGCTCGTCTAACTGTGTTATATGCAGGTTCAGCTGCTCTCTGTTGCTAGTGTTACTACTTACGATGTCTACCCTTGTTGCCATGGAAGGCGTCTCCTTTGCCAGAATAGTTTAGAGTCTTTTTTATTTTCTTTTTCTGGTATTCCGCTTCCACATAGCTCTACATCAAATGAACCCGTCACCATTGTTTTATAGCGTATCATTTTGATGCTGTGGAAAAAGATAAGATATGGTTAAGATATGGTTGCAAATATATCAATCTTGTTGTGAAAACACAAGTTTAGTAGGACGTTAGGTTCATAGGAGAAAGACAAAGTGGAAAAAACGGTGTATAGTACAGCAATTGAGGCAGAGAGGGACCCCTGTACTACCTAGTATTTTGAGAAAGATAGAAAAATTTTTATGCGTCCAAAAGAACATGCAACACTATCAACGGCTGCTGCCATTATTGCACTTCCCTGGCTTAAAAAAGATATCTGGCTTCCTTTTGCATCCAGCATTTTGATTGACGTTGATCACTATCTCTGGCATGTTGTCGCTTATCGTACACTCAGCTTGCGTGCTGCAATGCGCTACTTTAATCAAGCTGACCCACCTCAGCTTATGGAGGCCCGCCTGCTCCATCATCCACTTGTACTGGGTACTCTGCTCTTTTTCGCGCTCCGTCTGCGTTCGCGCACACTCAGTCTCATCCTTGCTGGCTTGCTCTTTCATGTCAGCCTAGATGCCATTCACGTCACACAGATAAGCAATTTGAAGCGTTCATTGAGCGCGCAAGCAAACAATACCTGTCCTGAATGTAACCAGCATTTCGATGCCTTACAACTTCACACAACGTATATCGCCCCTAACTTGCTTGATCGCTATAATCCACAACACTTTATTGTGCTCTGTCCAACCTGCCACGAACGGGCACACGCATCCTAAATTCTATAAATTTCATGATATAGAAGCCGAAGTACTCCTGTACGGGTCTGCTTTAGCACACCCTCTTCGCCTATATTTTTGTTTTGCGAAAAGGGTGTGCTGAAGCAGACCCGTACAGGATACATCATTGAATTGTGGTGACAATCATGGCACACTATGATATAATCGCATCAATGATTGGAATCAGATGCTGTGTGTATGTCGATTTCTACACACGAAAGCGAGGAAATTCTTGGTCTTAAGCGCATATCTTCCGGCAATTAGAATCGTTCAGATCATTCTCTGTGTTGCCGTTATCATTTTTATTCTTTTACAGGCTCGTGGTGCTGGTCTTGGCAGTGCCTTTGGTGGCAGTAGCGCAGGTTCAGTGTTCAAAACGCGGCGTGGCGTAGAGCGTCTCATCTTCAATACCACTATCGTCTTTGTGGTGCTTTTCTGTCTCATCTCAATACTCAGTGCAGCAATTCGATAATCGGTTAGGCAGAAAACAGGCACTCTCATTACGTGGATGGTTGGGTCGGCAACAGCACATAGGCTTTACATTTTTTGTACTGCTATGTGCTATAGCCCTTTGTGTTACAAGCTGTGGCGCGATCTCAGGAGGGCAAACGACTCCTCCCAATAATCCAGTAGTGCAACAAGCTGCTAAAGCACGTCTCACCTATGTGGCAATAGGAGCTTCAGACACCTATGGCATCGGCACAGATGATCCACAAACGCAAAGCTGGCCCGCCGACCTTTCCACGAAATTAGGAGATGGTGTTCATCTTGTCAATCTTGGCATTCCTGGTGTTCATGCTGATAGCGCCTTAAATGTTGAAGTGCCTATCGCACTCGATAGCCATCCTGACATCGTTACTATATGGCTCGCCGTGAATGACCTTGCTGACAATGTATCGCTCACTGACTACACACGCAGTATGGATAGTATCCTCACACGTCTACAACAGTTGACGCCACATACACGCATTGCAGTAGCAAACGTACCCGATGTTACCGTCTTACCACGTTTCCAAACAGAAAACGCACAAGCACTTCACGAACGTATCACGGCATATAACACAGTTATTGCGTCCCTTGTACAGAAACATCATGCGCTACTCGTGGATTTGTACACACGTTGGCAAGACCTCGCAAACCATCCCGACTACATTAGCAATGATGGTTTCCATCCTAACGCGTTAGGCTACGCAGCTATTGCCGCCATCTTCTATCAGGTTCTACAGGAAAATGCGAAATGACGCAAATCTTTGGTATCCCTCTTGACACACTGACAACAATTCTCGTAAGCATCACGCTTGTTATTGTTATAGGTGTACTCCTTTTGGCACTTACAAACAAGATATTTTTCAAGATAGGAGTGCGCAATATTCCGCGCCGACGCTTGCAAATGTTGCTTATCGTGTTCGCGCTTATGCTCTCAACAACGCTCCTCTCCAGCGTTCTGGCGACAGGTGATGTGATCACTGCGGCGGTGCAGAGTGTAGCTATCTATAACTATGGCAATATTGATGAAATTATTGAAGGTGGAAGTAGCCCACTTGGTCTTTACCGTGATGGCGTCTACTACTCGTTGCTCGATCAGAACAAACACAATAGCGATATCACAGCAATAGGCGCGGCACTGCGTGAACAAAATCTCCTGGTAGCAGATCAAACGTCGCGTCAGGTACGCTCAAACGTTACAGCCCTTGGCATTATTCCAGGAAGTGAGCAAGGCTTCGGTGGGATGCAGGACGCGAATAGCAAGAAACATTTTACCACGACTAGTCTTGCAACAAATCAGGTATATCTTAACCAGACTGCTGCCCAGTTACTCAATGCCCACGCTGGTGACACGCTCTACCTCTACGCCCAGCGTTGGTCGGGACAACGCTATACGATGCACATTGTGGGTATTGTACAAAATGGTGGACTTGTTGGGGACAGTCCTTTTTTACTAAGCAATGTGAAAACCTTTCAAAATATTGAAGGTAATAATGACGTTATTAGTCAGGTCTTTATTGCGAATCGTGGTGGTGTTGGCGCATCAGATAGTGTGACGGATACACTCAATCAGCAGCTTTTTCATGGTGTTCACGTTATACAGGTCAAGCAACAAGGCGTGACAAACTCGCAGAATGCCCAGGAGATCTTTTCGCGCATCTTTGGTCTCTTCAGCCTCTTCGCGCTCGCAATTGGTCTCCTACTCATTTTTCTCATCTTCATTTTGCTAGCAGCCGAGCGTCGTGCAGAAATGGGTATGGCACGTGCAATTGGCGTACAACGACGGCATCTCATCCTAATGTTTCTTTTTGAAGGTGCTATCTATGACGTACTTTCGTCAATCGTTGGGCTAGCGTCAGGTATTGGCATAGGAGCGTTGCTGGTTGTCTTTCTCGGTCCGGTCCTGGTGCGTTTCAACTTCCCCTTGAAACTCACCTTTCAGCCACATAGCTTGATTATTGCCTATTGTCTAGGTGTCATCTTTACCTTTTGCTCCGTTGCGATCTCCTCCTGGCTCGTCAGCCGTATGACCGTAGTGGAAGCCATGCGTGATTTGCCGGAGCCAAGCCATTATGCTCTCTCACTTGGTGAACTCGGTGTACGCCTTTTCGACCTGCTCAAACAATTAGGACAATCGCTTACAAAGCGACCTCATGCTAACCTACGACGCGCACGCCGTATCCTACTAGAGCATCTTCCTGATACAGGAATCGGCTTTGTGCGTTCACTCGTCTTACTAGGCTTCCTTCCACTTTTTGCTGGTTACTGGCTCACTCAGATTGGGCTAGAACAAGCACTTATCATTCCATTTTCGCTCGGCCTATCTCTCCTTGCTCTTGGCGCGGGATTACTTCTTAAAGCCGTATTGTTACAGCTTTACCGCGTTGGTAGTTTGCTACGCGTAAAAATGGCGGTGAAACCAGGGCACCCGCAAGGGGATGCTCCTCCCATACACGAGGTAGCTTTCCTCCCTGTAGGATCATATGGGAGGGGCATCCCCTTGCGGGTGCCCTTGCTTTCGCCTTCAGAAACTGCGGATCGCTCACAACGCATAGAAGTCGTCTCTAAGGTGCTTAACCGTATAGTATCAACGCTTATTGCGTTAGCTATCGCAGCGTATTGGGCACTACCATTTGATGCATTAGGGCAACTTGGTCTGCCACGTTTTCAAGGCGGCATCGAGGTCTTTTTCGTTGCAGGCATGATGATGGTCATGGGTTCGGTTTGGGCCATCGTTGTCAACGCTGAACTCATTGTGGGACCACTACTAGCACTTTGCTCACAGATTCCAAGCATCTACGCGATGACTAGACTCGCCTCTGCCTATCCTCTCCATAGACGACTACGTACCGGGCTAAATGTGGTCATGTTTAGTCTGGTAGTCTTTGCCATGACAGTGATGGCGATTATCACGAGCGCAACACAAAGTTCGTATGCCGACATCAACACGCAAACAGGTGGTTATGATATTCAGGCTACTGCCTACTTCAAGCCGTTGCAGAATATAAATACATCGCTTGCACAACACGGCATCAATCCAAATGCGTTTTCCACCATAGGTGTGCGCAACACAACGGTAGTGGGCATGATTCAGCCAAGTGCGGGCGCACCACGCTGGTCACTTTATCCAGCACAGGTTATCAGTGGTGGCTTTTTACAAGGCGATGGACTACATCTTACAGCGCGCGCGAAGGGCTTTGAGAGTGATAATGCCGTCTGGCAAGCTCTACAATCGCATCCAAATTATGCTCTCATTGATAGTAGTTCGTTGCCATACAACCCCAATGTTGCAAGTAATGCAGGAGTGTATGATCCATCGTCACCATCAGCGAACGCGGTCGGTGCTCCTACGACTCCGCCGGGGTTTGACGCGAATTATACATTCTCGATCAATGGTGTCTATCAAGGGGATACAAGTTTTGCCGCCATTCCTGTATGGGTTACAGGACTCTCCATCAAGCAATCAGTTAAATTGACAATCATTGGCGTGGTTGATAATAGTGATAGTTCTCACTATGGTCTTTACATTCCGCGCTCTGCCTATAGCAACGCAAGCATTGCAGCCAGTGCAAGTGATCTACAAGGTATCGGAAACACTACCCTCGACCCCAACGCGCCCAATGCACAAACCTACTACTTTAAGGTTGCTCCTGGACAGGACAAACGCGCACTTTCACTCGCGCTCGGTTCCGCATTTCTTGATGATGGTTTAGAGACAACTGTCCTGGAGGATGCTGTCTGGTCTGTACGAGGGCCACGTATCTTGCTCAGTGATGTTTTGCTAGGTGTTGTTGGTATGACTCTCTTGCTGGGAGTTGCCGCACTTGCGATTACAGGGACGCGTGCGGTTATCGAACGTCGCCAGCAGATAGGCATGTTGCGTGCGCTAGGCTGTAAGCGTCGTCTCATACAAAGCGCATTCCTGCTCGAATCGTTTCTAGTAGGGGCATTAGGCGGTATTCTCGGTCTGTTGCTTGGTGTATTACTTGCTCGAAATATATTCGCGGCAAACTTCTTCGAGCAATTCCAGACAGGTCTCACCTTCTCCATTCCCTGGAATCAACTAGGTATTATTATCGGTGTCGCGCTACTAGCATCTTTCCTTGGCGCGATCCTACCATCATGGCAAGCTGGTAAAATTACGCCTGCGGAAGCATTGCGGTACTAATAGTAAGAGACAAGCAAATGGGCTAACATTATAGCAATGTTAGCCCATTTGCTTGTCTCTTTTTACTGCACACTTCTGAAAAGAATAACTA
>CAXUIS010000305.1:0-233 GCA_964250915.1 uncultured Ktedonobacteraceae bacterium | reverse complement strand
AAACAACACCACCCCCCCCCCCGCGCCGACTTCCTCCCCCCCCCCCCCCCCCCCAATTTGGTTTTTCTTTTTTCACTGCACACTTCTGAAAAGAATAACTACCTCAATTTTGCCGAACGCCCTGTTGTACTGCAAGAGTACAAAGCAGAGGAACACGTGCATATCATCGTTTAACCCTGTAGATACGATTGTTTTAGTGAAAGAAGCCGTTCGGTCATTAGGGCCGCTTCGCT
>CAXUIS010000304.1:0-6150 GCA_964250915.1 uncultured Ktedonobacteraceae bacterium | reverse complement strand
GCATGTATGTGATAGAGGAACACTATCACATACATGCCCTCTTGCGATATAATTTTTACTAATAAAAAGTAAGCTACATGGCTTGCGTTAGGCAGCTAAAATATGGTATACTAGAAGCGCATATAATCCTACGAATATACACATCTATCCTGGTTCATTTGTGACCAGAGGAACCAGAAATGGCAGGTTAAGCTATGGCAATGAAGCCGATGGAAACAACAGAACCGAATACAGCACTTACGCGTATGTGTCCACGTTATGAGCATGCCGTACAGATTCTTGGCAAGCGTTGGACAGGTTTGCTTTTGCTTGCGCTCATGGATGGGCCACGCCGTTTCTGTGAGTTGACTTCTTTGGTAGAGGGACTCTCCGATCGTGTGTTGAGTGACCGATTGCGCGAGCTTGAATTAGAGGGTATCGTCAAGCGCGTTGTGTATCCGCAAATTCCAGTACGGGTGGAATATCAAATGACCGAAAAAGGGTATGCGCTTCAGCCCGTGGTTGAGGCTATTCATACATGGGCTGAGCAGTGGGTGCCAGGACCAAGTGATACAGTGGAGCAAGTGGCATTGCCACAAGGGGATTGCGAGAATTAACAACATGACGAGGGTTGCCGTGAATACGCTTTGTGTATCGCGCAACCCTCCCTTTTTTTTATAAGGGGTATGTATGGAAAACTTATGGGCACCGTGGCGTATGGCGTTTATCACACCCAAGACTGAGCCGACACCGGGATGTATTTTTTGCACACAGCCAGCCGCAAACCGCGATGATGAATATCACATCCTGTATCGTGGCGAACGCTGTTTCATGATGCTCAATAAATATCCCTACAACAATGGGCATCTCATGATCGCACCCTTCGAGCATGTTGGCAGCATCTCGCAGCTTGATGCCATAACGCTTGCTGAATTGATGGCGCAGGCACAACTCGCGCTCAAAGCGGTTCGCCACGCTATGAACCCTGATGGTTTTAACATGGGTATCAACGAAGGAAAGGTCGCAGGGGCAGGTTTTGCTGACCACATGCACTACCACATCGTGCCACGCTGGAATGGCGATACCAACTTTATGCCCGTTATCGCTGATATCAAAGTGATGCCAGAGCATCTCGATAATGTGTATACACAGCTAAAGGATGCGTTGAAGCAGGTTCAGGAGTAAGGAATAAAACATAAGTAAGCCATGACAGGGCAAGCCCTGTCATGGCTTACTTATGTTTTATTCCTATATATGTGGAGCGACAGCAGGCATGAGATGATATTGCATCTTGAGGGTGATGATGCGCGTTGCGGCCTCGTCAACGCGTGCCTTGGAGAGCGTGCCATTTTTTAAGGCGGCTTTGAGACCATCGAGCATAGCAATCATCTGATCGGAGCCAGTGGGACCAAGCAGCATGTCGTCGCCAGCATTCAATGCTAAAACTGCCGCTTCTGGCATGCTCCACGTTTGCGAGATGCCTTGCATGTAAAGGGCGTCGGTGAGTACGACACCATCGTAGCCAAATTGGTGGCGCAGGATATCGGTCATGAAGACATGCGAGAGTTCTGCGGGCAATTTGGGATCAATGGCGGGCATAAGGACATCAGTTGGCATAATCATACCCGGATTATCGAGCTTATTTTGCGATTGAATAAAGTGTTTGAAGGGTGCAAGCTCGACGGAGTAGAGTTGGTCACGCGTACGATTGACAACTGGTAGGCCGAAGTGAGCATCAGTACTAGCATCTCCTAAGCCCGGATAGTGTTTGATGCAGGCAATAATGCCATCTCCTTGCATAGCTTGCATATAAGGCCCAGCATATTGCTCCACAGAGGCTGTTGTAAAGCCGTAGGTGCGCGTGATCTGGTCGGGCGCGTCGGGAATGAGCGCAACATCTACATCAGGTGCGAGGTTTTCATTGATGCCAATGGCTTTGAGATCGTGCGCGACGAGATGTCCCTGTTGTGCTGCATAGTCAGGATTACCGCTTTGGTAGACAGAGAGGGCTGAAGGACGCGGCGGATAGATATTTATCAGGCGGTGCACGATACCTCCCTCTTCATCGGATGAAATAAGGAGTGGAAGTTTCGCATGTGCTTGCATCTGACCGATATCGTGCGCGGTTTGTGATGCCGTCTGCATTTGGAATTCGTACATGATGACGCCGCCTGCGTGTAGTTTATTTACCATCATGTCAAGGTCGGGCGAATAATAAGTATCATCATATTCGACCATAATAAGCTGACCTAACTCTTCGTCAAGACTCATATGCGAGACATAAAGGCTAGCAAGTTGCTTATATTGCATGTGACTGACAAGATGGTGCAAGTCGTTCACCTGTGCCGCACTAAGTGGCGGCTGTACAAATGCTCCCCCAATACCTGCTGTGCTTCCAAATAAGGTATTTGACGAGCCATCAAGTAGGCGTTGTCCAATGAGGCTACCAACGGCAAGCAGGACAATAAGCCCTACTGAAGCAATCAGCACGAAAAGTTTTCGATGACTACGACGTGGTGGTAGAGGTGAGTTTGAATGCGCTATCATGACCGAAGGCTCCCAGTCGTGTTTCTCCCCTTATGTTTATGTTTAGAACGTTGTCTACCAACGTTTATAGCTTTAGTAGTCTTTGGAGTTAGTAACGTCTCACGAGAGCTATTCGTTGCTGTCTCTTCTTCATCAACATCAGGTTCAGGAACATCTTGTGCGAGGTCTCCTTCATGAGCATCTTCGTGCAGCATAGGTTCATCTTCGGACCATGCTTCGTCTGGAAGAGGAGGAGCGTCTGCTACGTCAGGTACATACTGTACTTCTGGCATATCCTGCTCTGCGCTGATCACATCAAGCCATTCAAGTTCGTTTAGTGGCTCTTCATCAAATGTGTGAAAAGGCTCCTCTGCCTGCTCTGTTGTTGTACTTTGTTCTTCGACATCGTGCGCCTCGTTAGGCAGGGAGACCCTTGCGGTCTCCCCTACATGTTCGGTTTCTGTCGTTGCCATAGGTGTAGGGGAGACCCTTGCGGTCGTCTCCCTATCAATCGCTACAGGCTCTTCTTCGTATTGATGTTGTTCTTCCTCATCGGAATGTGATACATCAATCGCTACAGGTGGTTCGGCTTCTATGATTTGCTCGTCAGGTATTGGAAGAGGAAGAGGACGCGATAAATCGGTCCCTACAGGAGTATCTTCGTGTAAAGGTTGTTGTTCCTCGTCAGGTATTGAAGGAGGAAGAGGACGCGATAAATCGGTCTCTACGCGTGGTGCGGGCACGATACGTGGAGGTAGTTCGGGCGCGAGGGTTGGCGCGGGAAGTGGCGTTGGTGGAATGGGATACTTGGACAATGCTGGCATCGGTTCTTTGGGTGCCAGGTCTTTTGTAGCGAGTGGCGATGTCATACGTATGTCAATGGTGGCACGTCTAGGTTGGCGAGCGGAAGCACGTACATTTGGGACCACAGACGCGGGTAGAAGAGAGTAGTCGAAGACAACTTTGATCGCGCGTTGTTCGCGTTTATCGAGTGCTGTGAGCAGTGCTTGTCGGTAGTTGTTCAGAGCGAAGTGATGAGTGATAAGTTGCTCCGGTTGTAACACACCGTTCATAATCATATCCGAGGTGATAGTAAATGTAGGGCGTTGTGTATCAGTAGCAGGAGGCCACGTCTCCATACCTTGGCCTAACGTGCCAATGAGATTGATTTCCTGATACCAGATAGGCGTGAGGTCAATGTGCATCATGTGCAGGTTCAGGCCGACGAGTACAATGGTAGCCTTTGCTCGTGCCCAGCGAAGGGCATTATGAATAGTTTTTTGATTACCGATTGTATCATAGATTACGTCATAACCACCCAGTAGCATTTGATTTCCTAGCAAGCCTGTATAGAGTTGTGCTTGTGTCGCTTGCTGCACACCTGTATAACTGTCTTGTGGGTAGATGATGTGGGCAGCACCCATACGGGTCGCCTTTTCAACCTGAAAGGGATAGCGAGCCTGAACGCTGATTTCAGCCTGTGGCGCGAGGGCGCGTACAACTTGAAGAGTAAGCAGTCCAATGGTTCCTGCACCGATAATCAGTACACGGTCTCCTGCCTGTGGAACATGGCGGAGTACGGTATGGACTGCGACTGCACTCGGTTCTAATAGCACTGCTTGTGTATCGAGCATATCAGTCGGGACACGGAACAATTGTTGTTCGTGCAGAAGCATTTCTTCGCTCCAGCCTCCACCAATGGGATGTGGGCCAGGAAGCACACCACGTTCACACAGACCATAATTGCCGGAGGCACAAGAACGGCACAGAGGCTGTACGCCAGAGGAGAGACAGTTGATACCATGTTGTAACACTACGCGGTCGCCGACCTGTAGTTGTTGTACGTCGTCGCCAATCTCGATTACCTCACCGACAACCTCGTGACCAAGGTAGGTAATCGCATGATTTGGGAGGGCGGCAGGGGCAACACGTAAGTCTCCATCCGCATAAATCAAATGCAGATCGCTGCCACAAATACCCGCGAGACGGTTACGTACTCGCACCCAGCTATTACCTGGAAGAGGCTGACGTGGTGTGTTTTCTACGCGTAGAGGAGCAAAAGAAGAGAAGTATGCACCACGCCAAAATCGTCCAAGCAGATTCGTCAAAATAACTCTTCTAGGGCTGAGGTCTAGTGTCGAGGTCCACATTGTTCTATTCCACCTTCGCTTGCTCAGAAGCTCTCTATAGATAGCTATTTTTATGTCTCTATATTAAAAACATACGTACTCTATACTTTTATCGCAGTGTATCACGAGTGCTAGATGTGGTCAATCGTGTAGGAACTGTTAGCATGATAGGGGCAGAGTGCCTGTCATGCCTACTGCAAATAGTATCTCAGTCAGCGCAGGGAAGCTTCACAGTGAATGTTGTCCCTTTGCCGGGTTCACTGTAGACGGAGATGGTGCCATGATGAGCGCGCACAACAGCAACAGCGATGGTGAGACCCAGACCTGTACCCATGACAGGAGATGATGGAGTATCGTTGGCTGACGTGGAGCGTTTGTGCTGTCCACGATAGAAGGCATCGAAGATGTGTGCAAGTTCGTTGGACGCAATGCCTTCTCCGTTGTCGATCACACGTACAATCGAGTCGTTCCCTTGACGATCCAACTGCACGGTGATTGTGCCTTCAGGAGCAGGGCGTCCGTACTTGATAGCATTATCCAGCAACACAAAGAAAAGCTGCTGAATGCGCTCTGGATCGCCTCTCAGTCCAAGACGCTTTTCAGTGAGAATGGAGAGCGCGATGGGGCGATTATCTTTGGAACGGAGCCGCATTTTTTCTATTTCCTCTGCAGCTACAGCCAGCAGGTCGATATACTCTTTTTTGATGGGACGACTATCATCGAGACGCGCCATTGTCAAAAGGTCATTGATGAGAAAGGTCATACGCTCGGCCTCGCCTTTCATCATTTTGAGGACGCGCATAGACATTTCGGGATCGTCTTTTGCTCCACGCATAAGGACCTCGGTAAAACCGCGTAAAGAGGTGAGCGGGGTACGTAATTGATGAGAGGCGTCAGAAAAGAAGCGTCGGAACCTTTGCTCCGACCTCAATTGCATTTCTTCAGCGCGTTCCAAGCGTATCACCATCTCGTTCAGGCTACCCGCCAAGCGGTCAATCTCGTCCTGTGGTGGAAGTCGCATAGGAAGGCGTTCGCGCTGTTTCAAATCGCCGAGTGCAATTGCTTGCGACGCATCCGTAACGCGCCAGAGTGGTCGTAGTAAAAGTGTATTAACAAGAAAGGCTAGCAGCGTTCCGGCAGCAACTGTAGCTATAACAATGCCTAAGATATCGATATGTGAGGCATGCGGATCATACAGCGTGTAAAAGGTGATGACGACGGCGCAAAGAATAAAGCAGTAGGCGGTTGTAAGTTGTGTACGCAGGCTAAAAAAGGGGCGCAACCACGGCGGAGCGTTGTTGCCCGATACGCGTTGCTCAACAAAAAGAGGTGTCGTAGGAATTTTTTCTGTTGACAGTTCAACGACATATAGATGCTGTGCGTCTTCCTCTGTGTCATGCCTTGTGTCGGTGTCCTGAGCCTCTGCCATAGAAAAACTTCCTACTTTCACTAGGTTCAATTATTGATACAGCAGGTGAGAGTCGGGGGGGGGGGGGGGGGGGGGGGGGGGGGGGGG
>CAXUIS010000303.1:0-6181 GCA_964250915.1 uncultured Ktedonobacteraceae bacterium | reverse complement strand
ACAAACGAGGTCACGAGGTGGAGCATCTCGTCTGGCTTCTCTATGTGTGCTGAGTGACCGCAATCGGGCAGGACCTCTTCTTGATAATGACCTCCGTTCGCTTGATAGTGGTCAAGCATCGCACGCATTTGTGTCACCATCGCCTGTGGTGGATACGCTTCGACTCCGGGCCAGTCAGGAACGGCACCAAGTTGACCTAGAAAGCCGAGGTCGAACAGTGAGGTATCAGAGACAATTTGATCGTCGGCCCCACGTACCCATAATACGGGAACTTTGGGATTGATGAGCGCAAAGTCTGCTTGATTCATGTATTTGGGTGATAACGCATTATTCACCCCTTGCACACCAGGAGCAACATTAGGCCAATTCGAGGAGGATACAGTATCGCCTGGATAGTTACCGGGCGTTATTTTCGTCGAGAGCAAGCTAGTCAAATAGACTTCTTCGCGGTCAGCAGGTGCACGAAAAGGTGGCTTGAAATAGAAAGAATTCATCACGCTACGCGGTGAGTTTTGTTCGTTGCCACGGTCTCCCTGTGCGATACGCTGTGCAAAGTCAGGATTTGCCGTACCACCACCACTACCAGCGAAATCATCCCATGTTGGAGTACCCTCTGCACCTTTAGTACCGCCGAAGCCGAACGGAGAGCTAGGTGCTTGCAGTATGAGTGAACGCAGAGACTGTGGGTGGTCAATAGCGTACTGCATAGCAATATTTCCACCTAGCGACCAGCCGAACAGATGGAAGGTTTGCAGGTCGAGTGCCTGCACAAAGGAGGCGATATCGTCTGAGTAATCGCGCATTGCTCGCGTTGCATCAACTGGCAACGTCTCACTATTTCCATAACCTCTCATATCGGGCGCATAGAGAGTGTAGCGAGTCGTGTTGCTTAGTGCGAGCATAAAATCCTGAAAGAAAAGGGATGATGAGCAATTTCCATGAATGAGGATAAGAGGAATATTCCCCGTTCCTGCCTTCAAATACGCCATATGGAGTCGAGATGTCTGTACTGTGTGTTGTGAGATACCAGCGAACAATTGAGGTGTACTCATAAACTCACAAACCTCCTTACTGTTTTCTGCCCTATTGTATCACCTTGGTTGAGTTAGAAGGAATATAACTCGATGAAGATACACACTACCCCGCGAACAAGAATTTTTCAAGCCCTTTAATGTCCATCTTTAGACGAAATAAATCGCCTGATAGCGGGTACGCTGTTCTTTGTTCGTCGCTGAGTCCTCTTTTGGCGGATGTGATGTACAATTCGTCCAAATTCTTGCCACCGAAGACACAGCTTGAGGGTTGTAACACAGGCATGGAAACGACACGCTCAACTTTTCCAGAAGGATCATATCTTACAATTTTTGCACCACCCCAATAGGCACTCCAAACATACCCTTCGCGATCAACCGTTAGACCATCGGGCACGCCTTGCTCTTCGGGCGTATAGACGAATGTTCTACGCGAGTCAATCGCTCCCGTTTGCGAGTCGAAGTCATACATATAAATAGTATGCTTGGTGCTATCCGTAACATACATACGTGTGTTATCTGGACTCCATCCCATACCATTAGGAATGATAAAGCCTGTTTCCATGATAGAAACGGAACTGTCGGGATCGAGACGATAGAGAATACCTTCGGGCTTTTGCTTCTCCTCCTCCTCGCTCATCGTGGCCGCCCAAAATCGTCCTCTGCAATCAACCGCACCATCGTTTAAGCGTTTAAGCGTCTGCCCTGGCTCTGGATTTACCAACAAGTTTACTCCCTGAGTTTGCATGTCCCACGTAGCGAACCCGTTTTTCGTGGCAAGCACGAAACCACCACTTTGACGAAATGCTAACACACCCACAGCAACACCAACATCAAAAACGCGGTACTCCCCTGTTTCTGGTTGTAACCGATGAATCGTGTGGCCTTCAATATCAACCCAATACAGAGCTTGCTCTTTTCCGTTCCAGACAGGTCCTTCTCCCACTATGTTTTGTACAGCTAAAACGTGTTCCACTGTATGCATGTCAGTTGCTCCATTTGTCCTAAATTCTCGGTCTGTAACTACCCGTATGATACTATATGCAAGACTACAGAAGTGTAACGTTAATAGAACACAAAGAAAATGTGTCGCGAACAGAGAAAAGCTAAAGCTAATGAACATACGCCTGTCTAAGAAGCATCTTATTCCGCTACTTCTTTTGCTACTTATAGCAAGTGCATGTATGGAGTCGAGTTCCTCTTCTAGCAAAACGGAAGATGTTAGTACATCAACACTAACGAAGTATGTAGACCCTCTTATTGGGACGGACGAGGGCGGCTCACACTTTGGCTTTAGTGGCAATAGTGGCGATACGTTTCCTGGAGCAACGTATCCTATGGGTATGGTGCAGTGGAGTCCAGACACACCTTCTAACCTTCCTGGTGGATACTACTATCGTGATACGACTATCAAGGGGTTTAGCCTGACACATTTTAGTGGACGAGGTTGCCATGTCTATCAAGATGTACCCTTTCTCCCTTATGTAGGGACCGTTACTACATCGCCTGCCGCCAACCCTGCTATCTTCTCCTCGCATTTCTCACATGAGAATGAACAAGCGCATCCAGGCTACTATGGTGTACATCTCGACGCATCCAATGTAGACGTGGAACTGACTGTTACTCCCCACACTGGCTATGGACAATTTACGTATCCTGCTTCAACAGCCTCAACCATGCTCATTAATGCTGGTGGAAGTATCAATGGCACCGCACGCTCTAACGTACACATTGATAATACAAACAGTGAAGTTACAGGTTCCGCGACGAGTACGATTGGCTGTGGGAGTAGTAAGTACACAGTGTATTTTGCGGCGCAATTTGATCGAGCATTCAGTTCTTTCGGTACGTGGAATGCAACAACGGTTTCCTCTGGCTCTTCGACGAGTACTAGCCCTCACTCTGGTGCCTTCGTTACCTTTGATACAACACAGCAACGAGTTATTCATGTGAAGGTCGGCATCTCATTCGTCAGTGTTGCAAATGCAGCACTCAATAGCAAAAGCGAGAATGGGAACGCAGACTTTACGACACAGCGTTTGGCGGCAGACACGGCCTGGAATGCACGATTAAAGAGTATTGAGGTACAGGGTGGAACGGAGAATGAGAAACGCATTTTTTACACGGCACTATACCACACGTTCTTACATCCAAATATCTTTAACGATGTCAATGGACAATATCTCGGTTTTGATGGACGCGTTCATACTGTCACACAGGGTCATGCACAGTATGAAAACATTGCAGGATGGGACCAGTATCGCTCACTTATTCAACTACGCGCATTGTTGGCTCCCACAGAAACAAGCGATATCGCTCAATCGTTGGTAAATGACGCAGAACAGGGTGACGGACATCTGCCACGTTGGGAGCAGGGAAACGCCGATTCACATGGTATGAATGGCGACGGTGGTACTCTGCTAATCGCCCAAGCATACGCATTTGGCGCGAACAACTTCGATACAAAAGGTGCACTTACAGCAATGACAACGGGACAAGCGAAAATTCGTGAAGGTCTCGCCGACTATCTTCGCTTAGGATATGTCGCGGCAGAAACATCGGGAAACGCTTCTGCCATTACACAGGAATACAGTAGTGCTGACTTCGCTATCTCTAGCTTCGCGCAAGCACTAGGAAACGCCAAGTTATCTTCAGTGTATCGTCAACGTTCAAACAACTGGCAACATGTCTTCAACATAGTCAATGGCTATATGCAATCTCGCAATCGGGATGGAAATTGGTCACTAGGCTTTGCTCCTACTAATCAAAACGGATTTACAGAGGGAGATGCTACACAATATAGTTGGCTTGTACCCTTTAACTTACGTACATTGTTCGACAAGATGGGAGGCAATGTACGTGCCGTCACGCGCCTCAATAGTTTCTTTACTCAACTTAACGCTGGCCCAAACAGCCAGTACGCTTTTATGGGGAACGAGCCATGTTTTGAGGTTCCCTGGGAATATGATTTTGCGGGTGCTCCTGCACAAACTCAGCGCGTCGTACGAGCCATTCAGACAACACTCTTTCATGCTACACCAGGGGGTCTACCAGGAAACGATGATGGCGGCTCACTATCTGCATGGTATGTTTTCTCGGCACTTGGTCTGTATCCTGAAATTCCTGGCGTAGGCGGTTTTGTTATCGGTAGCCCACTCTTCTCCTCGATTACAGTTCATGTAGCAGGAGGGCGTACGCTTTCCATTACTGCTCCTGCTGCCTCAGATACAACACCCTATGTACAGCAACTTATTGTGAATGGTCAACCGACGACAAAACTATGGCTTGCCTTGAATACGATGAAGCAAAACACAACTCTCGCATACTCACTAGGAAAAGACGCAACGCCCTGGGGTAGCAGTCCAGAAGATGCGCCACCTTCTTACCCAGCTTAACTAGGCTTATTCAAAGGAATGTCTAACTTCCAACTGTTGTACATTTTGCACAAATACATGGCTTCCAACTTAGGCAATGTATCCAAATTTCCCTTTACAAACCTGATATTCTCTGCTATCATAAGAGAGGTACAGCGTCTTCGACAAAATTTGGATAGTGTCAATGTTTACATCCCGCAAAGGAGCAGGACGTATGGAGATGAATTCTTTTAGCCATGAAATGAAGCACGAGACAGACAGAGCACATATAGGGCCATATAATGCTTGGCTTGAAAATGGTTCCCTGCATATCTACGGTCATCCAGTAGGGCAAGGAACAGGTTCTAATGTAAGTATGACGCCTCAAGAGACGCTCCGTTTCTTAGAGTGGCTCTCAACCAACCAGGAAAACTTCGATCACTTAATGCATTCTTTGTAGTATTGATTTAGTTTTCTTGCCCATCTGATATTCGGCACAAAACGACAAGCACGCAGGAGAAGCTTATATCGACATCTCTGTGTATGCTTGTCGTTTTATATGCTTAGTATCCTAAGTATTACTGCTTGTAAAAGTTTCTCTTTCACCTTGACAACTCTACTCGTCATAAGCTATCATTTTACTATATGGAATTTCGTTTTCCACATAAAGAAATTTGGACATCAGGAGGGAAGACCATGCTCAGGTTCGACCTGAATATTTCAATTCTCCTCAAGGAAGTTCCTTTTATTGAACGTTTTGCTCAAGCCGCCAAGCTTGGCTTTGGTGCAGTAGAGTTTTGGTGGCCCGGCGAAGAGCTTCTACCACAGGTTGCGGCACAACTACGTGCAACCGACCTGAAGGCGGTCCTGATGAACTTCGATGCAGGGAACATGGCGACAGGTGAACGTGGCTTTCTTAACGATCCTCAACAGAAAGAGCGTTTCCGCGCCAACGTTCCCATCGCCATCGAATTTGCGCAACGCGTTGGCATTCCTCAACTCAACGCACTCGTTGGCAATGCACGGTCTACGATTAGCCGAGAACACCAACTGGATCTGATACGCGAGAATCTTGCATGGGCAGCAGATCGCGCCGCCGAAGCAGGGATAGGCGTAGTGGTCGAGTCGCTCAACACCTTTGAAAATCCGAACTATCTCCTCACGAACACGCATGATACGCTCCAGTTGTTGGAAGAGATTAGGCGTCCAAATCTCAAGTATCAGTACGATATTTATCATATGCAACGTATGGAAGGCAATGTTATTGCGACTCTGCAAACACATATTGCACGTATCGGGCATATTCAGGTCGCAGACTCACCGGGTCGGCATGAGCCAGGAACGGGTGAACTACACTACTCACATATTCTTGCAGCACTTGATACTCTGACATATCAGGGGTATATTGGACTTGAGTATAATCCCTCTAATAGCTCAGAGACAAGCGTGGCATGGCTACCTCAACAGAAGCGAACCGCTCTTGCGGTATCCGATCTCCATTTGTAGCATGTTTACAGTCAGTAGGCACCATGTTTTTGTCTATGAACAAGAGAAACCTGTAGTGATGACATTGTAGTCAGAGCAAGAGAAGTATCAAGGAGATGTTGATGCTAAACCCAGGTATTGTTGCAGAGTTGCGAACAATTGTAGGCGACGAAGGAGTGATAGAGAAATATGAGCAACTACGAACATACGAGTCTGATGGCCTGACGAGCTTTCGAGTCACCCCAGCCCTTGTTGTGTTACCTGCTACGACAGAGGAAGTACAGGGGGTTCTCCGCATTTGTTCTCGTGAAC
>CAXUIS010000302.1:4764-6199 GCA_964250915.1 uncultured Ktedonobacteraceae bacterium | reverse complement strand
GTATGCATTTTTGACCATCTTTTGGTACCTTTCCAAAAAACCTACTGTTGAAAGCGTCCCCTTGCGGGCGCCCTGGCCTTGGTGACTACACGAACCTTTATCAAACAGTAAGGTACACCATACCCAAAAGGAGAAATTATCATGGCAACAGAGTTGAACACGGCTACTCGGAATTGGGTCGCGCTTGAGCATCA
This sequence comes from uncultured Ktedonobacteraceae bacterium, assembly GCA_964250915.1. Classification (GTDB taxonomy): domain Bacteria; phylum Chloroflexota; class Ktedonobacteria; order Ktedonobacterales; family Ktedonobacteraceae; genus JBBQVS01. The sequence goes on along the minus strand of CAXUIS010000302.1, from coordinate 6,005 downwards.
GTATTACCAGGGAACATTCAAGCGTCAACCACTTACGCTCGTGCGCGGCGAGGGGACACGCGTTTGGGATAGCGAAGGGAAGGTGTATCTCGATCTTGTGGCGGGTATCGCCGTCAATGTGCTTGGGCATTGCCATCCAGCAATCGTGAAGGCGGTACAGGAGCAGGTGACACAACTTGTTCACGTCTCGAACCTGTACTACAACACACGGCAGATTGAGCTAGCCGAGTTGCTTGGTATTCAGAGCAAGGGGATGCGCTCTTTCTTCTCGAACAGTGGTGCCGAGGCAAACGAGGGTGCAATCAAACTGGCGCGTAAGTACGGGCGTTTGCATCGCAATGGTGCCTTTGAGATTATTAGCATGGAGCATAGTTTTCATGGGCGCACATTGGCGACAACGGCGGCAACGGGTCAGGCATCTTATCAGGCATCATGGGCACCCTTGCCCGATGGCTTCAAACAAGTTCCATTTAACAACCTAGAGGCATTAAAGGCCGCGACGAGCGAGAAAACGGTTGGTATTCTGGTTGAGCCGGTACAGGGCGAAGGCGGTATCTGGCCTACTGATAAGGCATATATGCAGGGTGTACGCGAGTGGTGTGATGAGCAAAATTTAGTGCTCATCTGTGACGAGGTACAGGCGGGTATGGGTCGTACTGGCAAGTTCTTTAGCTCGGACCACTATGTGACACCAGATATTATAACAATGGCGAAGGGTCTCGCAGGCGGCGTGCCGATTGGTGCTATGCTGACAGGTCCACGGACAGATGTGTTCACAGCGGGCGATCACGGTACAACATTTGGCGGCAATCCCATTGCGTGTGCCGCAGGTATCGCAACGCTTCAAACCATTCATGAGCAAAACTTGCTCGATAATGCGACACGGATGGGCGAGTACTGGAACACGAAGCTAGAGGACGTGTGCGCGAAATATGCGTTTATTGATAGCCCACGTGGTATTGGTCTGATGCGAGCGGTAAATGTCAAGCATGAATTGGCACCTGTTATTGTGCAGCGTGCATTGGCACACGGTCTGTTGCTAAACAATACAGGGACCGCGACGTTGCGCATGATTCCACCGTTGGTGTTGACGCAAGCGGACCTCGATGAGGCAAGCGTATTGCTCGACAAAGCCTTGGCGGACGTGGCGGAAATGCCTGTAGCGGAGGCATAAAATATACATCGTAGCGGTAGGGGCAGCAATTCATTGCGCCCAACGATGGGCAGGGCGGGGTTCGCAT
>CAXUIS010000302.1:2295-4754 GCA_964250915.1 uncultured Ktedonobacteraceae bacterium | reverse complement strand
GGGCAAAAGAATCGTTGCCGACGCGTTGCCCCTCCACCCCCATCGTTGGGCGCAATGAATTGCTGCCCCTACCGATTATTGATTGCCAGTTTCAGCCACGCGATATGCTGGGGCAAGGCGATTTCGGGTTCGGCAAGTTCTGGATGCCAATGTTTCTCCCATTCGACCGACACATAGCTTGTATAACCTTGTTGCGTGAGCACCTGTAGTTGTTCTCGAACGGGTACCTCCCCTTCTCCCAATGGGACTAGTTCCCACCCTGTGCTGTCAGCGGGATTTCTGCGTGCATCTTTGACATGCACATGTGCGATGCGTCCTTGTAGGGCTGCCGCGACATCCTCGACGGTTTCGCCGACACGATAGGGGTGATGGCTATCCCAAAGTGCCGCGATATTGCGAGAGTTGATTGCTTGCAAGACGCTGGCAACACGACGCGCCGACGAAAAGGCATCGTGTGTTTCCAAAGCAACGGTTACAGAGGATTGTTCAATTTTGGCAGCAACAAAACGCAATGAGTCAGTAGCCCATGCATTTACTGTATCCTGAGATGGTTGAGGCGAAGTGCTCTCCTGATCCTTTCCACCAAAGACACGCAAAATGGGCACATAAGCTTTTTGTGCGAGTATAATCCATTTCTGCAAGTCCTCTACTTGTTTCGCTCGTACTTCGGGGTCTGCATGATTGAAGCTACATGAGGTGTCGAGGGCGCATACGTCGAGGCCACGTGTTCGGCAGGCAGAAACGGCGTCGATGACGCTTGTAAAGTCGCGCACCGGATCAATGATTTTACCATTCAGAAGCCGCCATTCGATGCCATCGTAGCCCATGCTGAGCGCGTTTTCTATGACCTGCTCCACAGACCACTTTGGACAGGCAAGTGTGCTAAAGGCGAATTTCAAGATGCATCTCCTTTAGTTATCTGTTGAGCGATAGTCTGAGCTTTGGTGCGTAATTGGCGTATCTCGGTGACGGTTTCAAAGACACTTTCGAGAATGGACGCGTTCGCTGCAACTCCTGCATGAATGAGCCACGAGGCAGCATCGCTACGAGTCGAGCGGATACCAACCTCGACGAGGGCGTCGATGGCACTCATATCCGAGTCGTCAAGGCGACAGGTGACGACGTTGCTTTTGCTCTTAACGCCTTCTCTTGCTGTATCTGTTGTAGGTCCATTCTCAACAATAGTTTGCAGAATCTTTGAGCGCATTTGCTCAAGCGAAACTCCCAATTGTGAGATAACTGCTGCCCCTATTCCTTCACCTTCACGAATGAGGCCGAGCAGGAGATGCTCTGTACCCACATAATGCTCTGTAGAAGTACGCCACCCTTCGCTTACAGCAAGCGTCACAACAACTTGTGCACGCGGCGTTAGTCCACGCTCAGTAGAAGGTGATCGGGGTGTCGCTTTGCCAATGATAAACTCAATGGCAGCTCGTACCCTTTGTAACTCTACCCCTACCTCTTTTAGTATGCGGAAGGCCATACCCTCCTCTTCACGTAATAATCCGAGCAAAAGATGTTCTGTGCCTATATAATTGTGGTTAAATTGCGCCGCTTCCTCATCAGCAAAAGCCAACGCATGCTGTGCTTGCTCGGTAAATTTACTGGAGAATTTTACTGCCTGTTGCAGAATTAACGGGCCTTGTTGCTGTGGTTCGTTGTCTTGCTCATTCATGAGGGGAGCTTTCCTTTCTCGTAATATGTATATTGTAAATAATTTACATGTTACAAGAATACGTAGGATAGTGGAGATTGTCAAGGGAAACAAGGGAATACGTTAATGGTAGAGGTCTAATTCCATTACACCCTGTTAACAATACACAACGTTAAAGGAATTGATGAACGTTGCATACGTCCTTCCAACATCGTGTATTGCCGACAAGAGTGTAATGGAATTAGACCCCTAGGGGCATTCTCTTCTTATCAACACGCAGAATGTAGCCCGTTTCCAGGAGAGATGAGATGTTGAGGCCGAGCATACGCAGTTTGAGACGGGCACGCGAGAGCGTGGTGCGCAACGCACGCATCTCTAGCTCCCATGTTCCCTCTTCTTGTGCCTCTTGAAGATGTGTACGAGCAACTGAGATGGTGTGTTCCGTTACGTTGCTTGAGTAGAAATGCGCGTAGAGGACCTCGTAGGGAGTGTAATAAGGAAACGCGTTCAGGAGCGGTAGCACTATGTTTAGCTCGCTAGTCGTGAATTGCTGTTCGTTCAGGATACGGATATGCTCATCCCACGCTATAATATGAGAAAGTACCCCTAGATTTCGGTTCATTACAAGTACATGGCCCGACGGTAGTGCATCGGTCAATGAAAAGTGGAGAAACGCATCTTGCGAAGTTTCAGGAACTGGTGATGCATGTTGTACAGGTCTTGCGGCATGCTGAACACTCTCGTTCATTTGTTTTTCTTGTGTTGCTAGTTTCTGCATCGTTGTACACTCCCGAAAGCTTCAATG
>CAXUIS010000302.1:0-2195 GCA_964250915.1 uncultured Ktedonobacteraceae bacterium | reverse complement strand
AAGCAGTTTACACAAGAAAGACCATATGTTATCATTTCTATTAACAGATTTATCATTTTTTCTGTTAACTCTGTTAGCTCTCTGGATTCTCTGGAAGGGACGCATATGCAAAGACCAGGGATAAACCCTATAGCAAGGGGACTCTTAACAAGAGCACGTATTGATCGGGGCTGGTCACAGCGCGAGTTGGCGGATAAGATTGGCACGAGTTATGTGAACATTAGTCGTTGGGAACGTGGCTCGACACGCCCCGGTCCCTACTTTCGCCAAAGATTGTGTACTCTGTTTGGCAAGAGTGAGCAGGAACTGGACCTGCAAGAATCGGACGAGTCGATACACGCAAAAATCTCGGAACTCCCCGCTCCTACCTCGGTTAACGACCAAACAGAGACTATCTCAGAACCTATACTCCCGAAAGACGTTGAGAAAAATACACATACACCGCTCTACGATTCGCTTATTCCAAGTCCCTCGGCCCTCTCGCTGGTAGGACGAGACGCGGAACTGGCACAGTTGCGAGAACGCTTGTGTGGAGGTCACAGTATTGCGATAACGGCATTAAATGGTCTGCCAGGAGTAGGCAAGACCGCGCTCTCGATAGCGTTGGTACAAGATACCACGATACGTGAGTATTTCCGTGATGGGATTCTCTGGGCTGGATTAGGACCCGAACCCAATCTATCGAGCATGTTGAGCCGATGGGGAACACTGTTGAAGGTCCCAGAGGTAGAGATGGCGGAGTTGGCAACCAATAAGGAGCGAGCAAGAGCGATTCGCGCTGTGCTTGGCTCAAGGCGTATGCTCGTGGTTATCGACGATGTTTGGACCGAGGAGCAGGTGAAGCTGTTCAAGGTGGGTGGCCCCGATTGTGCACATCTCATCACCACGCGCTTTCCAGTGTTGGCAACACAATTCGCGCCTGATAGTGCTTTCAATATTCAAGAATTGGGCGATGAAGATAGTATGAAACTGTTGTCCACACTCGCCCCAGATGTGGTACAAGAGGAGGCAAAGAGGGCACAAGACCTGATAACAGCCGTTGGCGGTCTACCACTTGCCCTGACCCTTATCGGAAACTACCTGCGCGCTCAATCGCACAGCAAACAACGCCGACGCATTCATGCGGCTCTGGACCATCTAAGCCATGCCCAAGAACGCTTGCAGTTGAGCGAACTGCAAGATGCGGCTGAGGGACATTCCAGTCTTGAGTCAGATGAGCATCTCTCGCTGCAATCGGTCTTTGCTGTCACCGTTCGTCAACTCGATTCACAAGTACGACGCGCTTTATTCGCGCTCTCCGTGTTTCCAGCCAAGCCCAACGCGTTCTCAGAAATGGCGGCCCTCTACGTCGCCAATTGTGGAGTAGACACGCTCGACATATTAAGTGATGCTGGTCTGCTAGAGAGTAGCAACAACGAGCGGTACACGTTGCACCAGACGATAGCTGACTATGCGCACATGCATCTCAAGGATAAAAATGTCGTCCATGAGCGGTTTCTTCACTATATCACTGAGGCATTAGAAGATCACGAAAAAGACTACGATGTACTCGAACGTGACAGTCACCTCGTCTATGCCACGCTCGACTTATCTTATACCACCCCAGGCAAACAAGACTATCTTATACGTGCCGTGCTCGCCTTCACGCCCTACCTGCTCTCACGTGGTCTCTATCAACAGGCGAAGGAGCATTTACAGCATGCCTACGAAGCCGCGCAACAACGTAGCGATACCGCTCATATCACTAAAAGCCTGCTCTATCTTGGACGTATCGCCCAAAAGCAAGGCGAATATACGCAAGCCGAGAGTCACTTTCAAGCTGGTTTGGAGCTTGCTCGGAATACGAAAGACCGCGAGGCGATCTGCTCTCTGCTCACCGAACTCGGTAGAACTGCTTGGAAGCGTTTTAAATATGAGGAAGCCGAAATCTACCTACAAGAAGCACTCCCTCTTGCTTATGGTATTGGGCCATCGTATATCTGCGTTATTCTCGAAATGCTCGGCTCGATTGAAGCAATGAAAGGTAACTACATACAATCAGAGCAGTACTTGCAAGAAGGACTGAGCATTGCTCGTGACCTCAAAGATCGTGAACAAATCTGTATCATCCTCACAAACTTAGGCGTAACGATAGGCGAACAAGGACAGCATGCACAAGCAGAGGAGTACCTAAAAGAAGGACTAGCACTAGCTCG
>CAXUIS010000301.1:0-6239 GCA_964250915.1 uncultured Ktedonobacteraceae bacterium | reverse complement strand
AACCAAGCTCGGCAATGATCTCCGTTGCGCTTGCTAATAAAGAAACGATACGCATGATAGAATTCCTTTCTTATTGTGTTTTATATTGCTCCACATTGAGTGATGCTAGTGATTGTAGCGCAGCGTAAATCCAGAGAGTTCCACTTTGCTGAGCACCAGTATTTGTATCTGTCGTTCCAGCATAAGCACTATTTGCGTGTGCCACAAGATCGTCAAGTAAAGGAATTGTTGCTGAAGCGAGCAACTGTGCATCACTCATCTGTACAAGTTTTTTTGCATCCTGGTGAACTTGCTCCAAGTTTTCCTTAACAGATGTAAGTGCTTTCAGAATGGTGAGAACGAGACGTTGTTGATTCTTTGTAATGCCGGGCGCATCTACCATAGTATGAAGATATTGCGCTATTGAATCAACATATCCCGGCGGGTCTTGATGTGCAACATCAGAGGTCAAGAGCGCAATCTGTGCAACTGTTGGATCGCTGATAATTGGTGTTCCAGTTGGCACATCTCGTCCTACAAAAGCTGTACCGTCAAGATAATCAAGAATGCGTACAAAGTGCCGATGCATTAACTGTGGTCCTTGCGGCTGGCCCGTTCCGCGTGCAGCCGTTGACCACTCAAGTATTTTTCGTGAGTTTTGCAAGAGCCAGATATTTAATCCCCCATGTAGTGAGACGTTGAGAAGTTTGGGGTCAGAAACGAGGAGATGCCTGAGGAGACTAAGCAGGCTCATGTTCGATACAGGACTTTGTATCTGTGGCATGGCGGCGTAGTACCGCCATTGAGTTGTATCAACTATAGACCCTGGTGGTACATCCGCGTCATTTTCGGTAATAAGAAATCTACTTGCATGTTCGAGCAAGTTTGTATTCGTTGAATTGACGTACTTAAAATGCACTTCGCCATGTTGTACAGGCACCTTTCCAAGAAAAATTGGATTCATGTTTACTTGTCCTACATCCGCTAGAAGCCATCCATAATAACTTTTTCCAGCAGGAAGCTGTGCCAGATGTGACAAATCAACCTGTATACCGTCGTCTATCCCTTTACTGTTAGTCGTATCCATTATGCCTGTACTGGTAAAGCGAACGGTTCCAAGGGGTGGAGTACTTGTTATAGCTTGTGTAGGTGAAGCAAGTGTGTGAAGCACAAAGGAACCTACAAGTCCGACGAGCAGGAATGCTATAAGTGCAAGCAAGCCAATCCCTTTCCACGAGCGGAAGAATGATCTGCGCGGTGCGGCTATCGGTCTATCATATGCTGTCGTTGTTGCGACACGCGAAGGCAGTGATTGCATAGAAGAGACTGTTGAATGTGTACGATTTGCTTTAAGTTGTAATGCTGTAAGCAATTGCTCTACGGCTGGCTCATACCTGTAGCTTGCGTCGAATGTCCGAAGTCGTGTCCACGTGGGAGGTACTTCGTGTTGTTGTGTTGCTTCGGTAAGCACACGAAAGGCACCGTTCATACTGCGTTGTGCTACAAGGTTGAGTGCTGTATTGACCATCATCTGAATACGAGGAGATTGTAGTGCTTCGGGAGATTCAACAAGAACAAACCAGCGACAGGTAGGAAACTCCTTGTTCATTGTCTGTACAAAGGTAGCATCTGAAATGCTTCCTCCATCCGTTGTGACATCAGCACCGGCTGCACGCAAATCTTGTATAAGCCGTGTCGCAAACTGCTCATGCTTATAATGTGCTTGTCCTGTATTATAGCTGACAAAAACGCGCGATGCGTGCATAACTCTGCTCCTGCTAGAGATTCCATATCTTCGCATTTGTGAAATGTGCTTCGGTTGGCGATGGATTGTCTCGACAGATGAAGCCAATGGTACCGGATGTATAGGTCGCATCTTTGGTAGAGGCAACAAATTGTCCATTAATATAGAGGTAGAAGGTATCGTTTTTGGCAATGAGTGTAAGCGTAACAGTTTGTGTAGAGACAGAAGCCGGAGTTCGCTTTACAAGCGTTACAGGATGTCCTGGCGCGTATTCAGGACCAAGAAATTCATAATCGCCATTTGCATAATAATTAAATCTATATGACATGATTGTGCTACCCTGCTTACGTGCAATAAGTCCACAGGGACCAGGACCCGACACAAATGACATCTGCCCTTGAAGTGCAAAGTTCTGAAATGGATTATTTTTCATGACACATGGCTGACGATGCCCTACCTTTATTGACGTTATATCGTATGCCCCGTTGAGAAACTGGCAACTTCCAGCACCATTAGATGTAGTAACGTCCCACTGATTATTATCAGGTTGATTAAGAGCATCAACTATAAGCGGTTGGCTTTGTAACACACTAGCATAGAGACCTTGTGGTGTATTTGGGAATGTGGTAGCGGTAGGCGTTGGCGCGTTTGTGGCAGTAACTGTAGGCGTGACGCCTTGCGTTGCTGTTGCAACAAACGTTGATACAGGTTTTTGTGTTTTCTGTACGAGGTTTGCATCTACTATTTTATGATTAGCATACGTTGTATATGTTATCAAGCCTATCGTAAGGCCAAGTACACTGACGAGCATTACTAGCAACGACCATATCCGAAAAGGTTGTTGTCGCACTCTTGGCGGACGGATAGGTGATAGCGGTGTGAGTGGTCGATCAAAAGAAGGTGAAAGGACTGGCTGTGTAGCCTCTTGAAGCGTAGGAGCAAGAGATTGTTGCGGTGCTGGTGGTGTCGCTAACGATGCTGCTGTAATGGGCGTTAATGCAAGCTGTACACGTGCAAATGCTCTAGGATAATCCTGAGTTGCATCGAAGACACGTATCGTTGTCCACGTTGGCGGCATATCTTGTACATCTATTGGTGTCGCTAGCAATGCGAATACACTACGAATACGCTGTTGTACCACAAGATTAAGAGCAGTGTTAACGATCATCTGTACCTTTGCAGAATGTACTGCTTCCGATGACAGGATGAAAAGAACATATTCGCATGCGCTGAGTTGTTGATTAAGCATGTGTATAAATGCATCTACTGCCTTCTCACTGCTCACAAGAAGTGCTACATCATTCCCTGCATCGCGGAGATCATCTACAAGTTGTTGCGCAAAAAGATGATCTCTTTGTGCCTCCTCTGCAAACCCGACAAAGATGTGCGGACCTGCCATGTGTTGTCTCCTCCGTAGTATGGATAGCGAACAAAAACAAGTATTACGGCTATCAGTATAACAGAGTCAAACAAGCATATTCAATGAACTATTTCACAAATCTTTCCATGCTTGCCATTCATCCTATGCATGTGTACAATAATGATGAATGAGAGGTAGGAAATTGTTCAATGGATATACGTACATATACACAACCTGCAACGACGTTGACGCCCGCGCTCATCGTGTATCTCATAGATGCTAGCCACTCGATGAATGATTTTTGTGGCCCGACAACAAAAATTGATCTGGTCAATAAAGCACTAAAAAACGCGGTAAAAGATATGGTACGAAGGTCCATGCGTGATGGGATTGTGCAGAAACGCTACAAAATTGCCATCTTCGCCTATAGTACTGAAGTCGTCGATGTCCTCGGTGGTATCCGTGACTTACCCGAATTAGTACGTTTTGGTGTTCCTGTACTCAGCGCAGGAGGCGAAACCGATACAGCAGCAGGCTTTGCAGCCGTTGAAGAGTTGTTGCAATCACACCTTATTGAATTTCAGCGTAGTCCGGCTCCACTCGTTTGTCATCTCACAGATGCTCTCCTAACTGCGAATGACCCATCATCTATCGTGAAACGTATTCAAACGTTGGGCGTCAATGACGGTCCCGTATTAGTCGAAAATGTGTATGTAGCGGATAACATGCTGCGTAAACCTGTACAGGATTGGCAGCAATGGGGTGGCATACTCAAAATGAATGTCTTGACCAATGAGTATGCAAAACTTCTTTTTCGTCTCTCGTCGCCACTACCAGAGACGTACCGACAGAACATCAACAATTATGGCTATCATCTGCAAAGCGGTGCAACTCTTTTTTTCCCTGGCACGCATAGCGACCTTGTACGTCTGGCATTTGCTATTTCGGCGGCAACACAACTCAAGTAGTTTTCCAGGAGGGGGTTTACGCGTATGCATGAGTACACCGAGACGACGCACCAAACGCTTACGTCCAATCAATCCATAGATACACTTACTCGTGTGCAGATAGCCCCAACTATCAGTGCACGTCTTCTTTCTGTACGTTGTCGAGAGGCACAGACACAAGACCTGCATAATCAGGATTACGCAGGTCTTGTCTATCTTAACGATGGGGCGTCACTCTGCTTTTGTGTATGCGATGGCGTTGGTAGTTCCTATAAAGGTGATTTTGCTGCGTACTTTCTTGTGACGCACTTACTCGCTTGGTTACAGGAAATGACTGAGATACCACAAGATATGGCTATGTTTACAAGTACGCTGCATGGTCTGCTTGATCTTTGGACATATGATGCACGAATGCAACTGAAAAAGGTAGTCCTTCCATCTGAAACTCCACAATTGGCGCGAGAAGTTATGGAAGAACTACGCGATACCTATGGTAGTGAGACAGTGTTTCTGTGCGGACGCATTGATACCGAAGAGTCGTCTCGTTCCACACAAGCCGTGTTGTGTTGGATGGGCAACGTTACCGCCCGTCTCTCGCTTCCACTCGATTCATGTGTTGTGCTTGGGCATACTGATGATCGCTCTGGACGTTGGTCTACCGTGCAAGGGAGGCGTGGACAGGTAGATATCTGGCATGCTACGTTCGCCACACCCGAATGGCTTGTTATTCATACCGATGGCCTGAATGCTATCGGAGAAAACCTGGCACTCCTTAGCGATGACGAATGGCATGTCCAAATACAAAACCTTCTTTTGTCACCTCAGAACGATGATATGACCGCTTTAGAGATTCGCTGGGACATAACTGGATAAAGGGCAACCGTCCATCATGAATACATTTTTGCCTTTTGTTGGCATGCCGCTTACCATCGCGTCAACTGTATATGAATTTGTTCCAAACCCTCATTTTCCTGATGATGAAAGTGAGGTGTTTGTGGTTGAAGGTGGGGAAGCGTTTATCTATCAATTGCGCGAACGCAACAATAAAGAAAAACTCTATGCGCTTAAAGTGATGAAGCCTATTTATCGTAGCGAACAATGTGCTCGTGTCGCTTCTGCATTGATAGTACACAAGGACGCACCAGGATTGTTTCTTGGGCATCGTTTCTGTCTTACGAAAGAGACGGCACCTGATGTTATTGCATCCTTCCCAACGCTTGAATATGCCACGCTAATGCCGTGGTTAACGAGTAAAACGTGGGCTGGTATTCTTGTTGATCCAGTAGCGAGTGCGGCGTATACTCCCACAAAAGCACGTCATGTTGCGACTGCAACTGCAAGTGTGTTGTGGTATATAGAAGCGCATAATCTGGTACATACAGATATTGCAGGCGGCAATATTCTTGTCTCACCCGACTATCAGTGGGTGGAATTGCTGGATATCGAGGGACTCGCCATGCCGACGTTGCCTCCTCCTCAGTGGCGTAGTCAAGGTTCGCCCGGCTATCAGCCTCGTAACCTTGACTCACGTGGACAATGGCGCCCTGACGGTGATCGTTTTGCAGGTGCAATACTTCTCACCGAAATGCTGACATGGTGGAACCCTCTGGTACGTGCACATACGGAAGACAACGCCGAAACGCTTTTTGCCGCGAACGAACTTCAAACTGTAAATTTTCCTCGTTGGCATGCTGTACGCGAGACGCTATGGCGTATGAACCCTAATCTGTTAGCTCTTTTCGATTCAGCGTGGTCGTCAGCAGACCTCTCCCAATGTCCAGAACTCGGCTCGTGGGCAATGCAACTGCTTCCAGCAAGCAAGCAATAATAATGTTAAGGTTTATTACAGTTACTCGTAATGTCTAGTACTCTTGTATAAAAAGTGAAATTTTACCTTGAATATCCCTAAGTGTCATGGTACAGTGAAAGTGTACGAGAACAGAAAATGTTTCTGTACACTTGAACGTTGGTAAGCGTACTAGCGTATCCATGCTGTGTAAGCGTCCATTTTTATGCAAATAGAGACGCGTAAAGTATCCTCTGATGAAAGGGAAAAATGTATGGCTGGAAATGAAAACGTTGCTGCTAATTATAGTGAAATGAGTGCAACTGCGGCTCAATTTAACGCGAAGGTAGCAGAATTCGAGCAAGCATTAGCGCAGATCAACAGTGCCGTTCAGCAAGTTGGAGCCACCTGGATTGGTCAAGG
>CAXUIS010000300.1:4512-6281 GCA_964250915.1 uncultured Ktedonobacteraceae bacterium | reverse complement strand
GTAGGGGCCATAATTCATTACGCCCTCGTCGGCAATCGACTATGTTCTCAGGATTGAGGGAACGTTTCAACATTCCTTCCAAGATTGTTGATTGCCACGAGGGTGTGCTAAAGCAGACCCGTACGGGACTTTGCTTGCATCTCGGTAATCTTCGGTAGCTCCTGTACGGGTCTGCTTTAGCACACCCTCTCGCGTATTTGCCCCATTCTTGCACACGGACGTGATATAATCTGCTAGATACTCTCAAATTGAAGATGCTGACGGGAGAGGAGTGGGCGGCCTGTCCGTCCTTATATGTTGTAGTATGTTTCGTAAAATTTTGATTGCGAACCGTGGCGAGATTGCGCTACGTGTGATTCGCGCATGCCGCGAGATGGGCATTCGCAGTGTGATCGCGCATTCGGAGGCGGACCGCGATTCGTTGCCTGTGCGTATGGCTGACGAACGCATTTGTATTGGACCTGGGCCTAGTAGCAAGAGCTACCTCAATGTGCCTAATATTATCAGTGCCGCCCTTATCTCTAACTCAGAGGCCATTCATCCCGGCTACGGGTTTCTATCGGAGAACACAAGTTTCGCCGAGATATGCGCCGATGTCGATATTACCTTTATTGGACCACCCGCATCAGTCATGGGCGTTATGGGTGACAAGGTTTCGGCGCGACAGGCGATGGCAAAGGCTGGTTTGCCAATGCTTCCTGGTACGCCAGTGCTGCGTTCCGTCTCAGAGGCCCAGGATGCCGCGAAAGATATCGGCTATCCTCTGATGCTCAAAGCAGTAGCTGGTGGCGGCGGACGCGGCATTCGTCTGGTGAAACGACCAGACGAGCTAGAACGCGTCTTCACGCTCGCGCAGAACGAGGTACGTGAAGCCTTCCGGGATGATGGTATCTACTTTGAACGCTACCTGGAACGTGCCAAGCATATCGAAATCCAGGTGCTGGTAGATAATCATGGCAATGGCATTCATCTTGGTGAGCGTAACTGTTCGTGCCAGCGTCGCAACCAGAAGGTAGTCGAAGAGTCACCAAGTCCTCTTTTGCCACGTAGAACACGTGATGATATTGGCAACAAGGCCATACGTGCAGTACAACGCGTAGGCTATCGTAATGCTGGCACATTGGAGTTCCTTGTAGACGAGCAGAATCGCTTCTATTTTATGGAGATGAATACGCGGCTACAGGTCGAGCATCCAGTGACGGAGATGGTAACAAGTGTTGACCTTGTGAAGGAGCAGATACGTATCGCGTCCGGCTTACGTATGCAACTCAAGCAGGATGCGGTCCAGTTTCGCGGTCATGCCATCGAGTGTCGTATCACAGCGGAGGATGCCGACAACGATTTCCGTCCACAAACAGGAACGGTCGAGCGTTACCTACCACCAGGAGGACCTGGTGTGCGCGTCGATAGTCACCTGTATGCGGGCTACGAGGTTCCGCCACATTATGACTCGCTCCTGTCGAAACTCGTTGTATGGGCTGAGACACGCGATGAGGCCATTGCACGGATGCAACGCGCACTCGATGAGTACGTTATTGAAGGCTTGACAACCACAATCCCGTTCCATCAACGCCTGCTGAAACATCCTGGCTTTCTCAGTGGCGAAACCTACACACGTTTCATACAGGAAGAAGCGGCGGCGTTGGGGATATAGATTATTCATCATCAATCGGTAGGGGCAGCAATTCATTGCGCCCAAAGATGGGTTGGGAGGGGGTTCACGGTGCCACGAGATGCATGATGGGAACGTTTGCCCCACCACCCCCATC
>CAXUIS010000300.1:2389-4502 GCA_964250915.1 uncultured Ktedonobacteraceae bacterium | reverse complement strand
ATATCATTTTCTGCCCTGGATCCCCCCCCCCCCGTTTGTTTGTGCCAATTTATTGGCCCCCCCTACCGGATACATGGATATATACAGAACTGTTATAAACACATAATACAGGAGGAACCACATTATGTCGTCTCGCGTTGTTGTGACTGGAATTGGGCTTGTTACCTCTGTGGGTAACGACTTGGCATCATCGTGGGATGCGCTATGCCAGGGAAAATCGGGTGTGAGTGAGATTACAGGCTATGATTCAAGCAAGCACCGCGTTCACTTCGCGGGTGAAGTCAAAAACTTCGATTCTTCACCTTATATTGACCGTAAAGAGGCGCGTCGCAATGATCCTTATGAACAGATGGCGATTGCTACAAGCAAACAGGCACTAGCACAAGCTAAACTAGAAATCACCGATGAGAACGCGGACGACATCGGTGTGTATATTGGTAGCGGTATCGGGGGCCTCGTGACGTTGCATGATCAGTTTACAATTCTGCATGATAGAGGACCCGACCGTATCAGCCCTTTCTTTATTAACATGATGATTATCGACGGTGCCCCTGGTATCGTCTCTATCCTGACGGGAGCGCGTGGCCCCAATTGGGCAGCTGTATCAGCATGTGCAACCAGTGGCAACACAATTGGTGAAGCATGGGAAACCATTCGACGCGGCGACGCGAGAGCGATGATCGCGGGTGGCTCTGAAAAAGCGGTTACACCGATTGCGATGGCTGCCTTTGATAACATGCATGCGCTATCACGCCTCAATGACAATCCACAAGGCGCGAGTCGGCCCTTTGACGCGACACGTGATGGCTTCGTGATGGGTGAAGGCTCGGCGATGCTGATTCTGGAAGACCTGGAATTTGCTAAGGCGCGCGGTGCACATATTCTCGCAGAAATGGTGGGCTATGGTTCCACCGGTGATGCACACCATATAACCGAGCCTGCTCCTGGTGGTACTGGTCTGGTACGTGCGATGCGACGCGCCCTACAAAAAGCAGGGTTACAGCCTGACCAAATCGACTACTACAATGCACATGCCACATCAACAGAGTACAATGATCGTACGGAGACACAGGCGGTAAAGACTGTGTTCGGCGAACATGCATGGAAAATGCCAATTAGTGGTACCAAATCAATGATTGGGCACACACTGGGTGCGGCTGGTGCAGTTGGTGCAGTTGTCGCCATTCAGTCAATTTTAACAGGTATTGTTCCACCGACTATTAACCTGCACCATCCTGATCCAGAATGTGATCTGGATTATGTACCAAACGAGGCACGACGCGTTCATGTCAATGCTGCAATGGGTACCTCAATGGGCTTTGGTGGACATAACACCTGCTTGATTTTCAAACGCTATGAGGAGTAGGGACTCGATGGGTTGGGTGCTCTAAAGCGGACCCGTACAGGGTTTCCCTTGTACCCCAGCAACCATCAGTCACTCTTGTACGGGTCCGCTTTAGCGCACCCAAGCGATTGTAACAGATATAATAGGGTAAGTAATTGTATGGATGAAGAGAAGATATCGTGGCTAGAGCGAGTCGAGGCGATCATTCAGGTTCTCGAAGGTAGCACGATTAGCGAACTAGAATTAACTGAGGCAGGGACTGAAATCATCGTTCGGCGCAATCCGGGGATGGTCATGGTCTCCTCTGCTCCCACACAGCAGGCCGTAAATGTAATGCAGAATGGGCAAAGCGCAACGGTTGTCCCATCGGTTGCAGGACCGCCTGCCAAGGTTGACAAGAGTGTGGCGATTGCTGCTCCATTGACAGGCGTTTATTATGAAGCGGCCTCGCCGACTTCGCCAGCGTTCGCCGTTGTAGGCGACATTGTGCGCGTTGGGCAGATTGTCGCGCTCGTTGAAGCAATGAAGGTCTTTAACGAGATTCAGGCTGATGTATCGGGGCGCGTCGTTGCAATGGTCGCCACCAGTGGGGACGTTGTACAAAAAGGCGATGTGCTACTGCGTGTAGAGCCTTTGTAGTAGAAGAGTGCGATAAGTAGCAATACAAAAAAATGGTAGTGTGCAACGATGCATGCGCTAGTGCGTGCATTGTTGCACACTACCATTTTTCTTTATACAAGAAATGTATGAGGAAGGAATAGGGAAGCT
>CAXUIS010000300.1:0-2379 GCA_964250915.1 uncultured Ktedonobacteraceae bacterium | reverse complement strand
ACCCCAGACGTATGCTGTATGTAGGCTCGAACCCAACGGGCATATTCCCAATTGGGCCTTGCTTGGCGATGATTTTATCTCACTGACACGTACACGTACTGAACTCTCTGTTGTATGCTTACAAGACAATGTACCTGTCGAGGGTACAGAGGCAGAGCGTGGCTGGCGTTGCGTCAAAGTCGAGGGAGCCTTTGATTTCTCTCTCTCTGGTATTCATGTTTCACTTGCTATCCCGCTCGCCGAGTCGAACGTTAGTGTACTCGCCATCGCAACTTACGAGACCGACCACCTGCTCATAAAAGAGGGTGATCTTGAACGTGCCTTGCAGGTATTAGTGCGTGCCGGACACGAGGTGAGACGGTGATTGACGTGCACTAACGTCATTTAAGAAACGAGAGAGAAACTCATGAAACTTACTGGTCTTCACCATGTGACGGCTGTCACTGGCAACACCGCAAAAAATGTTGAGTTCTATACAAACGTCCTGGGCCTACGTCTGGTCAAGCAAACGGTGAACCAGGACGATATCTCAGCCTATCACCTCTATTATGCTGACGAGCGTGGCAATCCAGGAACCGACATAACTTTTTTCGACTGGCCCCATATTGGACGAAATGTCTCTGGTACTGGCACCATCGGAACGATTGCGCTCCGCGTATCAGGAATGGAAGCACTGAACTGGTGGGCGCGTCATTTAGAGGAAAACGGTGCACAGATACAAAGCCGTGGCGAGCGTGCAGGCCGTGCAGGTATTCTCTTTACCAGCCCAGAAGGTATGCAACTTGGACTCTTTGAAGATGGCAATACGCCCACGACGTTTCAGCCGTGGGATAAGAGTCCTATTCCAGCACATGTAGCAATTCGCGGACTCGATGCGGCAACAGTTATTGTGCGTCAACTTGACTCGCTCGCGCTCGTCCTGACACAGGTACTTGGTTTTCAGCAGACCAGAGAATATGCTTTGAATGACACGGACCGCCTCGTTGTCTTTGAGACCGGGCAAGGTGGACCCGGCACGGAGGTACATGTGGAGGTGCGTCCAAACGGAATGGCTGGCAATCTTGGTATTGGTGGTGTTCATCATATTGCCTTTCGCACACCAAACGCAGAGGAGCATCACCAGTGGCGTGAGCATCTTGCGCAGGTTGGTCTTGGTGTGACGCCAGTGATTGACCGTTTCTACTTCAAGTCAATCTACTTCCGAGTCCCCGGCGGTGCATTGTTTGAAATCGCCACCGACGGTCCAGGTTTCGATACAGACGAGGATATTAAGCATCTCGGCGAACATCTTGCCTTGCCTCCATTTCTGGAAGGACAACGTGCTGAGATCGAGAAGAACCTGCATCCTCTTATGGCATGATGTTAGGAAAACGAAATAGCCGATAATACATTGCATTGTCGGCTGTCTCGTTCAAATCTTCTTGCTCTCTTTACCTCTAGCTGACACGTTTCAGGAGAACGATTGGTATAGTACGAGGATTATCTTTTTGATATCCAGCAAACTGAGGTGATTGTCTTGCGACATCAGCGAAGATACGATCCCGTTCAGCTGACTCTGCAACGGTCGCATGGACTTTGAAGTGCTCAGTCCCGACTTCAATCGTGATATCCTCAGGATGGGCGAGCATATTGTAGTACCAATCGGGATTAGTGGGTGCACCACCTTTGGCTGCGGCGAGAACGTAGTTGTTGCCATCTTTGAAGTATAACAATGGGATGAGACGTGGTTGGTTGCTCTTTGCACCCAGCGTGTGAAGTAGGAGGAAATTTACACCTGGAAAATTTCCAACCTTGCCTCCATTTGCATGAAACTCATCAATGACCTGCTGATTCCTTGTCTTAGCTTGCTCAGCCAACTCTTCATAATTGTTGCTCATGTCTTCTTTTCCTATCAATTAAATGTGGTTTATGGAACATCATACCCTAGAGAACCGCATCTCTCCAGTGAAAAGAAGGGTGTTAATTGGGCAACAGTGTTCCCTAGACAACAGTTTCGTGTAGAACTACACTGTAGAAATTGTAAGCTGTGTCTGTACCAAATGCAATCACCAAACAGACAGGATTGTTAGGTAAACAACACGAGCGAGAAACTATTGTTTTCAGGAGCGAGAGCAGGGCATAGAAAGTATAAAATTAATTTTAACATAGAAATTACATTATTTAATGTTTCTTAAACAGAATTTCACAATAGGTGGCTATAATCTTCCTTGTAGTACACAAGCTTTCAGTGTATTGCACAGTTATAGGGAGGTGCCATTATGTTTCCTAAGTCCTGGAATGGGACGACGACGGTTCAATTGCCCTTTGGCTTGAACGTCTCTTTGTACGTTATTGCTTGGATTGTTGTACTTGCCGCACTCTTTTTTATCTGGCGTCGAG
>CAXUIS010000299.1:0-6289 GCA_964250915.1 uncultured Ktedonobacteraceae bacterium | reverse complement strand
GTTCGGGCAGGCTATTTTCGTTCAGTACTCTGTTTTACCTTGTGCGCAACTCTTGCAACGTCGCTAGCCGTTCGCGGGCAACATCATTTTCAGGTGCGACTTTAGCAAGGTTCCGATAGACGCGACTAGCCTGCTCGTATTCGCCAACGGACTGATAGGTTTGCCCTAGCAGGTCATAGGCTTCGTAGTTGCCTCGATCAATTGTTATCAATTGCTGCAATGCAGCTACCGACTCTTTCACCTGCTGTGTGTCAAAGTAGTGACGTGCGATAATCACCTGGTATTTCGCGGCATCTTTTGTATATGAAGGATCGACGGTTCGTGAAAGTTGCAGACAGAAGCTTACGACTTCGCGGAGCAACTCCATGGAGTTAGGATTCAATTCAACCGCTCGACGCAGATTTGCCAACGCCTCATCATTGTTCCCTATCTCAGCATAAATATTTCCGACACGCTGTAACGCATCGCCAGCTTGTTCAAGCTGGTTACGACGTAGGTAAATATCAGCGAGCAAGCGCAGTTCTGCAATACCTTCATCGAGATGTCCACGTGTGACGTATATATCTGCAAGGTCCGCATGCGCTCGTGGGTCCTGCGGTGCAAGACGAACCATCTCATTAAGAACACCTAGCGCATTATCAGTCTGACGATTAGTGCGGTAGTGTCTCACGAGATCGGCATACTCCTGCAAAGCACTAGGGACATCGCCCTGACGTGCTGAAATATCAGCAAGTGCGGGTGCGACTTCATCCTGACCAGGACGTGCCTGCCGTATCTGACGCAGAATAGCCTCTTTCTGCTCGTATCGCCCTGTACGCTCGTACGCTTTTGCCAGCATCAGAGAAAGCTCCACCTCTGGTGCCTGATGCTCTTCGCCTGCTTCGCGTGGACGTGCGGCCCAGATACTAGGTTCTACCGCATTTGGTGAGCGGCGTACACTCTGTAAAGCTTGCTCAAGCTGCTGAATCGCCGCCTCTGGCTTGCCTTGTGCTAGGAAACAGTTGGCAGCACTTGTACGAGCTAACACCTCTACAACACTATCGCGCATAGCTTGTGTGTAGGCATCAATAGCCTTATCATAGTTACCAGCTTGTTGATGAATTTGCCCAAGTGAATAGATAATATCGACATTGCTGGGATACATATCCGCCGCTTGTGTATATTCACGAGCAACAATATCGTAGTGCTTCTGCCCTTCTCCACGAAGTTGCCAACATACACGCGACAGCACTTCCAGAATGGTCGAGCGTGAGGTACCGGGAGTTGTTGTCATCGAGATGTGCCAGCGCACAAGAGCGGTCAGGTTGCGCGGGTCGATCTGCAACACACGCTGATATTCTGTTACAGCCTGTTGTGAACGCCCAAGCTTTTGTAATGCCAACGCGTAGTTCAAACGCGTAGGCACACTCGTTGGACTTTCTTGCAACGCCTGCTCAAGTTCGGTCAATGCACGATCCATATAGCCGAGACGCAGGTAGGACTCTGCTGCGAGTGTGCGTTCGCGCAGCAGGTCTTCTTTGTTCCCTTGTGTCGCTAAGAGGTTAATCAGGCGCATACGATAGGTCAGGTTGTTTGGCTCTAATTGCAAAATGCGGCGATAGGTTGCAATTGCGTCTTCGGTGCGTCCATTCACAATATAGGTATCAACGAGAATGGCATATTTGGTGATAGCTTGCTCAACCTTGCCTTGGCGTACATAAATTTCACACAACACCTGATGCACATCAAGGTACTGCGGAGCCATATCGATGACCCGCAAACATTCTTCCGTTGCCGAGTTCAACAAACCATGATTGATATACTTTTGAATATCCTGCATAGCACGTACGACCAGTAGCCGAATATTTTCTGGCAGTGATGCGGTACTGGTTAACACGGTTTCGGCGACATGCTTTAGCTCTTCATCCGAGCCAACACCTGCCATTTGATTGAGTAGGTCTTCTGCTCCTCGACGTGATTGCGGCCTTGACTCTGCCAGTGATGCTTCTGTAATCGTGGGAATAGGTGACGGCGGTACCTGTGTTTGAGTTGGCAATGGTGCAGGCGCAGGAACGACAGGAACAGGTGCTACAATTGGTTCTTGCCACACTGATTGCACCGGAACCGAAGCTGCCGGAATCGGTGTTGGTGTCGGCGGTATGGCCTGTGGTTGCTGTACTACTGCTTCTGCCGGTACAGGAGAGGCAGCTGCTAGCTGCTCTGGTGGCAATGCACGAGTCGCGTTTGCAGCAGGCTTCACATCGTCTGTCAGCCAGGAAGGAGAGGCAGGCGGTGGAGCAGGTAGCTCCACGGGTGCAACATTGTTCGTAAGTGGTGCAGATGGCTGTTTCGGAGTCACTGCATCAGGAGCGGGCGAAGTGATGCGTTGCTCCATCGTCGGCATATCTGTCACCGATGCTTTGGCTGGCTGCGCATTCTGTGGTGGTTGTGCGGGTGTCATCTGAGCTTTATCCGCCTCACTAAGAATACCTGTAAGCCAATCAGGAAGTTCGCCAACAGAATTGTTTGGATTAGATACAGGCACCATTTGTGTTGGAGGTGCTGGCGGTATTGGTGCTTGAGGAGCGGGTGGTTGCAACGTCGGCTGACTAGGCTGTCCCATGTTAAATGAAAGTGTAGCAGCATCCGAGAGCGGTTGCTGCATCGTTTGCTCTGGTATATATGCCCCATTCCCTTGTGGTGCGGATGGACGCACTTGCGGGGCGTTCTGCATTTGCTGTAGCATGAACTCAACCTGTGCAACCTTGTCACTCCACCCTCTGCTGTGCAAGAAACCGAGCAAGGCATTATACACAGTAAGAGCTTGCTCTTGCTCGCCAAGCGCGCGATGTGCCTCAGCTGCTTCCTGACACAATTGTACCAGTTGATCAGACTCCTCGACGGTCAATGCATCTAAGTTAACGCGATCAACCGCTTCATCAAAATGCACTGCGGCTGTACGCAAATCGCCTTTCGCACGATAACATTGCCCAAGTGCATAATAGCAAGAGAGTGCATAGTCAGGGTCATTAAGCAATAACTGGAACTGACGGATAGCATCTTCCCAACGCTGCTGCTCCTGGTAAAGCCAGCCAAGAAAATAGCGCGCATCCGGGCGATCAATGCCGCTTTCCATGATTTGCTCGCAGAGGTTGATAGCATCATTGAAACGCCCTTGGGCCTGAAATGCCTGCGCCTGTTTCAGCACGCCTGTAACTTGATTGGCGGTAATGCGTGCACGTCCATTCGGATTATTTCCACCCATATTCCCATTGCCCCCTGCCATTGCAGGAGGTGCCCCTGCATAATTCGCCGCGCTATAGTTGCTTGCGTTACCCATATTACCCATGATGCCAGTATTCCCTCCGCTAATAGTTCCTGTTGTCGTTGGCTCAACCAGAGGCTGATCGGCACTCTCAGGAAATGCCAATGGACCCGTATATACCGATGCTGGAAATGCCGCTCCCTGTGCTAATGGGCTAGAAGGAGCATTTTGTCCACTCATTACTTGTGCCAGGAGTTGTAGTGCCTGCCTGTTCTGCGCGTCTGCACGTAACACCTCCTCACATTGCATTCGTGCTAGCCCGCGTTCATTATGAGCAAGATATCCCTGTGCAGCAGCTAGACGCTCTTGTATCATTAATGCAATATCTTTTTTCTCAAAATAATATGTTGCGAGTCGCTCGTGCGGCTCTGGGTTATCTGGAGCCAGTTGCACCGACTTTTGCCATGCAGCCTCTGCACGTGCCCCCTGTCCCGCTTGTGAATACAGGTCAGCGAGAAGCAGATATGCTCTATAGGCATCGTTGCGTCTTCCAAGAATGCCGTACAGTTCTGCTGTCTTACTGAGTGCAATGACATTACTTGCGTCACGCTTGAGAATATATTCATACTCTTCGAGTGCTCGCTGCCACTGCTTCGTCTGCATGTAGCAAAACCCTAAGCCACCACGTGCCGTTGCATCATCGGGGAACTCCGCTAGTGCTCGCTGATACTCTTGCGCCGCTTCCATCCATTGGCTATCCCAACGAAAACGGTCAGCGGCATTGATCGCTGTACTAAAGGCTTGTTGGTTCCCTGCCATGAGGTCGTCACTTTCTCATAAATAGTCGCTAGTAAGGGTAGGGTACTACAATTCTTGCGCTTGAACACAGCTTTGGTACTAAAGTACTTGAAAATTTCTTTGTACACATCACCAGGGCACCCGCAAGGGGATGCCCCTCCCATAGACGAGAGATTTGTGACACGCTGTTATATGGGAGGGGCATCCCCTTGCGGGTGCCCTAGCCCCTATACACCACTACAACTACCCTCTGTAGTTAATGTATTGTAGTGCCACAGGATAATCTTTTTGTTTGAGCAGTGTGATTACCCCTTGCAGTTCGTCCCGGCTCTTTGCAACCACACGTACTGCATCACCCTGGATTTGCGGCTTGACCTTCGGGCTGTTTTCACGAATGTACTTGCTGATCTCCTTTGCCTGCTCTGTGGTGAGACCTTGCTGCAGTTCGATCACCTGGCGCACCCTGTTGCCCGCCGCATTCTCTTCTTTGCCTATCTTAAAAATCTTGAGCGAGAGATTGCGTCGAACGGCCTTTGACTCAAGAATGTCACGCACACTTTTTAGGGTCATTGTACTATCTGTAACAATCGTAATATTTTCTTTTGTATGCACGATGTCGGTCTTGGTATCTTTCAAATCGAAACGTGTCTGCACTTCGCGTCGCGTCTGATCGATGGCATTGAGCAACTCCTGCTCATCGAACTGCGATACTATATCAAATGAACTGTCACTCGCCATAAAATCCTCTCCGTCTTGTGTACATAGTACAAATTGGCTACTAACAAACTTGAACACCGACGTTCAGGTCTTCCTACGATGTCTACCCTTCGGGCATTGTAGCGTATTTCGGCTCTTTTTGCCACTCCTACCCCCCAATTGTACATAGTGTCTGAATGCAATTCTGATGAATTTCGATAACCGAATTCGGTAATAGCGGTAGGGGCAGCAATTCATTGCGCCCGAAGATGGGTCGGGAGGGGTCCGCGTTGTGGTGAGAGAATTGTTGCCGACGCGTTGCCCCACCACCCCCATCTTTAGGCGCAATGAATTGCTGCCCCTACCGAGGAATTACTGGATTCGATTGTCAAAATTCATTAGGGACCGATGATGTGTGATATGATGCATAAAAATCGAGAAACGTGAGAACGCGCTAAATATGTCTGCAATCATCTATGATAGTCACCCGCTCGCTGCACAGTTGACCGAAGAAATACGACGTGAGGCAACCCAATTTCGCTCGCTACACCATCGCTCGGCTCGCCTGACTCAAATTATTGTAGGGCATGACGCAGCAGCAGAGGTGTACAGCCGACAGCTCGTACGCGCCTGTCGTTCTCTTGGCCTGACCTGTGCCACGCTCGCATATCCTTTTGAAATGAACGAAGAGGAACTACGTACAGAGGTCGCAACCCTCAACAACGATGCAGGTACCGATGGTGTTGTGCTGCTATTGCCCTTACCTGACCATATACGCCAGCGTATTGTAACCGATGTGCTACGTCCAGAAAAAGATGTAGACGGTCTGGGCGCGAGCAACGCGGGCAACCTACTTCTCGGCTTTCCCAGCTTTATCCCTTCGACCGCCGATGTTGTACTAGCAGTTCTGCGCGATGCCAGCATTCCCGTTCAGGGAAAAAATGCGGTCATTGTAGGGCGTAGTAATGTTGGTGGTAAGCCGATTGCCCTCATGCTAATGCGTCATGACGCAACGGTCACTATCTGTCACTCGCATACGCACAATCTCGCCGAGATTACAAGAAATGCTGATATTCTAGTAGTAAGCGTTGGACGCCCAGCCCTGATTACAGCAGATATGGTCAAGCCCGGAGCGGTTGTACTGGATGCCGGTATCAACTCGGTGGATGACAGAGTTGTGGGTGATGTCGATTTCTCTAACGTCAAAGAGGTCGCTTCGTTTCTAACACCTGTCCCTGGTGGTCTCGGCCCCTTGACACACCTGACGCTGGTTCGCCATACGCTCCTCGGTCCTCAATAACATGCATTCAGGCAGATACATGTTACTAAATAACAACAACGCTTGCTTGTTTCTTAACCAAACTCTTACTAGTTCTCCACTAAGAATATACCTGCTAGACGTATGCTTTTTTATGTGATAGTTTGTTATAGCCCCACGAAAACGTGTTCTATATCAGAGGAGAAGGTAGCATGACACTTGGTTCAGGCCAGTTCGTACACGAGAATGTTGTTTCGCTTGCGGGATTTCCAACACAGAGCCAATTGGTGACG
>CAXUIS010000298.1:0-6310 GCA_964250915.1 uncultured Ktedonobacteraceae bacterium | reverse complement strand
GAGGGACATGGCGAGAGCGCGGACATTCAGGGCCGCATTCGTCAGATTAAGGCTCAGATCGAAGAGACCACAAGCGATTACGACCGTGAGAAACTTCAGGAGCGTCTCGCCAAGTTGTCCGGTGGCGTTGCCCTCATTCGCGTTGGTGCAGGCACAGAAGTTGAGTTGAAGTACCGCAAGACTCGTGTTGAGGATGCACTTTCTGCCACCCGTGCTGGTGTCGAAGAGGGTATCGTCCCAGGTGGTGGTATTGCTCTGGTCAACGCAATCGAGGCCCTCGATGGCTTGAACCTCACAGGCGATGCCGCGACAGGTGCGTTCATCCTGCGTCGTGCGCTCGAAGAGCCACTGCGTCAGCTCGCTGTCAATGGTGGACGTGACGGTTCCGTTGTCGTCGAAGGTGCTCGCCGCGCTCAGAGAGAGAATAGCAACAACAAGAACATCGGCTACAACGTTCTGACCGATACCTATGTTGACATGGTTGAAGTTGGTATTGTTGACCCTGCAAAGGTGACACGCTCTGCTCTACAGAACGCCACCAGCATCGCGGCGATGATCCTCACCACCGAGGCTCTCATCACTGACCTACCGGAGAAGGCTGCAGCCGCCGCTCCACAGATGCCAGAGTACTAGGCCGTTTCTTAGATAAACAAAGGGAGTGCCCCCAAAAACAGTGTTTTTCGGGGCACTCCCTTTGTTTATGGAAATCAGGGGGATTTCTTATTGTTTGATGCTACCTAAGAACATGACAATAAGACGACGAAACGTTTCATCAAGTTCGAGAGGAAGCCCAAATCCTCCTGCTATTTCTAATGACGTGAAGCCATGAATAGTGCTACGTAACAGACGAATAGCATGTAGAGCCTCCTCTGCTTGCAAATTATACGCAGACAGCACTTTCAGCAAAACATCTATCGCTTCCTGCGCTGCCTTTTGTAGCTCGATGTCATCAGATGCTGGTGCGTGTTGGGTTGCAGCATACAAGCCTGGATGCTCTTTCGCAAATGCACGGTAGGCATGTGCAAGAGCAAAAACTGCATCATCTCCAGCCTTCCCCATCACGACCTGACCCATTCTTGCTGCTAACTCGTGCAAGCCAAGCAGAGCCAGTTCACGACGCAATCCCTCCATACCTTGTATATGATTGTAGAGTGAGGGTGTGCGTATCTCTAAACGTTCCGCGAGGTCCGCCATTGTGATCTGCTCTAGCCCCATCGTGTCTATAAGTGCGGCGGCAGTTTGCACCACTGCCGCACGATTTAATACTCGACTATTTGCTTTGCGTGGCATATGCCTCCTGAGTGGGGAAAGTTCGCTCCGCAACCGCAATCGCCTGTGCCATCGCAGGCAATGGGTCCGTTAACACAATACCATGTCCAATGGCAAGACGCGAAGGCTGAAGCGCATATAACGCACGTGCACTTTCCAACGCGGTAGGTTTATGCCATGTCGCCAGTGCTGGAAATGGGAACAATGGACGCAGTACGCCCGATACTGCAACACCTGCACGCGTCTGATAGGCGTCACCCGCAATCAGCGTGTTATCTCGTGTATCAAGGAACGCGATAGAGTCAGGCGTATGTCCTGGTGATGCCACAACTTGAAGCGATCCAATACGGTCGCCAGCTACAACAGTACGGTTCGGCTTCGTCGTGACTTTTACCCACTGACCACGCACCTTGTCCACAGGCTCACCCGACAGAAGGCTCAAATCGCCAGCCATCAATCGCACACTGCGCTCCGCAACAATCACCTCCGCATTAGGTAGGGCAGCATGTAATGCATCCAACGAGCCAGCGTGGTCGCCATGAGCATGTGTCAGCACAATTCGTACAATCGGTGCTCCAAGTGGTTGTGCAGATGCAAGAATTATTTTCTCACTACCTGCAATACCCGTGTCTATCAGCGTAAAGCCATCATCCTCACGCACAAGATAACAGTTCACCGGAAACAGCAAGGGGAAGCGTGTCAGTTGTACAAAGTTGTTTCCGTAAGTAGTCGTTTTCATGATTGTCTCTCTCCTCTTTTGTATCATCTGGTCAAGCAACACTTTGTTGCTCGCTCAAAATTAAAACTAATATACATAGTATATATACTAATATTATTAGTTTGTCAAGAGGTTATGAAAAACTAAGTTAGTGCTGGTATGCTAGTCAGTCTATATACAACATTAAGTTCTTTCTTTCGTATTGAGAGAAACCATATTATTCTATGTTTGAAGGACAACAAGAGGAGAATATAGGTATGAAAAAGACAAGACACAACACCAGCTCTTTTGCTTTCGTCAGTGAAGAGGTTCAGCAAAATGACATTGCTTCATGGTCTGAATACATAGATTATTTCCCACGTATAGGGATAAGCCCCTCTTCCGTTCCTGAGGCCGTTATTAACATCTTTTTAGTAGCACTTATAGCTGTCTTCTATACGGCTGTGTATCTAGTGTTAGTCACCTTTAGAATGCTGCTAAGAAGTTTCCAGAGATAAATTTTGTGCGCACAACTCAACTCATTTTGATCGAGGGTATCTCAGGTTCGGGCAAGTCAACAATGGCACATTATCTTTCGTATGTTGAGATTGCTATGAGGGAAAAACAGGCCGTTGGGAGCATGACAGGAGCAGAGCACCTGTCATGCTCGACACCGACCCATTGCCCGATTACAAATACAGCAGTTCTTATCCTGACGCGTATTAAGCATCATAAATTATTTTTCAAGAATGATCTGTAATGTATTAGCCAGCAGAAGGGTTGAGCGGCAAGAGGACATAGAAGGTTGAGCCTTTGCCTTCGACGCTCTCAGCCCAGACGCGCCCATCGTGACGCGTCACAATTTCGCGCACTAAATAAAGACCAACACCTAATCCACCAATTGAGCGATCTGTGCTACTGACACGATAGAAGCGTTCAAAAATTGAGTTCAGTTCGCTCTGTGGAATGCCAATACCGAAATCCTTAACCCATAATAGTGCTTCATCAGGTTGAGTTGAGGATCGCTGTAGACCAACCTCGATTGTGCTTCCCTTCGGACTATATTTGATGGCGTTGTTCATCAAATTGTTCATAACCTGTATCATTCTTTGCTCATCAAAGCACCCTCTTAACGTCTCGTGAGCCTGTAACCCTTCTATGACTAATGAAATGGAATGGTATTTACTCGTCATAGATTGGCTTTCTACCACGCGTTTAAGGACATTGACAAGATCGTTTGAGACGAATTGTAATTCCAACTGCATGTTTTCGAGACGTGAGATGTCAAGCATACCATCGATCAAGTAGGTGAGTTGCCGACTCTGCCCTATAACTTCTTCAATCGCAGAATGGCTACGAGGGCTATCAAGGCTTTTCCCGGACTGAATATGCATATGTAAAATTTCAGCTAGACCCTGGATGCTGGTAATAGGAGTACGTAATTCGTGGCTGGCAAGGGAGAGAAACTCGTTCTTTTGCTGCTCCATATTTTTGCGCAGAGTAACGTCTTGAAAGACACTCACAGCACCCATAAGCTCTTGCTCTTTATTATAGAGTGGGGCACTGGAAGTCATGAGAACGATGCTACTATTGTCAGATCGGGTGATAATCGTTTCTCGACCTGTAATTGTTTCACCATGCAACGCATGCAGCAAAAGAAAATCCTTGGGGGAAAGATCTTGCCCTTCCAGTTCTTGTACCGACTGAGCTAGAGGGTTGCGGTCATGCAGAGCATTCCACTGCTGTTCTGGAGAAACCTGTAAAAGATGCTCCGCAGCACAATTCATATAACTGAGACTTCCATCTGCCTCAACTAGTGTAATACCTTCAGGAAGCTGGTCGAGAATTGTATGCAAACGCTCATGTTCACGTTCCGCTTTCTGACGTGCCAGCACATATGAGGTTACATCGTTTTCTGCGAGAAGGAGTTGAACGAGTTCTCCAACATCATCATAGACGGGTTCAAGCGTCCAACTCCAATATGTGGTAGCATCTCCCCCAATGCGAGTAACACCGCGCTCCTCCGTTTGATGAGGAACGCCTTCGCTCTTTACCTTTTGGAAAACATCTAATAAATATTGAACTTCTGTATCGGGAACCCACGCTGGTATCCATTCAACAAGGGGATGCCCGATGGCGCGTCCTTGTTGCCATGCGGACTCAAGGAAGCTTTCAAAACGTGGATTAGTGGTAAGCAAACGAAAATCCTGAACATCAAACAACGCCACACCAATAGGCATATGTTTAAAGATAGCAGATGAATAGGCATAGGAATCCGTTCCGTTCTGGCTTTTCATCGCGTTTTCTCTCCCCAATGCTATAAAGATACTAAGAAATGTATGCTTTCTTTCCCCTGAAAACTATACGCTATACGCAAAGAAAAGGCAATACTATATCAAAGAGTTATTTATATGCTTTCTCACTATGGCCTTGACATCTTCATTGCGTTCACCTATCATGTGGGATAAGCATTAACATTCCCTTAACTATCATTTAACACAAAAATAATATACGCACGACCTCTTATGAGGAAAACGTGTGAAGGATAATCATATGTCAAAGCAGTATGTTGGACATTTACCTAGCCATGATCCACTCTATCACTACTTGCGCTATGATATATTGCCACAGATAGGGCTAACGAATCATCCAGCACGCTTTCGTGTGTTTCGGATGGGTGGAAGCAACGAAGTATACATGTATGAAGAGAAGTACAGCAACGCACAGGTCATAGGTAAGTTCTTTGCGAGAAGTACAGGCTTTCATATGCCAGAAAAAGATCAGCGCATGGAGCAGGAATTTCACAATCTGCATATGATGCGCGGCTATGGGCTGATTGGCTATCCGCATGATGTTGTACGCCCTCTTGGACGTAATGGCTGGTTGAATAGCTTGTTGGTTGAAGAGTATCGCGGTGGGCAATCGCTTAGCAGTGTCATCACAAATGCGATTGTCTCGCGTCAGCCAGAAAGACTCTATGGTAAGCTCACGGCACTCGCATATTTCCTCGCCACATTTCATAATCGGACCGCGAATGGCTATGGTGTGAACTTTCACGAGGATTGTTCCTACATGGACCGCCTTATACGCAAGCTTTCTAAGAAACAGTCAATCAGTTGGGATGAGGTCAACGAATTTTCCTGGCTACGGGACCGTTGGCGCGAACAACCCCGCATGTGGGAAGACCAGCAAGTGCTTGTGCATGGAGACGCCACACCCTCAAATTTTCTCTTTGGCGAGGGATTGAGCGTCGTAGGAATAGACCTGGAACGAATGAAACGTGCTGATCGTGTTTTTGATCTCGGACGAATCGCGGGTGAACTTCAGCATTTTTTCTTACAAATTACGGGCAACAAATACGCTGCGGAACCTTTTATCGGTCACTTTCTCTGGGAATATTCCTGTCATTTCCCCGACCGTCACAGTGCATTCGCCTCCATCAGTAGACGGTTGCCTTTCCAAATGGGACTGACCCTGCTCCGCATCGCGCGCAACTCCTGGATCGACAACGACTATCGGCGTCGGCTCATCGAGGAAGCGAAAATCACATTGAGGACATTTTGATGGATGTTCGTGCGATCCTCTTCGATGTGAACGGCACGCTGATTGATATTGAAACAGACGAAGGATTAGAGGAAATTTATCGTGGCATCGCCCACTTTCTAATGTATGAAGGCATCATATTGCATCGCTGGGAGGTGCGTGACCTGTACTTTCAGATCATGCAGAAACAACGTGCGGCGAGTACCGAAAAATTTGTCGAGTGGGATGCCGTCTCGGTATGGCGTGAGTTTTTGCAGAAAACCGGAAGCGACTACACGCGCGCGTTACCGCCCGAAAAACTTGCACAACTTCCTCTTTTCCTGGCAGAATTGCATCGTGGCATTGCTCGTAAAAAGCTCCGTCTCTTTCCACAGGTACAAGAGACGCTCGACCAGTTACGTTCGCGCTATCGCCTGGCGATTGTTTCAGACGCGCAGAGTGCATATGCAGTACCAGAATTGCGTGCGGTAGGCATACTGAACTACTTCAACCCGATCATCGTCTCCGGTGACTATGGGTATCGCAAACCCGACCCGCGCCTCTTCCAAAAAGCTCTTGCCGCATTAGAGATACGACCAGAACAAGCACTCTATCTTGGCAATGACCTCTATCATGATATCCAGGGGGCGCAACAGGTAGGGATGAAAGCCATTCTCGTCTCATATAATGGTGCGAACATCTCATCTGAGACGGTGGTACCGGACTACGTTATCTACTCGTTCGCAGAATTGATACAGGCAGTCAATCGTTTTGTGGAACTGTAGGGACCGATGTATCGCATCCTCGTCGGCGGTTTACAGC
>CAXUIS010000297.1:0-6457 GCA_964250915.1 uncultured Ktedonobacteraceae bacterium | reverse complement strand
TTAGCATTCGTCGTAAGTCATAGTCGTAACTGGCTACGAGGTCGAACGTATCAAGGTATCCTGATTGGAAGTGGCGTGTTGCTTTTGTGTTTAGGTGTTCTGCTCATCAGCGAAGGTGTGCAGACGTTATAGGTATGTACGTAATTTATCGTTTTTCACCAAATAATCAGATAAGTACTATGTTCATAGAGCGAGCGAATGGAAGTATACCACAATGGGCTAGGGATATTACCCGACACAAAAGTTCAGGTAGACACAATAACGAGGCAGACATATAATCTGTCGTAAAAGTGTTACAGAATTTTTTAGGAGAGCAACATATCATCCATGAAAAAATTTATTTTAAGCATTGTCCTCGTAGGCATAGCAACTATTTTATTTGCGGCATGTAGTGGCATCGCGGGAGATAGCGCGAGTGACAGTCAACCAAACACGGTGCATATGACCGATTCGACCTTTGGCGTAAGCTCCATCACAATTGCGAAGGGCAGTAAGTTGACACTCATTAGCGATACATCACAAGCGCATATCATCGACAACGGTACATGGGGTAGCGATGGTATACCTCATCCAAAAGTAGAGTCGGGCGCACCTGTTATCAAAGATGCGCAATTTTTGGACAACACACCACAATCATTTGGCCCGTTCAACACTCCTGGCACCTATCAACTCTACTGCACCATTCACTCCAACATGAACCTCACGGTTATCGTGAAGTAATGATACACAACAAATATACAATTTTGCAGGGAGACCCTTGCGGTCTCCCTGCAAAACGCGATTTACTTCGCAGAGACAACCACATCATCGACGAAGAAGGATGTTGTACGCTGCGTGTAGCCAGTGCGACCATTGAAAACCAACGTCACTGTTTGACCCACGTACTGCGAAAGTTGACTGCTGACATTAAAGGTTGCTTGCTTCCAATTTGATGAAGCATTCGTGTTACACACATGCTGCAATTGCCCAATCGTCTGACCAGAGCTGTCAAGAATAGAGACAGTGAGGTCATCAGAGCAGCTTTGTGACTGACGCGTGGTAGACGCCTGCCACCAGTAACTGATACTGACATTCGACACGTTGCCAGGAACAGCAAAATCTTGTGAGACCGCATCATCACAAAAACTGTAGCCGCAGAGATAGGCTCCGTACTGACCAGTGTGCGGATGCTTCGCGCTAATCAGTTCGTAGCCACCAGCAGAAGACTCTTGCCAGGTGCTCGCGCCGATCTCGAAGCCACCATTCCGCACAAGTGACCCGGTGAATGGTGGTTGTGTTGGCGTATCTGTCGCAACAGGCGTATCCGTTGGCACAGCTGTTGGAGTATCCGTCGGAACGGTTGTCGCCGTTGGACTTGGGCTTGGTGTACCAGGAGTGGGCGATGGCATAACAGCACCGCCACCCGCGAGGTCACGAGCGATGTTGTAGATATCGGGTGAACCAATACCACTGCCTTCATCATAGCCTGCGGTTGCTGGATAGTACAAGTTGTTGCCACTCGTCACATCGTGGAAGGGGGCATACTGTTGCTGCGAGTTCGCCAAGCTATAAAGCTTTGGACTAACAAATCCTGCGACAGGCTTGTTTTGCGATTGCAGGTAATTGTTGATCATTGCCATGCTACCAGCCCATAGAGGCGCGGCAGCACTTGTACCACCCACTGTGATGCTGCCCGTCGTAGGACAACCAGCAGCGGTGACAGTACAATACACGGCATAGCCTGTGGCGGGATCAGCATCAGCCGAGACATCGGGGACCTCACGGTTGCCGTTGCTATACTGATTTTTGACACCGGGACCAACCTGCCATGTTGGTTGTGCAAACGTGTTACTGATACCACCACCACCACCGGAACCCTTTGGGCTGCGCTGTGTATCAGTGGGATTGCTCCATACCGATTCACTACCATACGCACCACCGTTGGTTTGCAGATTTGTACCACCTACGCCAATTACGTTGGGGTCACTCGCAGGTGAGTCAACAGCAAGATTGGTATCATTGCAGTCATAGGCACCGGAGTCACCGGCAGCCGAGAAAAACGAGATACCCTGTGCAGCACCTTGTTTGAAGATACCGTCCAGCGTTTGCAGTTCAGCGGCACCCGACTGTGTTTCGCACTCACCCCAGCTAATTGTAGTAACCTGAGCTTTGTTATCGGTCACAATCTTGTTATAGGTGTCGTTAACTCCTTGCGTCGAATTTGGTCCCTCGTATACGATCTGTGAAGCGGCGGGAGCCATCGCAGCGACAACTTCGATGTCCAGTTCGACCTCGATAGCACCAGCACCAGCCGAACCATTATACCCATCGACAAGCACGTTACTGATACTGGGGTTGCCGATGTTGTAGGTCTGCTCATACTGCGTGATATCGCTCTGCTGGTAGCCATCCAGCTCAAATACAGCAACGGTCTGGTTGTTGCCCTTGACACCCGCTTGCTGTAGGGCAGCACCATCATAGGCACCGAGCAGGTCTGTTGGTCCGAGGCCAGCTAAGGCGCGTTTGCCTTGCGAAGCCTTTTTGCTGCTCGTGCTTTTAAGATGATAGAGTGGACGCATGTGCGTACTGTTATCCAGTCCGCCAATAGAGACGATAAGTGAGGAGACCGCACTGGGTACGGTTGGTGCGCTCGCGTTGGCATAGAAGGTACGCGCACCAACTTGATAATTGTTGATCTTGACGGCGAAGGCGGCTTCGGCCTGTGCTACATCAGCACTAGCATCAATGAGCAAACCATTAGATGAGACATGAGAAACAGTGAAACCTTGACTATGCAGGTAGGTCACAACCTGCTGCTGTTGCGCAACCGTCGGGCCGAACTCGGCGGCGAATTGCTGCGGCGTGAGATAGTGATGATACAGGGGCGAATGCGGGTTGTTCTGATTTGCCAGCAAGACATCCAGTTCTTGCTGATTACGCATCTGTAGCCCAACCGAGAGATTCAGCCTCTGTTGCCCACTGGCGGTCCCAAGCAGATGAGCATTCTCAATAAGGGGAACCGTTTGTCCACTGATGGGATTGCGTGAGTCTTGTCTGGCACGTGCGATAAGCGAAATACCGAAAACGCCGACGCCTACAACAATCACAGCGACAAGGGCAAGTACAAGCTTGTGTACGACGCTACTACGTTGCATGTAGTTCTCCGAATTTCATACGACATACTACTATAAACGATATATCCAATTGTGCCAGAGTGTATATAAAATTTTGATATAACATGACACACTGACATATAGAGATAAACGTCGATACACATAGGCTTTGTGGAGATTGTGACGTAGTAGGACAATTGGTTTAAAGAAAAAAATACAATGAAGACGATGTGAGGGCTGAGGACGCAAATGGCTATCATTGCAGGCGATAAAACAGTATAATACTAACAGACCTGTTACGTTCACCTCTAGCAAAGACAGGAGAAACGTATGAGTAGCATTAACGACAAACCGTCAATCGAAGCTCGACATGATAGGACTACAGATAATGCGGTTTCAGAAGATATGAAAAGGAAGGCACTAATTCGTTTATTACAGTCTTGGCGTGAAGGCGACGAACAAGAGCAAATAGAAACGCTGAAGCTTTCTTTCACGTTTAGCCACAGCGAAAGAATGGCAGAATATTTAAGAAAGGCTACAACAACATGGATGCAACCGTTGCACGCAAATTGTATCGCGCACTTGAGCCGTATCACGCGATGATTTATTTTGTACCAGAGGCAAGCGAGCGATACAAAGCATATGGTATTGGTGGACGCATGGGTTACTTTGCCTCACGTGGGGCCGCGATGGGTCCAGTCTCGGCTGATCTGATTATTTCGGCTTTCTACAATTTCAACCCAGGGCTGGTGCGGAGCGCAATTCCTGCCGCATGGCAACGCGCAACACCTGCACAAATTGTTGACGCACGCTTCGCGGGTGCCGATGCCGCGCTTCGTCGCATATTGGGCGAGCGCATTTCCAGTCCAGAGGTGGTCGAGGCATCTCAACTGGCTCGTGAGGCTAGCAATGGATGTACACTACAAGGACGCATTACCTACGCCGCCCATGCAACACTCGAATGGCCTACAGAGCCACATATGGTCTTGTGGCATGCGATCACACTGCTGCGTGAGTTCCGTTTTGGTGGACATGTCGCGGCACTGATGACTGATGAAGTTGGTCCCTGTGAAGCACTCGTAATGCATGCTGGAACGGGTGAGGTATCGCGTCAGGCATTGCAAACAACGCGCAGTTGGTCCGATGAGGAATGGGAAGCAGCTACTCACAGCTTACAGGAGCGAGGTCTACTTACCGACGAAGGGAAACTTACCGACGAAGGCAAAGCGCATCGTGACAAGGTGGAGCAGATGACGGACCAGCTTGCACTCGCTCCCTGGCAACATCTTGGCGACGCCAAATGTGAACGTCTGCGTGAACTCGGACGCCCTTTGAGTCGTGCCATTATCGACGCAAAAGCTATCCCTAGCGGTTTGTAAAAATACCTAATCGGTAGGGGCAGCAATTCATTGCGCCCGAAGATGGGGGCAAACGTTCCCAAAGCGCATCTCATGACAACGTGAATCCCCGCCTAACTCATCTTTGGACGCAATAAATTGCTGCCCCTACCATGTGATACGATACATTTGAGGACGTTATTTTTTCATTGCAGAAAGGATAATACATACATGCCAGTTGATCCACAGGCACAGGCATTCCTTAATATGCTCACAACACTGAATGTTCCACCCATGAATACCCTATCGGTTGAAGAGGTTCGTGCTTCATACGATGCGATGGCTCAATTTAGCGGTACGCCAGAAGAGGTGCATAACGTTGAGGATCGCATGATTCCAGGGCCAGCAGGTGAGATACCAGTACGCGTCTACACACCAGAGGGCACGAGTCCATTTCCTGTGCTGGTCTTTTTTCATGGTGGTGGCTGGACGATTGGTACACTCAATGGCTATGATGGTGTCTGTCGTGCACTGACAAATTCGGCTCAATGTATCGTCGTTTCGGTTGACTATCGACTCGCACCCGAACACAAATTTCCTGCGGCAGTTGAGGATGCCTATGCTGCAACGGAGTGGGTTGCACAAAACGCGGCAAGCATTTCCGGCGACTCCGCACGTATCGCGGTTGGTGGCGATAGCGCGGGAGGCAATCTCTCGGCTATCGTTTCACAGATGGCACGTGATAAAAGCGGTCCTAAACTTGTGTATCAATTGCTGATCTATCCCGCAACCGACTACTTCATTCCTGGTACGGCGTCAATGCATGAGAATGCCGATGGCTATTTCCTCACGCGAGATTCGATAGTCTGGTTTTGGAATAACTACTCTAATAGTGAGGAAGACGCACACAATCCAATGATGGCACCGCTCCATGCCAAGGATTTCCATAATTTACCACCCGCACTAGTGATTACCGCCGAGTACGACCCATTGCGTGACGAAGGCGAGATGTACGCCGCGAAGTTGCAAGAGGCAGGCGTGACCGTAACCTCGACACGCTACAACGGCATGATACACGGCTTCTTCACAATGGCGGGCCTCATGGACCAGAGCAAGGTCGCTATCGCCGAAGCTGCCGCCGCCCTGCGTGGCGCGTTCGCATAAATATTCGTAGAATTTGGAACCAGAGTGCCCGCTGCCTTCATCATTCCCCGAATGCGGCTCCGGGGATGCCTTTCAACAGTAAATTTTTTCAAAACAGAAGAGAGTTGCTGTCCCTGATTTTTTGCAACGAAGTACTTACCGTGAAACGAACAGTTTGTTAGCGGCGTACTAAATGTATGCTTAAGAGAAAGCTCTCCAGCAAAAATGTATTTCATAATGAATGAGGAGAAACACATATGTTAGAAGATTTTGGTTTACTGCTTCTACGACTGGTTGTTGGTGGTCTTTTAGGTGGGCATGGCTCACAGAAACTCTTTGGCTGGTTTGGCGGCTTCGGCATAAACGGCACAGCTGGCTGGCTCGAGTCCATGGGTTTGAAACCAGGACGTTTCTGGGCTGCTGGAGCCTCAACCTCCGAGTTCGGTGGTGGTGCATTGACCGCCCTTGGCTTTCTGCATCCACTTGGCCCAATCGCCACGATAGCGGCAATGATTATGGCTACCGCGAAGGCCCATTGGGGCAAACCTATCTGGGTGACTGAAGGTGGAGCAGAATTGCCTGTGATCAATATCGCAGCCGCCCTTTCTCTTGCCTTCACAGGTCCAGGACGCTTCTCCGTTGATTCGCTGTTTGGTATCCGCTTACCCCGTACACTGGTCGCACTTGTCATCGTTGCGGAAGCGGTCCTAATCGCCATTGGCATTTCCAGCAGTCCTACCGCACAACCTTCGCCAACGGACGAGCACGCAAGTGCTAAGATTGAGGGTGGGCAAGAGGCCGATAGCCTCTAAGGGAAGCATCCCGTTTAGAAAGTGGAATCTTAATATCCAACTCTACATAAAGACAAGAAGCATGTCCCATAAA
>CAXUIS010000296.1:0-6465 GCA_964250915.1 uncultured Ktedonobacteraceae bacterium | reverse complement strand
GGACCGATGTATCGCGTCCTCTTGATAGTCAAATACCAATGAGGACGCGATACATCGGTCCCTACCTAATGTGTTTTTAGGTATTCAATAGCTGCGTTGAGTTGAGTATCTCCACTCGCTATAATTTGTTGTTCTGTCAGATTGCCAGCGTTCTCATCGGAAGGTGACAGTGCGTTTACATTCTTGCCAAGTTCCACTGTTATATCTGGCTTAATACCATTGTCACGAATGAACTTCCCTTTAGGCGTAAGCCATTCCTGTGTTCCCAGCAAAATAGCGGAGCCATCCGAAAGCGAATATTGCTGTAACACGGTGCCAGTCCCAAATGTTGTCGTACCAATGATTGTAGCTCTGTTGTTATCGTGTAACGCTCCTGACACAATCTCTGCAGCACTTGCGGTATTTTTGTTTGTAAGAATAACAATGGTATCGGTTGTATCAATTGTGTTGCCTGTTACTGGAATAGGTGTTTGTTGTCCTGTGCTATCCTGTTCAAGCAGAACATTTCCTTTCGGTACGAAGTAACTTGCGGTATCAATAGCTGCTTGCAGATAGCCGCCTGGATTATCACGTAAATCAAGGATGATTTTCTTTGCTCCCAACTTTTTTGCTTCGGCAAGGGAACTTTTTAGTTGGTCAGTCACACCATCAGCAAATTGTACAACCTGAATGTGAGCAATATGACTTTCTGGTATGTAATGCATCACGACATTCTGTACTGTAATTTCTGCACGGGTCACTTTGATCGTCACAGGTTGCGCGATGCCTGCCCGTTGTACGGTAATGGCGGTAGTCGTAGGTTTACTTCCAAGAATCCCACTAACTGTTGGAATATCTTTTCCTTTGACATCCTGACCATCTACAGCAATGATTGCGTCACCACGCTTAAAGCCAGCCTTCGCAGCAGGTGAACCGGGAATGGTAGAAGAAATGATGACTAGCTTTCTTTGTGCGTCATAGGACAAATACAGGCCGAAGCCTTTGTACGTGCCACTCAACTGCTGATTTTCAGATTGCACTTGCTGGGGAGTAAGAAAGCGTGTATGGCCTGTGTCATGTAGTGAGTCAACCATGCTTCCAATTGCACTATATGACATGTTCTTATAGTTTACAGCTTTACGGTCAACATAGTGCTGATCAATGGTATCCCACGCTTGCTGAATAAGTTGTGAGTAGGAACGCGATGAATCGCTTTGAGTGAAGGTGTTGCCAAAGAACTGGTGACTGAACCAACCGCCAAAGAACGCAATGACTACAAGAGCCGTTACAGCGAGAAAAGGTCCCAAAAGATGCCGAGGTTGTTGGCGTGGAACGGGCAATACCTGCTGTTGCCTTTGCCGATGTGGGTAGACATCATCGTCATTACTTGTGTTGTTAAGGTCATAGGGTTTAGAGCCATTGCCATTAGACGCCGGTTGTTTAGGCGGAACAGTATTCTGCTCTTCATACCAACGTGGATCGTCGTATCTACTCACGGCGTATTATCCTCCGTATCCTTTAGGGATACTTTCGTCTCTTTGAATTTTATGTCTTACGGAATGATTCTATCTTAGTAGTCTACCTTAGAAAAGTCAATCGGCATGTTTCAAGGATATAACAAATAAGGGTGTAGTTTAAATAAACCACACCCTTATGATGTAACTATAAGATTATACTGTTCTCTATTGTAGTGGCTCAAACGCACAATTAAGCCATCAGCATAATTACTGCTGAGAAGCCTCTTCTGCTGGAATTATGTTGGTAACTATTACCTCATCATCCTCAGACGCGGGAGCGGAGGACGTTGTTGGTGAGTCTGTGCTTACCAGATCGTTTTGAGTATTCTGAGGTGCCTTGGTTTGGGAAGAGGAACTATGTTTACTAACTGGCGGTGCTTGTTTCTTAGGTGGTTCCCAGCCTGGGGCACGCGAAACAATCATTGACATCATACGACCTTCCATCATGGGCGAGCGCTCAATGGTGGCGGTCCCTTTCAACACTTCCGCGATCTCGTCTAGTAGCTTCCGGCCAAGGTCTGGGTGACGCATCTCGGCCCCGCGAAACTGAACACTCACGCGTACTTTATCGCCTTCTGCCAAAAACTCTTGAATCTTGCGGGTCTTTACTTCTACATCATGATCGTCAGTACGTGGGCGCATCCGAATCTCTTTAAGCGTAACCGTCTTTTGATTCTTACGGGCCTCATTTTCTTTTTTTGCTTGCTCGTACTTATGGCGACCATAGTCCATAATCTTGCACACTGGGGGTATCGCGTTGGGCGATATTTCTACAAGGTCCAAATTTCTGTCACGAGCAATATCTAACGCACGCATTGGTACCATAACGCCGATCATCTCGCCGTTTTCATCAATCAAGCGTACTTCGCGGGCACGAATACGCTCATTTACTCGCGTCTCACGTGGACGTTCATTGCTCCGAAAATCCCTATTGATAGGCCAATCCTCCTCTTAAAAACTTGTCAAAAACATACATCTCTGGATTGCTAAAGTGTAGCATATCACAGACTGCAAGTCAAACTATGCTGCCTATAAAATACAACAAATTGTAGGGCTACCCTATTCCGCTCATCACAGTAGCATTCGCTACAAGAACCTACTATTCACGAAAGTTTTATGCCGCAGCTCCTCATTTTATGGTATACTTATCGGTGCAACCGTTTTTATGTCAATTTGTATCCTATCGTTGAGAAAGTATGTACCAACATTGCACAAGGCCGAAACGAAGGAGGCTCAGACGTGAGCGGTAACAGTATCGTTGGTCATTCACAAGCATCTCTTCCTTTGTCCGAACTATTTCGTTTTTCGTCTCGTCCCAATCGCGCACATACTATTCATTGGCGTACATGGGGAGAAGGCGCATTTCAGGAGGCTGTCCAACAGGATAAGCCTATTTTTTTGCTTATTACCTCTTCATGGTGCCAATGGTGCCAAATCATGGATGAGACAACGCTTTCAGAGACAAGCATCATCACGATCATAAATAATGATTATATTCCCATTCGGGTTGATAGTGATATGCGTCCTGATATCAACACACGGTACAATCAAAATGGCTGGCCCAGTGTTGTCTTACTCTCCTCGGAGGGCGAGACGCTGTGGGGCGGCGTCTATGTTCCTCCCAAGCAAATGCTTTACTATCTAGGGCATATTCGACGCTACTATAGTGAGCATCGTCAAGAGATCGCGGATCAGGTACAGGTACTTCATGATGCTCGCTTTACCCGCAGCCTGACACAGACATTGCCAGCAATTGGGCAACCTTCTCTGCTTCACGAGCAACGCACTGCTTTGATAGATGTACCAAGACAAGCAAGTCTCGTGTTGCAAGACCTGTATGATACTGAGTATGGTGGTTTTACTATTCATAGACATCTCAAGTTTCCACATCCTGAAGCGTTGGAACTGCTTTTACAACTCTCACAACATGAGCCATCCTCTGCCACTACATTGACCGAAATGGTACGTTATTCGCTAGAGCAGATGCGTGATGGGGGATTATGGGATAAAGAAGATGGTGGCTTCTTCCGCTATTCTGCTGCTAGCGATTGGAGTACACCTCATACTGAGAAAATGCTTGAGGAGAATGCATCTCTATTGCATCTTGTCTTACGTGCTATCCAGGTAACACAAGATGCACAATGGCACGAACTTGCACAGCGTCTTGTCCTCTACTGCAACTCGACACTCTGGCTTTCTCATGTTGGCGTCTTTGCTGGAAGTCAGCATGCAGATGAGGAATATTATGAGCCAGCCCTGTATTCTCGTGCAACGAGGAAAATGCCTGGTATAGATACCACTGTCTATACATCATGGAATGCTCACATGGCCTCTACGTATCTCTTAGCGGCAGAGGTGTTACAGCAACCTGTCCTAGAGACTATGGCACGTAAAATTCTCGATTGGTTATGTGAACACATGGTACACAACAAGAGTTATGTCTACCATTATGCGGTAGATGGACATGCTGCACTTTCAGGTCAATTAGCAGATAGTGTATGGCTGACACGAGCACTTCTTGACGCTTGTGAACGTCATCACGCGGAAAAGTATTTACAAACAGCTATTTTTCTGATGCGTTCTGCCTATCAAGAACTCTTTGATCCAGAAAGCAGCTTATTGTATGACGGACCATATGATGAGCATGCGGTGGGACGTGCTGCTATGCGTATGCATCCTTTAACGGAGAATGCTCTCGCAGCAGAATGCTTTTTTCGTATTGCTGCACATACTGAGCAAGAAGATTTGCGTGATATAGGTCTACGTGTTCTTTCTAGTTGTCTTGATATGTATAGACGCACAGGTATTCAGGGGGCAACATACGCAAGCGTCGTGTTACGTGCTATCGAGAATACATGGTTATAGCGTTAATGTGAAGGAAACGTCATGAGCATTTCCTTCACACGTGAATTATGAAACTGTTGCCTTCGTTTTCAGCATCTGCGTCAGTTCGCTCACAACATCATAGCGTCCATAGGATGGTGTCAGGTATACGCCTTGTATCATTCCTTGTGCTTCCTGTAACAATTCTTGTGCGAGTTGTAGACCAATTCTATGTCCATGATCGCCAGCTTCACGCATACGTGTGCGAACATCGTCAGGGATGGTGATGCCTGGAACCTCGTTATGCAGAAATTCCGCGTGACGTGAGCTATGGAGAGGAATGCTTCCGAGCAATATAGGAATAGAAGGCATCCCGACGCGACGGAGGAAACGCTCTAATGGCGCAATTTCATAGATTGGTTGTGTCATGATATAGTGCGCGCCAGCCGCCAGTTTACGTTGATACTTCTCGATCTCATGCTCTGTTTCTTCTTCCGTCATATTAAGATTCAACGCACATCCGATGTGAAACGAGGCTTGCGTCCCGATTGATGAGCCTGCTGCATCGTGACCTTCGTTCATACCGCGTAGAATTTGGATCAAGCCAGACGAGTCCACATCCCATACACCTGTTGTATTAGGGTAATCACCAACACGCACGGGATCGCCAGTAAGCGCAAGCACATTACGTATTCCTAATGCATGTGCTCCTAGCAATTCGGACTGTAACGCCATCAAATTGCGGTCGCGTGTCGTAAGATGAATAATCGTCTCAATACCTAAGTGGTCCTGTATCAAACGTGCCATTGCCATACATCCCATACGTACTCGTGCCATAGGACTATCAGCAATATTGATGCAATCTACGCCAGCTTTTTGCAATAATGCAGCACCCTCAAGAATTTTTGTTGGATTGAGGCCCTTTGGTGGATCGAGTTCAACGCTTACCACAAAATCCTTTGCCGCTAACTTTCTCTGTAATGGTGTAAGTGATCCTTGCTGTGGAAGCAAGGTTTCCGCTTCTATCAGTTCCGCGATTGTCGTATTGCTTCGTGTCGTAATCGTTGCTCGTGCAGGCTGTGTGGTTTGTATCTCTTCGGGTGAAGGGCAACCGTAGCAATCATCTAATGCCTTACGCATCGCAGCAATGTGGCGCGGCGTGGTACCACAGCAGCCACCAATCAGACGTATACCAGCTTGCGTAAAGCGAAGCGCGTAATCCGCAAAATAGTCTGGTGTCGATACATAGAAGAAG
This sequence comes from uncultured Ktedonobacteraceae bacterium, assembly GCA_964250915.1. GTDB lineage: Bacteria > Chloroflexota > Ktedonobacteria > Ktedonobacterales > Ktedonobacteraceae > JBBQVS01. The sequence goes on along the minus strand of CAXUIS010000296.1, from coordinate 891 downwards.
CGGTTATCAATGCGTGTGGGCAGACCCGCGTTCGGTTGAGCAGAGAAAAAGATGTCGCTTGTGTCAAATGACTGTCGTGCTGAAGCAATCATCTCTTCAAGTGCGTCAAACGTTCCTGCCGGTCCTACACTACAATTTGCCCCAATCACATTGACCCCAAGATCACCGAGCACTGCTGCGACACGTGCTGGTGATTGACCTGACAATGTATGTCCGTCTTCATAAAAACTCATTTGCGCGACAATAGAAAGTCCACCTAGTTCCTGTGCAGCCAGGACTGCTTGCCGTAACTCTGCTAAGTTGGTGAATGTTTCCAGCATAACAATATCAATACCACCCTCTTGCAACGCCCCGATTTGCTCGCGAAAAATAGCGCGAAGCTCGCTCAGACGATGCTCGTCTGGTGCTTGCAGAGGGCGACCCGTTGGGCCTACTGCGCCAGCGATGAAAACAGGTCGCCCCGCTACCTCGCGTGCTTCAGCAGCTATCTTTGCGGCTCGATAGTTGATATCGCGCACCTTACTGCCAAGATTATGACCTTCGAGCTTAACACGATTTGCACCGAACGTATTGGTTTCAATAATCTGTGCGCCCGCCGTAATATACTCGCGGTGAACGCCTTGAATAAGCTCTGGTCTCGTCAAGTTCAGCTCGTCAAAACACTGCTCGTAGGTTACGCCACGTGCATAAAGTAGCGTGCCCATCGCACCATCACACAATAGAGGACGTTCGCGTAATTGTTCGAGAAATACATATTCCATAAAAAAACTGCTCCCACCGGATAGAAAAGATTTATTATTTCTTATTGTATCTCTTTTTGAGTATGTTGGTATACGTTTTAGTAAAGTAAGCAAGAAGTGCTCAACAAAAACGGCGTGGTCAACATGACCA